>JBGVQK010000015.1:0-2820 GCA_045127455.1 Eubacteriales bacterium
CAAAGCCCAAGACCAAGTCCTCAATCCGCACCATCCTTCTGCCACCCGATATGTTGGATATTCTTGCCGAGCATAAGAAAAATGCCACTTGTGAGTGGGTGTTCCCATCGCCCGTCAAGGAAGGTGAGCCGAGGAATCCCGACTCGATCTACGGAAAATTCCAAAAGATACTGAAGCGAGCGCAGTGCAAGAAGGTACGTTTCCACGATCTGCGCCACACCTTCGCTACCATGGCGCTTGAAAACGGCATGGATATCAAAACGCTCTCCGCTATGATAGGCCACATCAGCGCCGAGACCACGCTCAACATCTACAGCCATATCACCGACACCATGCAACAGCAAGCAGCCGTGAGGATCGACCGAGAAATCGGCGGTACAGACGCACAGATGCCCGAACCGGAACCACCCAAGGCAAGTGAACCCACCCCCACGAAAGCCACGCCTGAGAAGGAATTTGAGCCATACAAGGGCAAGATTCGCAAGCCCGGCACAGGATGCGTCACTATGATAAATGACCACCTCTACGAGGGGCGGTTCACGCCAAGAGTCAACGGCAAACGCATATCCAAGAACGTGTACGCCAAGACACGAGAGGAATGCGAGGAAAAGCTCGCCGAGCTGATCAAAACCATGAAAGCCGAAATCGCAGCCGAAAAGAAAAAGGCAAAACAGGCATAACGAAAGAGGGCTGACCGATGGTCAGCCCTCAAAAATTGAGGTGCAGTAAGCAAAGAAAAAAGGCTCTGAAAATTGCTTTTCAGAGCCAAAATGATGCGAGTGTTCACGACGAAACTAATCAAAAGTTGAAGTTAAAGCCGGATTCTATTCGAGACGCATGATTTTGTCAATTTCTTCGCATTGGTCTCCGACCAGCACTTCAAATTCGTTAGCGGTTGCCACGGGATCATAGGTCGTATAATGTACGGTAAGGATATCCCCCTCGGCAATTCCTATCTTGTTTGTTTTGTTTGGCCCTCTTTCTATTGACAGCATAGTGCAGGAAGCGGGCCAAAGAATGTCACGGATGTCCTTGTCGATTACGAAGGATCCTTTGTATACAGTCAGCGGTACCTCGATAACATGAGGTATTTTTCCCTTATGGATCGCATACGCTTTTGATTTGATGACCGTGCTTGTAAAGTCGGAGAGGCCGGATACCTCAACCATAATAAATGCAGCCGTAACAGCGGCGGTTAACAAAAGAATATTATTAAAACCGCCGAGCGCTTCAAATGCGAACAGGCATGCAGTCACAGGAATACGCATAGATGCTCCTAAAAACGACACCATACCGATGACAACCAAAAGAGCGTAGTATTCTTCACTTATAAAGTTGAGCGCTATAAACAGCTCGGCGCAAATCGTGCCCAAAATAGCACCAAAGGCAAGCGTGGGAAGGAAAATACCGCCCGTAACTCCGGCAGTATTTGATACCATCATAAAAATAGCGCGTATGATGAAAAAGCTGATGAGAAGATACCAGACGTTTTCCGTCTCAAGGCGATGTTCGCCGATAAGATGCTCTATAAGATGGTGTCCTGATCCGAGTATTTTCGAGAAGAAGAAGCCCACAAGGGAGACAAGCGCAAAAATAACAGGAAGCTTGACCTTTACAGAAAGGGATTTAAGCTTTTTTCTTGCAAAAATATCTACGAGATTATAGAGCTTGATAAAGAGTATTGAGCATACACCGCACAAGAGTCCGATAATTATAGGTATGTAGATCAGATTGAGAGAGAGTGTGGGGAGAAGGCTCGTTTCAAAAAGAGCGGCAGATTCCATACCAAAAGCAGCTAATAGATGTGACATCAATTGGCTGACAATAACAGAGACGGAAACGACCGAAAAAAGAAGCGGAGAAAAAGTCTTGTGTAATTCTTCCATCGAAAACATTACCGCGGTTATGGGTGATCCCGTTGCCAATGCAAAGCCAGAAGCAGCACCGCCGACCATCATATAACGTCGCCATCCTCGGTGCTTTTTTCTGCCGACAACTTGAATAACGCCGTCACCGATCGCGGTACCCATCTGCACACAAGGTCCTTCCGTTCCAAGCGGAACACCGACAAGAAACGTGATCAATGCAGAAATAGGAAGAAAGAAAATGCTTTTTACCCAGTTGAAATTTACGATTCCGCGTATTGCCGCAATCGACGTGGGGATGCCCCCTCCGCGACAACTGTGTGAGAATGTTATTATAAGGCTTGCGATGAATCCCATAAGAAGAGCGCCGGCAATCAGCAAGGGGAGAAACCGTGGCTCAAGCTGTACCTTTTCATATAGTCTTTCGGATAATTCCACAACATAGCTTGAGGCAATTTTGAAGACAACGACAAAGAGCGATGAAACAACTCCCGTGATGATAGAAAACACAAGACAGGGGATAAGAAGATTTTTTATGTAATGAGAGCGATATTTGTTCATATTATACCTGATCCTAATTTTTAAAGTCACGTTCGCATATTATAGCACAAACATTGAGTATTTGCAATAATAAATTATCATTTTGCAAAGGAAAATGAAAAATTATTGGCAGTTATTTTGATCGCCCCTATTTGACCGAGCTTTTCATTCCCATTACATTGGACGATGGGAATGCCGCATATGTAGGAAAATATTCCGATACCGTTACGTTTACAGTTTCTTGCGAGGATAAATAAGGAGGCATAGAATGAAGAAATTAACGTTTTTACTGATAACAAAAAGAGTAGAATCCCTGCTCCAAGCAATCCAATATGGGCAAAAAAAATATCGAGCGTTCATCACTTTGGCTATGAACACTCGATATGGTCGGAGTGACAGGATTCGAACCTGCGGC
>JBGVQK010000016.1:0-7111 GCA_045127455.1 Eubacteriales bacterium
AAACTCTTGATGCGTAATTACTCCTTCTGCTATCAGGTTTAGAAGGATCAGTTTTGCCAGTTCATATTGAACTTCTGTTTTCGTTGGATTTTTATTCAATTCGTTCACCTCCGCCATATATATCACTCTAAAACGAAAAAAAGTCAAGGCCTATTTTAGACCTCGACTTGGCTGCTATAATGTATTGGTAGAGAAACGAATTGATACTTTTTTATGAACGTGTTTTTGTAGCAAAGAAGAAGGCGTTTAGTTCTGTTAATTTTATCGTGTAATCAAACTATGGTGCAAGGAAATTGATAACATTAGAGTACCGCTTTTCTACTGTATCAATAATCATTCAGGTAGGCAAAAAAGCATTGAAAACACTACGTTTTTCAATGCTTTTTTCTTATCCTGTTACGCAGTTTTTCGGCGACTGCTACACAAATTGCTACGCAACTGACCGTCAGCTGCCGACGACCGAACTCCTCGTAACGCACCGCAAGACCGACCGACAGACCTCTGGTGTAACGCAGCCCTGATGTCAGGGCGACACTTTTGGTACTGTCTCAGGGAGTGCTACACAAGGCTTCTCGAATTGCTACACACCTCTGCCGCACGACCATAGAGCCATATAAGGTTTTAGGAGGTCTTCGGCCGACCGTTTTCTGTGCTGAATGTATAGAAAAATGGTTCATAGAGTGCCGCCTCTTAGTGGCGTATGGCTAGGAGGGACAACACTTGAGCTTGCGGACTCGGCCACCTACGGTAAATGCCCTCGGTTCAATAATTTGAAAAAATTGGGGTGGTAGAGGCCGCAAGTTCAAGTCTTGTCACTCAGACCAAGAAAACGAGTAGCTTAGGTTGCTCGTTTTTCTTTATTTTACAAGGGTTTTCCGCACTTTTCGGGTGCGGAATTTTCTTTTTTTGTCGTTCTGTTCTCAACCGTTTTTTTGCTACTTTTGCGGTTTTGTGCATACTTTGGTGCATACCTCCAAAAAGCTCATTTCAAAAGTGAGTAGAGGTTTCGGGCTCTACGCTCGGATGAAAGTGCCATTTTGAATTTTATCTGAGTGCATAATTTACCCTATTAAGGAGGAAAAAACATGGCAAGCGTAATCCCAAAATCCAACGGAACCTTTCTTATTCGAGTATCCTGCGGTCTTGACGGTTCGGGCAAGCAAATCACCCGATCAAAAACATTCAAACCCTCTAAGCCCAATCTTTCATACCAGCGATTAAACAAAGAAATCGATCAATTTGTCGCTGAATTTGAATTAGAGGTCAAATCTGGGGGAAAAGGTGTAAATTTTGACAAGATTACCTTTTCGGAATTTTGTGTTAAGCATCTTGAGCAAAAAAAGACTTCCCTTTCCCCTACCACCTACATCTTTTACGAGATGATCATCCGAACAGAGCTACTGCCTATGTTTGGAACGATGAAATTGCGGGACATCAAAACCTATCACGTTCAACAATTCATTCACTATCTCGCAACGGAAAAGAAGCGAAATGATGGTGTCGAAGGCGGCATCAGTGCTACTACCGTCAGAAGATATACGACAGTATTGCGTTCGATTTTGACATTGGCTTACAAATTGGATTTTATCGATGATGATGTGGGCGCTTCTCGAAAGATTGAATTTCCCAAAGAAGCGTCAACCGAGCTTGAAGTCTATACGGTAGAAGAAGTTAGCGAAATATTGAAAGCTCTGGAAAGCGAGCCTATTAACATTAGAACTCTCGTAGAGGTTGCAATCTTTACCGGTATGCGACGAGGTGAGATTGTGGGGCTCAAATGGGGTGATATAGATTTCCAGAATCAAAAGATTCACGTCAAGAGAAGCATCTACAAGCCCAAGGATGGAAAAGCACAAGAAAAAGAGCCTAAGTCCAAATACGGCATACGCACGATTTCTATTCCGGAGCAATTATGTAAGACACTGGTGGCATACCGTGCTCAACAGGATAGACATATATCATTTCTCGGAGATGCGTGGAAAAATCTTGATTATGTATTTACGGAAGAGGATGGATATGTAATGATCCCTCAAACACCTACTAAACAATTTTCCCACTTCTTGAAACGTCACGGCATCCGACACCTAAAATTTCACGGATTGAGGCATACCTCGGCAACGATGCTTCTTGCTAATGGTTGCGATATTAAAACCGTTTCCACTCGTCTTGGACACGCAGATATCGACACTACCAATATTTATGTTCACGCTTTGGAGAGCACAGACAGAAAAGCGGCTCAAACCTTTGATTATCTTGTTTCAAGAACTAAGTAATTATTATGAAGCGGTCAAGATTACTCCTGACCGCTTCTTTTGTTTTTGATCTTTCGCTGAACTGTTGGCATTGATGAATTAGAAGAAAGTTTAGAACTTAATTGCGCCATAATATCCTTTTTTATAATTGCTCGCCTTGCTCGTTCTTCGCTTTCTCCATATATAAGAGATTTCGAATATGGATACATAAAGCTTTGCATAGCAACATAATGACGGTTTCCTATAGAAGAAACACAAGTGATTTCCGCTTGGGTTTCTCCGAGGTTTTTTGCTATTTGCTCCGCTTCCTCATTTTTTTGATTGATGATTAATACCTGCCTCATATTTCGCCTGCTTACTTATAGTTTCGTGTATTTATTGAGCATATCCCTCGGTAAAGGTAATTCTTCCTTGCGGCTCGGCATACTCCTCGCCAATGGTGCCGCCGAGGTGATCTACAATGTAATTTTCAAGAAGCTCGATGTCAAGCGTTCCCTCGGCATCAATGAGCTTGGCATCCTTGAACATTGCCATTCCGTCGCCTTGCGAGAGCAAATGATAGTTGAAGCCTGCGAGAACGTATTTCTTGTTAAGATCAAGGTCACGGTATTCGCCGCTTTCCTTATCGAGCACCTTGACACCGTACACACGGTATTCACCGTCCACGCCCATGAAGAAGCCGTTTTCATCGGTCTTGACGGAGGTGGGGATCGCTGTATTCAGCGAGAAGGTCACGCCCGACATACTTGGGAATGAGCCGTTTTCCTCCGGGTAATTCATCACGCCCATTTCAAGCATATCGAGAAGCATTTGACCCGTGATCTCTACCGTTACGACTTGATTGTTATACGGGAACACCGAGAAAATATCGTTGAAGGTAACCTCGCCTGCTTCGATAGGTGCGCGCAAACCGCCGCCGTTGACAAAGGACACGTCAGCTCCCGTCATCACACGAAGCGCATCCGAGCAAAGATTGCCGAGTGCGGTTTCGCTGTTTCTGACAAGACGAGTATCGCCGTCGTAGTCGTTCAGCGTGACCGTGCTTTGACCGATCACACGGTTGCCAAGCTCTGCGTAGCTCTCATTGATCTCAGCAAGGTACGCATCCACGGTCGCATCGGTCTTTTCGTATGTAGCGGTTTCCACAAGCTCGGTATCAAGTCCGTCCTCGGTGATGGTGAGCTTGCCGATGTACTCAAATTTCGTTCCCGTAGAGGAAAGCAGAACGTCGTCGCCACTCTTGTCTTTGATGGTTTTGTTTTCGATGACAAGATGCGCGTGTGCATCGAGAACTACATCAAATCCGTCGGTATTTTCGATGATATCGGTGATATCAAACAACTCATCTGACTCGTCATAGCCAACATGCGAGAGCGCGATCACGTAATCCGCGCCTGCTTTCTCGGCAGCATCAATGTTTGCTTGAACGAGATTATACATTTCCGCTTCGTTGAAGGTATAGATGATCTCGCCGTTCTCATTTTTGAACTGCGCGGGATTTGACGAGCTGATGGTAGAGGGTGTGGTGATACCGATATAAGCAATCTCCACGTCACCGTAGGATACGATGGTATAGGAATCAAAATATGACTTGTCCTCGCCTACCTTAGCAAAGTTACAGGAGAGGAACTTGGTGTTTGAGAGGTTGTTCAGCTCCACAAGACGCGCAAGTTGATAGTCAAATTCGTGGTTGCCGAGCGCGATGGCATCATAGCCCACCTTGTTCATAAGGTTTATGATGTACTCACCCTTGGAAACAGCACCCAAAGTGCCGCCCTGCACAAAGTCACCCGAGGAAACAACGCCCACGTGGTCATAGACCCCTTTCAGCTCGGCTTTCATCGCCGCAAGCTTGGAATATCCGTCCACCGCGCAATGCACGTCGTTTTCATAGAGGATCGCAATAGACTCTGCTCCTGCCGCAGGGGGATTTGTTCCCGAGCCATCGGGAGGATTGTTTTTGTCCGAACATGATGCAAGTGTCAGAAGCGATAGAAGCATCGAAAGACACAAAACGATACTTAAAAATTTTCTTTTCATAATACTCCTAAATAAAATGCAAAGTGCAAAATTGCTTAAGTAGCATCAATACGGGTGAGCCACGAAGCACCGCTATGTAGATGGATGCAGGGATTTTTAAGATTTTGTGTTTGCTTCTTCTCATAGCACAAACCCCTGCTCCGAGGAGCGTGCCTAAAACGAGGGCGAAAAAGGAAATCTGAACGGTTGCCCAAAGTCCTTCCAAAATCATCAGCCAAGCTCCACCGGCTATGAGAATTTCGTAGATTTTATTGAATATAGCTATAACATCCTTTGTTCACGCCCGATGGCATAACCGTTTTGTCACTCGTTAGAATCCACCGGACAATCTTCCTTTTTCTTCTTTTTCAGCTTGCCCGAGCCGATCGCGCCAAGGCTACCGATCACAATACCGCAAAGAACACCGATGCTTGCAAAGGTGATAACCGTACCTCTTGAGAAGGTGCTTGCGGTTGCGCGCAGGCTATGGTCTCTTGTGAAGAACATATATGTTGCGGGAGACGTTTTCTTGAGCAGATATCTGCTGACGTTGCACGCACCCGTCTCGCCGAAGTAGTGAACAGCGTAGCTTTGCGCGGTCGGCATGGAGCTATCCTTTACCTGAGCCGTAAGACCGGATGCAAGGATGGGATCGCCTGCATCCTTATCTTTTGTAGTATACAGAGCATTCCATCTCTGTCCCTTCCAAGCGTTCAGGTCTGCGTATTCTCCGCTTTGGTCGGTCGTTGCATAATACCTTACGTAATAACTCTCCGTATCTGTTACAACGTTATCGACAATAATTCTCGGAATAACAGAATATTCGGGATGATAGTAGTTATACAGCTTTACACCTATAACGATTGCCTCTGCTACCAAAGAAACGCCGAGTGCTACCACAGCTATCTGCTTTGCTTTCTTCATAACAGATTCAAACACCTCGTCGTATTTTTTATCAATAAGCTTGTTGTTCTTCGATATCTGACCTTCTACGTAATTCTCATGGATCAATCTGCGTTCACTGATTTCATGAAGATTAGGAGCAAGCTCAGGATGGGTTGTTTGCGCCAATATTTGAAGTTCCTTCTCACTGGTAACACCATAATTCCATTGAAGCTCTTCTATAACTTCTTTGAACATCGTTTTTTTCTCGAGATCCTGTCTATAAAGATCGCTGAAAATACCGAACAATCTGCCTTCTTCTTTCATTGCAGCGGCACTTGCCACCTCTACCGCCCAGGTCTTCGAAGCATAAATCGGAACCGCAACAGCAGTTATCACCGCGCCGCCTGCAACAACGTGCAAAATACCGGCAAGCGCGTCATCAATGTTTTCTTCGTTGTACCATCCGGAATCACCGGTAGATGCAGATTCTCTCAGCGAGGCAGAGGTTAAAGCAACACCTCCGTCTGTAAATATTGAACGGTCAACGCCTGTGTAAATCGAAATTGGGTCATATATCTCGTAAGCCAAAAAGTCCGAGATACAGGTATCAATATACGTCTTAGCACTTTCAGCGTCGTTTTGTGCGTAGAATATCAGAGTGTTGAGACCAACGAAATCCACGATATGTCTTTGTCCCTCGCTCATTGCATCAAGAATGGGGTAAAGATCCTCAATGGCTATCTCATTAGGATCGTTCTTAAAGAATTCCACCAAGGGCTTTCCGGCATAATCATAAAGGGACAATGCAACGTACAGTCCGAAATCATTTATCTGCTCTTCCGAGACATCCGCTGCAAATGCCTCCAACTCTTCGTCGGTAAGGTTTTTAATATCGAAAGCATCGCATCCGAAATATGCCTCAAACGATACAAGCGATTCATAAATAGTTTCGTAATCGTCCAATATGCTAAGCGCAAGATCTCTGTAATAAGCATCGTCGTATTCAGCGTAAGGGTCTTGGGTTTCGAGCTTTGCCATCCAGTTTTCGTTCTCACCGATATCCGTACAAGCCCAAGCCAGCATCGAATACAGCAACACGGAAAAGTCGGAATTGCTTTGCATCATCACCTTGGAAAGATCCTTTGGATCTATCACATCTGCGAGCAGATAATCACCGATAAGCTTGCCGGAATCATCTTCTTTGAAGTAATTCAAAACCTGATAAGCACCCTTTGCATTTTCGTTGCCCGCAGCATACTTCTGACGTGCTTCACGAATAGTTTCTTCGATAGCACGAAGTGCGTCGTTCACGTTTTCCTCTTGCTGGCGCAACGCTGCCTCAAACTGAGAAAACGAGTAACCGCCGTCCATCTGCATGACCGCCATATCGGTGATCGCTTCATCGGGATTTGTTGTTGTAATATAGCCCATATAAACGGCATCACCGTTTGAATTCTGATTGAGGTTGACGTCAAGTACCTGATAGCCGTTTTCTATCAGCCATTGCTTTGCCGTAGCCTCGTCAGCTGCGGTGCTGATACGCACTTCTTTGATGTAAGTCTTCTCCGTAGCCGCAAACGCAGTGATCGGAAGACCCGTGACCAACATCAACAGCGCCAGTATCATGCTGATTAACTTGGTTGAAAATTTCATAAGGTTTCCTCCTCTTATTCCGTGTCCGCCGATGCGGACTCTTCTTTTTTCTTTTTCAGATTGCCCGCTCCGATCACGCCAAGACTACCGATCACAATACCGCCAAGAAGTCCTATGCTTGCAAAGGTGATAAGCGTGCCTCTTGAGAAGGTGCTTGCGGTTGCGCGCAGGCTATGGTCTCTTGTGAAGAATATATATGTTGCGGGAGCCGTTTTCTTGAGCAGGTATCTGCTGACGTTACAAGCACCCGTTTCACCGAAGTAGTGCACGCCGTAGCTTTGCGCTGTCGGCATGGAGCTATC
>JBGVQK010000017.1:0-15254 GCA_045127455.1 Eubacteriales bacterium
TTCCCCCACAAACGCGTCCCCGCGTCCTTTTACAGATTATAATATTGTTCAAACTCAGCGGGGTGAGGGATGGCAGCCATACGGCGGCACTCCTCGCGCTTGGATTTGATAAAGTTCTTGATAAGCTCCTCGGGGAAAACGCCACCGGCGGTCAGGTAGTCGTGGTCGGCTTCCAGAGCGGTGAGCGCCTCGTCAAGAGAGGTAGGCAAGCCTTGCAGCTTTGCCTTTTCTTCTTCGGGCAGATGGTAAAGGTTGCAGTCGTAGGGTCCCCAGCCGTTTTCGTGAGGATCGATCTTGTTCTTGATGCCGTCAAGACCTGCCATCAGGATTGCCGCATAGCAGAAATAGGGGTTGCAGGTAGCATCGGGGTTGCGAAGCTCAAAGCGGCGCTTGTTGGGCGCTTTTGCGTAGGCGGGAATACGAATGACCGCCGAGCGGTTAGAGGTTGCGTATCCTACCGTTACGGGCGCCTCAAAGCCGGGTACCAAACGCTTGAAGGAGTTGGTGCTGGGATTGGTGAGCGCGCACAAAGAATGAATGTGCTTGAGAAGTCCACCCATAAAATAGTGCGCCTCGCGGCTCAGGTGCGCGTAGCCGTTGTCGTCTGAGAAAACGGGTTGTCCGTCCTTCAAGAGAAGCATATGAACGTGCATACCGCTGCCTGCCTCACCGTAGATGGGCTTGGGCATAAAGGTTGCCGACTTGCCATGCTTGAGGGCGGTGTTGTGGATGATATATTTGATCATCATGGTAGCATCTGCCATTTCGGACATTTTGCCAAGCTGAGGCTCGATCTCGAACTGACCCGAAGCCGCTACCTCGGGATGGTGATAGTTGATCTCGATGCCTGCATCCTTCATGTGCAAGCACATTTCGCTGCGGCACTCGTAGGCAACGTCAAAGGGCTTTGCAATGTGGTAGTTCTTTTGCTTGGGAACGATAACACCATCGCCTGCAACGGCACTGTTCCAATAGGATTGGCGTGCGTCGACCTGCGCGCTGATGCTGTTGGATTGCACTTCCCAACCAACGTTATCAAAAAGATAAAATTCAAATTCGGGGAGAATGAGCATCGTGTCTGCCACGCCGCAATCCTTCATATACTGTTCTGCTGCCTTAACGATGTTGCGGGGGTATTGCGGCAGAGGACGGTTCTCGGGGCTGTCGATGATCATTGCGTTACCCGTCATAGAGAGCGTGGGAATGGAGCAGAAGGGGTCGATGAGCGCGGTGTCGGGATCGGGGATGAATACCATATCGCTCTTTTCCACAACCGCATAGCCGTAGTTGGAGGCATCAAAGCCGATGCCGCTTGTCATCGTTTCCTCGGAGAAGTTTCCTGCAGGAATGGTGACGTGGCGATATTGACCGTTGATGTCAACCATTTTAAAGTCGACCATCTGAATACCGTTCTCGCGGATCATTGTCAAAATATCTTGTACACTTTTTTTCATAAATGACACCTCACAAAAAATTTATCTATTATAATAATACACCATTCGGGACAAAATAGCAAGACCAAGCGCTAAAAAAAATTTACCTAAATTTTGCGGTTTGAAAACAAAAAAGATGTAAAATCTCAACAATCCTCAAAAAAGAGGGCAAAAAGATTGCAAAAATGCAAAAAAAGTTCTTGACACGGGGGATAAAATGTGATATAATACCAAAGGTCAATCAAATATTGGGGTATAGCCAAGCGGTAAGGCACCAGACTTTGACTCTGGCATTTTCGCTGGTTCGAAACCAGCTACCCCAGCCAACACAAAGGGCACGCGTTATGCGTGCCCTTTGTGTTGGCTGGGGTAGCTCTTCGAACCTGACCCGCGCCGCAGGCGCGGGATGCTGGTTCGGTCTCGCCGCCCGAAGATCGGGGAGCGGCTCGCGTAGCGAGACATTCACCAGGCGCAGGGCGAGCGAGTCTTCGCCAAAGGCGAAAATCCAGCTATGTTACTTTTCCCCTTGCAATATCTTCCGTTTTATGCTATAATAACAACGAAAGGCGGTGACAATATGCGCAGAAAAAAAGAAATTGCCATCAATACACATCTGTGGCTTCCTATTATGGGGTTTGTTGTGTCTCTTCTTCTTTGCATACTATATATTGGTGAGGGCGCAGTCGGTGGAGCGATCGTATCTGCAATTTTTGTATTGATCTCGCTGTTCGTCTTTCTCACTTCCCCCATGTATTATGTTTTTACAAATAAAGAAATTGAGATCGTTTATCTTTGGGGGCAAAAAGAAGAGATCAGGTGGATCTATATCAACAACATTACGTTGTTTGGTGGATGGTTAACCCGAGGCGACGCAGCGCCCCATTATCATATCAACTACCCCGCTCAAAAGCGTCTTTTCTTTATGACGGGGGATATTTCCAAGACCCGAAAAACAAAAAGATTATTTAAAAATCACTACGGACGGGAAATTGAATAATGCAACTTTGCATATAATGAGAGGCGTTCTGCGGAGCGCCTCTCGTTGTTTTTCTCCCCTCTCCGCCCTGCCCAATATTTGCCAAAAAGCCCTCTGTGTCAAAAAATGTTGACAAATCCCGAGAAATATGGTATAATGAGCCGTCGCACCTATCACTCTTAATAAAAGAACAGGAGAATTTTATGAGTATTACCATTAAAGAAGTGCTGACGAAAAAGGACTTGGTACATTGGGTCGAGTTCCCCAATAAGCTGTACCGCAAAAATGAATTTTTCGTCCCGTTTTTGAGAGAAGATGAAATAGATACATTCACAAAGGAGAAAAATCCTTCCTATGCGTTCTGCGAGACGCGTCTGTTTTTGGCGTACCGCGACGGCGAGATCGTTGGCAGAATTGCGGGGCTGATCAACCACGCGTATAACGAAAAATGGAAGCAAAACACCATTCGTTACACGCGCTTTGACTTTATTGACGATTACGAGGTCTCAAAAGCGCTGCTCGATGCGGTTATCGCTTGGGGACGTGAGCGCGGCTTTGGCGAAATTATGGGGCCGATGGGCTTTAACGATACCGACCATCAAGGTATGCTTGTTGAGGGATTTGATCAGTTGAATATGTCTGTCACGTTCTATAACCATCCCTACTATATGGATCACATGGAGCGTTTGGGGCTTTCCAAATCCATCGACTGGATCGAATATAAGATCGCCTGCCCCAAAGAGGTGCATCCACGCATTCAAAAGCTTTCGCAACGTCTCCTCGATAGCGGCAAATACACCGCCGTTACCTACACCGATAGAAAGGTTTTGTATAACGACGCTTTTGAGGCTTTCAAGGTCGTTGATGAAGCCGAGGCTATCCTCTACGGCACCGTTCCGCTCACCGACGAGGTCATTAAAAACATGATCGACAATTACATCCCCTTGGTCGACCTCGATTACATCTGCTCGGTTAAGGATAAGGAAGGTCACATCGTAGCGTTTGGCGTTATGGTTCCCTCTCTTGCAAAGGCATTCAAAAAAGCGGGCGGCAAGATGTTCCCCTTTGGCATCGTGCATATGCTCAAGGCGTTAAAGCTGCACAACGATACGCTGGAGATGTATTTTGTTGCAGTTGACCCCCGCCACCAAATGTTTGGCGTCCCCGCTATTTTGATGGATACGCTCACCCGTAAGTGCATTGACAAAAAGGTGGTATGCTGCGAAACAGGCCCTATGCTGGAAACAAACAAAGCGGTTCACGGTATGTGGAGATACTTTGATAAGGAACAGCACAAGCGCCGCCGTTGCTACACCATGGCTATTTAAGGAGTGGACTATGGATAAGAAAAAACAGATCGTGCAGGTGGTAAAATTCACCCTGTTCTCCATTTCGGCAGGGCTGATTCAGGTTGGCTCGTTTGCCCTTTTGGAGATCTTTATTAAAACCTATTGGATCCCCTACCTGACCTCTTTGCTCCTCTCCATTGTTTGGAACTTTACACTCAACCGCAAGTTCACATTTAAGTCTGCTGCTAATATTCCCATTGCCATGGCAAAGGTGCTGGGCTTTTATTTGGTCTTCACCCCCCTCTCCACATGGCTTGGCAGCTTGGCAGAGGCAGCAGGCGTGCACGACTTTTTGATCTTGGCAATTACCATGATCGCAAACTTTGTGCTCGAATTCCTCTTTTGCAAATTCGTGGTCTACCACGGTCAAGAGGATACGCTCAAAAAATAAGCCATCAAAAAGGCATCTACGGATGCCTTTTTTTGTTGTCGGCATTGACAAACGCCTTTCTTTATGATACAATACCCATATACCCCTTTTGTAATTTTTGGTATAAGGAGAATTTTTATGAAAAAAGTGTTTTCTTTCCTCGCATTTTTGCTTGCGGCACTGATGCTGCTTGCCGCTTGCACGCCAAACGCGCCACAGCAAACCACTCCCTCGGAAACGACTCCCGAAGAAACCACACCCGAGGCAACAACGCCCGAACAAACAACGCCCGAGCAGACCACCCCTGTTGTTGACGTTCCTCCCTCTCCCGAGCCTACTCCCAAAAAGATCCTTGCCATTGGCAACAGCTTCAGCGTTGATGCTATGGAGCATTTGGCAGAAATTTTGGTTGGTGAAGGCCACACCGATTTTGTTCTTGGCAACCTCTATATTGGCGGCTGCACACTTGACGGACATATGGGGCGCATTGATAACGGTGCCGCCGATTATGACTTTTACGTCAATACAGGCCACGGATGGAGCTCATCCAAGCAAAACATTCAGTACGGTCTTGAATACACCGACTGGGATGTAGTCACCATTCAGCAAGCCAGCGGATATAGCGGCATTTCCGACTCCTTTGGCAACCTGCAAAGCATTGTTGATTACGTGAGAATTACAATGAACGATCCCGACCTCAAAATTTATTGGCATATGACCTGGGCATATCAAGGCAATTCCAACCACAGCGACTTTTCCAAATACGGCAAAGATCAAATGACTATGTATAATGCCATTGTAAACACGGTTAAAGAGCAGGTTCTTACCAACTACTCCATTGACGGTGTGATCCCGAGCGGAACGGCTATTCAAAATTTGCGCACGTCCTATCTTGGCGACACCCTCACGCGTGACGGTTATCATCTTTCCACCGACATCGGCAGATACACCGCAGCCCTCGTTTGGTACAAGACGTTGATGAAAACAGACCTGACCGACCTGACCGTTGTGCCCCAAGCGTTCCCCTATATTGCATCCAATCTTCCCGCCATCAAAGAGGCTGTAAACAACGCTGTTGAAAAGCCCCTTGCGGTTACCGATTCCTCCTTTGATGAGTACGTGACCGAGCTGACCGATGCCGACAAAGCGTATCTTACAAAGCTTGGCTTGAACCCCGATGACTATGGCTTGCTCTATCTCGGCACCACACTGCAGGCTTACTATAACTCGAAATCTCAAAGTGCTTCCGTTCTGTTTACCGGTGATGCAACCTCCAAAAAGTACGGCGCAACAAAGATCTTTACCGCCGAAACGCTGCCCGTTGGCTCGATCATCCACGTTCTTGAGGGATACAGATATCGCCTTGAGGGTTGGCAGACAATGACCGCAATAAACTCCTTGGCGCGACGCGACAACAGCACCGCGGATCTAACCGTTGATGCAACACTTTATGAGCAGTATAGCTACATAGGCTTTAACATTTCCAAAACGGATGGCACCGCCATTGCCGCTGCCGATCTTTACAGCCTGCGCATTTACGTTCCCAAAGCAAATTAACCAAACAAAAAAGGGCGAGATATCTCGTCCTTTTTGTTCTCTTTTCTACGCCGTTTATTGACAATCTTTTGCTTTTGTGCTATAATGTAGCCGTAAATGCTTTTACAAATATCGTTCAAGGAGAATTTTATGAAAAAGGTTATTTCCCTTGTTTCGCTCGTGCTTGCGGCACTGATGCTGCTTGCAGCCTGCACCCCGAGCAAGCCGCAAACCACCACACCTGAGGAAACGATCCCCGACGCAACGACTCCCGCGGAGACGACACCCGAAGAGACCGAACAAACCACCCCTGAGGAAACGACTCCCGAGACGACGACGCCACAGGAAACGACCACACCCGAGGAGATCGAGCCCGAAACGCCCGCTCCCATGCCCAAAAAAATTCTTGCCATTGGTAACAGCTTTAGTGTGGATGCAATGCAGCATCTTTGGGAAATTCTGATTGCCGAGGGCTACACCGATTTTGTGCTTGGCAACCTTTATATTGGCGGCTGCTCGATCGATACGCACAAGAGCCACATTGACAAGGGCGACGTTGCCTACACATTTTTCACCAACACGGGCAGCGGTTGGAAAAACACCCAAGCCAGCATTCAAGCAGGCCTTACCTACACCGATTGGGACGTAGTTACCGTTCAGCAGGCAAGCGGCTACAGCGGCATTGCAGATACCTATAACAACCTGCAATACGTTGTGGATTATGCCAGAAAGACCGTAAACAACCCCGACCTCAAGGTTTATTGGCATATGACCTGGGCTTACCAATCCAACTCCACCCACGGCGACTTTGCAAAATACGGCAAAAACCAAATGACGATGTATAACGCCATTATTAACGCGGTTAAGGAAAAGGTAAAGACCAACGCCTCTATTGACGGTATTCTGCCCTGCGGCACCGCCATTCAAAACCTGCGCACGTCCTATCTTGGTGACACGCTCACACGCGACGGCTATCACCTCTCCGAGGATATTGGCAGATACACCGCATCCCTTGTTTGGTATAAAAAGCTGATGGGCGCAGATTTGACCGACCTGACGGCAGTCCCCATGATCTTCCCCGACGTTGCATATCACCTTCCCGCTATCAAGGAAGCGGTCAATAACGCTATCCGAAAGCCGTACACCGTTTCCAAGGTAACGGCTCCCAAGCCTGTTATTCCCGATGTAACGAATCCGCTCCTTGAAATGACCGAGAATGACAAAGCTTACCTTTCGGGGCGCGGTCTTAACCCCGACGATTACACGGTCCTCGATCTTGGCATCACCTATTGGGGATATTACTTCTCCAATCTCCGCCCGCAAGCAACGCTTGCAAAGAACGAGAGCAACAGCCCGCAATATTTTGCAACCACCATCTTCACCCCTCAAACCCTGCCCGTCGGCTCGATCATCCACGTTCTTGACGGATACAAATATCGCCTTGAGGGCTGGCAAAAGCTTGGAACAAAGAATGCCCTCTCCCGTCTCAATCCGAGCGATCAGGATATGACGGTTGACGCGTCGGTATACATCAGATACAACTTTGTTGCCTTCAACGTTTCCAGAAACGATGGCAGAACGGTTATGTCCGATGACACCTGGGGCTTCCGCATCTACGTGCCCAAGGCTTCCGCTCCCGATCTTTCATTGACCGAGAGTGATAAGACCTACCTCTCGGGGCTTGGTCTTGACCCCGAGCAATACGAAAAGCTTGATCTTGGCTACACGCTCTTTGCATATTATTACTCCACGGGCGGCAAATCCACCACGTTGCTCAACGCAAAGAACTCTGTTGAAAATAACCTTGTCAACTTTATGGCAACGCGCCTCATCACCAAAAACGAAATGCCCGTGGGCTCGGTCATTCGCATAGACGACGGCTACCAATTCCGCCCCGAGCGCTTTGAGGGTATGGGAATTGCCCCCGCGCAAAGAGCCGACAACGTTTTGGAAGGGGTTATTGTAGACGAGGCTTGGTGGGGCAACTACACACTTGCAGGCTTTAACGTAGCACTTGAGGGTGCGCCTACAAACTTTAAAGCATCCGATGAAATGGGCTCGCACTTTGTGATCTACGTTCCTAAGACAAACTGAAAAACAAAAGGACACTTTCGAGTGTCCTTTTTGTTTTTGGCAAGTATTGCAATCTTTGCAAAGTTGTGGTATAATGAAGCCAACAAACAACCCTGCCCTCGGGCACAAAGGAGCACGCTATGAAAAAATGCTTAACGCTCTCAAACGTCATCTACTTTGTTTTAATGGCGGTTTTGCTCAACAGCTATATGCTTGTAAAAGCTTCACCGTATACTCTCATTGGCATTGTGCCTCTGTTTTTGTTTTTGAATATTGCGCCCGGTATGCACCTTGTTGGCACAAAACGCCTGCGCTTGCGCATTTGCAACCACGGCACGGTTCTGCTTGCCATTTTTGTGTGCTCGCTGATCCCCTCTTTGATCTATCACGTCGTTTTGGCGTTCTTAACGATCCCCCACGCGTATATGGATCTTATTTGGAGCCTTGTGTATTGCATTGTGGCTTCCGCTCTGCTGTTTTGGAACGGCATTGCCTGCGTTTACTGCACGTCCACGCAAATGGGCATCAAGTGGCGCCTGATCGGTGCCTTGTGCGGTATGATCCCCGGACTGAACCTCTTTATTCTGACGCGCATCATTGACGTGACCGCGGGTGAGGTGGAATTTGAAATTGAAAAAGAGATCATCTCTCACGACCCCGCACTCTCCGAAATCTGCAAAACCAAATATCCCATTGTGCTGGTGCACGGAGTGTTCTTTCGCGATAACAAGCTCTTTAATTATTGGGGCAGAGTTCCCCGCACGCTCAAGCTCCACGGAGCTACCATTTATTACGGTGAGCACCAATCGGCTCTGACCGTAAAGGAAAGCGCACGCGAGCTGACCGCGCGCATCAAGCTGATCGTAGAGCGCTCGGGATGCGAAAAGGTCAACATTATTGCACACTCAAAGGGCGGACTTGATTGCCGCTATGCCATCTCTGAGTTTGGGCTCGCCCCCTACGTGGCATCGCTGACCACCATCAACACACCGCACAGAGGCTGCCTGTTTGCCGAAAAGCTGCTCTATGCCATTCCCGAAAAGATCAAGAACAAGGTTGCAAAAGCCTACAACGTAACGCTTTTTGCCTTGGGTGACGAGACACCTGACTTTTTGGCGGCGGTTAAAGATCTGACGGCAGAGGCTTGCATTAAGCGAAACGAAATACTCACCTTCCCAGATGGGATCTATACGCAGAGCGTCGGCTCGGTAATGGGACACCCGAGAAAAGGACAGTTCCCGCTCAATCTTTCCTATCGCTACGTGAAAAACTTTGACGGCGACAACGACGGTCTTGTTGGGGAGGGCTCGTTTGCGTGGGGTGAAAAATACACCCTTTTGCGCACCGACGGCGAGCGCGGCATCTCCCACGGAGATATGATCGACCTTAGTCGCGAGAACCTTCGCGACTTTGACGTGCGCGCCTTTTATACCGACCTCGTGCGCGATTTGCGCGAGCGCGGATTGTGATATTGCATTTCATTCTAAAACCCACCGAGAGGTACTGTTATGAACCAAACAAAAAAACGAAAATTCGGGTTGACAAACAATCAACTCAAAATAATTGCAATGGTGAGTATGCTCCTTGACCACGTGGGGCTGCTCTTCTTTCCCGAAGAGCCCATCTTTCGCATTCTCGGCAGAATCGCCTTCCCTATTTTTGCCTATATGATTGCCGAGGGCTGCCGCTACACCAAAAATCGCGCCAAATATCTTGGTATGATCGCGGGTATGGGCATCGTCTTTCAGCTTGTTTACCTTGTGGCAATGCAGAGTCTTTATCAGGGAATTCTCATCACCTTTTCGCTTTCCATCATCACCATTTACGCCATTGATGAGATCTTCAAAGCCAAAAAGCTTTGGGGACGCCTTGCCGCAATTGGCGCGCTTTTGCTTGTGGTGGCGTTTGTGGTGATTCTTCCCATTCTCCTTGCGGGAACAGATTTCGACATTGACTACGGTGTTTGGGGAATTTTGCTCCCCGTTATCGTTTATTTTATGCCCAGCCGCCCTTGGAAGGTTGGCTGTGCATCGCTCTTGCTGCTCATACGCGCGATTTATTATGGCTTTTTTGCCACTCCGCTCGTGCCCTTGCAATGGTGGTCGCTGCTCTCCCTGCCGCTCCTCTTCCTTTACAACGGCGAGCGCGGACGCGCAAAAATGAAATACGTGTTCTACATCTTCTACCCCGCTCACCTCGTTATCCTTTACGGAATTGCAATGCTTATTATGCTGTTGAAATAAAACAAGAAAGGAGAATACCGCTTTGAAATATATCGTTCACGCGCTCACATACGCTTTGATTCCCGTTATCGTAGGCGGCGTTTTGGCTCTTCTGCGGCAACCGAAAAAGGCAGAAGAGGGCAAGGTTCGCCACCCCCTCTTTATAGGTATTCTCGGCTTGGTCTGCGCTACCCTCTTTTTAATTCCCACCTTGATAACCGCCTTCTCTGACGAGTCGATATGGATTCCGCTCATCTTTTTTGCTTTCTCATCACTCGGTCTTTTTCTGTTTTTTATATATCTCAATTGCAGGATCACTTATGACGAAAACGGCTTCACCGTCAAAAATCTGTTTGGCGTCAAAAAAAGCTACACCTATGACGAGATCACGAACCTGCGCGAGGATATGAGCGAGGACGTGCTTTTTGTTGGCAAGCGCAAAATTTCGGTAGAGAGAATTAGCGTTGGCGGTTTTGCATTTATCGCCTTTGCAAAAAAGAAATATAAGCAGCTGCATAGCGGCCAAGGAATTCCAAAAGCAAAAAGATCGAAGCTTGATTTGTTCAACGGAAACATTTATGATGCTGAATCCTTTTTGCTGGTATACGTTATTTTGGGTATTTTAGTGATTGTTTGTTTGATCTTTGCCTTGTACTTCACTTTTGGAACTACGTACTCTCCCGAAAACACTGTAAAGCAGCAGGTTTTGTTCTCCTCGTTTGCAGATGAGGGGGATGAGATCGTTTTGACCTCGAAGGATGAGGAGATTTATAAAATCCGCTTTTTTGATGATGCATTTGATGCAAGTGCCATAGAGCAGATCTGCAACGGCAAAACAATGACAACTGTGTACGTCGAGAAAATCTCCCCCGACGATGAAGAGCCGTATTTCTTTGTATACGCAATTGAACACCACAGCAACTATTTGCTCAGCTTTGATCAGACCAACGCGTGGCACCGTAAGGAATATGCACCGCTCATTCCCATCACGGTTGTGCTTTTGCTACTGTTTGCCTCGGCAATCGTAGGCTCTGTAATTGTAGGCCGCAACCCCAGAAAATATAAAAAATGGGTGGTACGACTGTTCTTTAAAGATTACTCTGTAAAATGGTAAGAGCTGTTGTTACAGGACACGCCAAAGATAAAAAGCGCCGCTCCTCAATGGGGAGCGGCGCTCTTTTTTTATTGTTCTTTTTTATTTTTGAACACAAACAGCTTGCTGACAACGTAGTTAGAAATGATAACGGCAACAGATGCCACGAGCTTTGAAATAAGCTCGCAAAGGTTGAAAGTCTTGCCCCACAAAACGGCTGCCGTCCACGCGGGAATGAGCGCGCCAAGCGCCAGAGTCAAGCCAAAGGTAATGACGTAGTCGATGCCAAGGGTGATGATGCGTCCGCCCGCAAAGGTCACAAGCTGCTTCCAAACAGACACTGACTTGTCGGCATGGGTAAACACCCACGCGCGGTTGGTGAAAAACGCAAACAAGCCTGCGCACACCCATTGCAAAATTTGTGCCGCCGTGTAAAGGGCGAGATAACGCACAGACGTCGTCTCGTCTGCGGGAATATCAAAGATGGCGCGACCGCCAAACAAAAGAACGTAATAAACGCTCCAACCAACAACGGTTGTCAAAAAGCCAAAGATGAGGTACATCAGCACCTCACGGTGTCGGGCACATAGGGATTTTACTTTTGCTATCATACTCAGCCCTCAATTTTGTAGGTGGTCCCTTCCTTGGTGTCAATTAAGGTAACGCCTTTTTCAAGCAGGTATGCACGAATACGGTCTGCCTCGGCAAAATTCTTTGCTGCCTTGGCTTCTTTTCTTTCAACAATCAAGCGCTCAATTTCCGCAACAAACGGATCGTCGCACACGGGTGCTTCTGCCTTTTCTTCCTTTTCGGCATTCAGCTTTGCGGCGTTCTCGAGCAGGTTGAGGCAAAGGACGGTGTCGAAATCAGCGAGAGCCGCTTTCTTGGTGGCGTCGTTTGTCTTTGCCTTGAGCACGTCGTAAACGGCAGTTACCGCCAAGGACGTGTTGAGATCGTTGTCAAGCGCCTTGGTAAATCCTGCTTTGAGCTCGGCAAGCGCGGCTTCGTCAACGGCACCGTCGTCCTTGAGGGCGGCAATGCGCGCAATGAGCTTGTTATAAGCGACCTTTGCGTTCTCCATATTCTCCCAAGAGAATACAAGAGATTTGCGGTAGTGAGACTGCAAGCAGAAGAAGCGATAGACCATAGGGTCAAAGCCCTTTTCGATGAGCAGAGAAACGGTCAAAAACTCGCCCTTGGATTTGCTCATTTTGCCCGAATTTGTGTTCAGGTGCAGAACGTGGAACCAATAGTTGCACCATTTGTGACCAAGGAACGCCTCGGACTGTGCGATCTCGTTGGTGTGGTGCGGGAACGCGTTATCAATGCCGCCGCAGTGAACATCAAGACGCTCGCCCAAATGCTTCATACTGATGCAGGAGCACTCAATGTGCCAGCCGGGGTAGCCGATGCCCCAAGGGCTGTTCCACTTGAGCTCTTGGTCGTCAAATTTGGATTTTGTGAACCACAGAACAAAATCTGCCTTGTTCTTTTTGTTTCCGTCGGCTTCAACACCGTCGCGAACACCGACTGCGAGGTCCTCTTCCTCAAAGTTGTTGAACACGTAGTATTGGTTGAGTTTAGAGGTATCGAAATAGATGTTGCCGCCTGCCTCGTAAGCGTAGCCTTTTTCGAGGAGCGACTCGATGACCTTGATAAACTCATCAATGCAAGAGGTTGCGGGCTCTACCACCTCGGGGCGGCGAATGTTGAGCGCCTTGCAATCCTCAAAGAATTTTTCGGTGTAGAATTGCGCGATCTCCATAACCGTCTTCTTCTCGCGCTTTGCGCCCTTGAGCATCTTGTCCTCGCCTGTGTCGGCATCACTTGTCAGGTGACCAACGTCGGTGATATTCATAACACGCGTAACGTCATAGCCGTTGTAGCGGAAGTAGCGGTCAAGAATGTCTTCCATAATGTAGGTGCGCAAATTACCGATGTGCGCAAAATGGTAAACCGTAGGGCCGCAGGTGTACATGCTCACCTTGCCGGGCTCGTTCGGGATAAACTCTTCTTTTGTTCTTGTAAGCGAATTGTAAAGTTGCATAATCTATCTCCTTTTGCGGATTTTTCCGCGTGGTGTTGTTTTGATTTTTAACGGATGCTTCGCATCCGTCACCTCATCACCCGCGTACCGCGGGAGCTTCCCCTCAAGGGGAAGCCTTTGGGGTCGCCGCCTTGTTGGAAATACCATTTTGGCAATAAAATCTAAAGCTTTTTGTGTTAGCAAACTTTCTTTTAGCCTTCCCCTTGAGGGGAAGGTGGCAGACGTCGTTTGCGACGGATGACGGATGAGGTGACGCCATCGAAGATGGCGATAAGGTTTTATTTTTTCTTTTGCTGCGGCTTCTTTTTCTTTTTGGCGACCGAGAAGCCGAAGGTGCCGATCTTTTTGCCAAGCTCAAAGTAGGTGCCGTGTGCATAGGCAACCAAGCCTGCCTTGTCCAAGCGGAGCTTTCCGTCGGCATTGATGAGCTCTTCATCAACGTCAACGGCAACGATGTCGGCAAGGAACATATCGTGCGAGCCGAGCGGAATAACGTCGGTCACACGACACTCCAAAACAAGGGGGGACTCCGAAAGAATGGGACACCCGATCTCGCTTGCGGGCTCTTTTGAGAGTCTACATCGCTCAAATTTGTCAACCTTTGCCCCCGTGTGCACACCGCAAAAATCGGCGGCGCGAACAAGCTCGGCGGTTGTGAGATTGATGGCGAACTCGCCGCTCTCTTTGATAAGACCGTAAGAGTGACGCGACGGGCGCACCGAAATATAGGTTTTTGGGGGAATGGTGTTGGTAATGCCCGTCCACGCAACGGTGAATACGTTATCCTTGCCCTCGTGCGAGCAGGTCACCATTGTGGGGGGTACGGGCGCGAGCATCGCTCCGCCACGCCATTTGACCTTTGCCATCGTGTCGCTCCTTTCCTATCATAGTTATTCAGTATATTATAGCATATTTGCGCGGCGTTGTCAAGTTGGGGCACGGAAAGAGTTTGTTTTTTTACAACTGTTGTGAGATTTTTGTTGACATTCTTCTACATATGTGTTATAATACCACTGATGTAGCAAAGACGCCGCATCAAATTTCTTTGCATAAAAAGGAGACAGTATGAACAATCCAACCATTGAAAACAAAAATGAACTCGTTCAAGAAAACGTGCTTGCAGGTATTGTAGGTGCATTCTTGTTTGCTCTTGTAGGCGGCGTGCTTTGGTTCGTCCTCTACCTCGTTGGCTTTATGGCAAGCATCAGCGGTCTTGTTGCCGCAGTTTGTGCCATTAAGGGCTATTCCGTTTTTGCTAAAAAGGAAAGCACCAAGGGCATTATCATTGCCGTTGTAATCGCTTTGGTCGTTATGGTCATCGCGTGGTACTGCGGTCTTTCTTATGACATCGTTCAAGCTTACAAGATGTGGTTCGAGAACGGTGAGATCGACTACACCATCACCTTTTTTGATGCCGTTAGAAACGCGCACCTCTTCCTTGCCGATCCCGAGATCGGTGTTGGCTACTTTGTTGACCTCGCCATCACCATTCTGCTTTGCGCAGTAGGTGCAGGAAGCTACGTTGTTAACAAGGTTAGAAGCGCAAAAGCGCAAGCACAGCAAGAAGCTATGGCAGCAAGCGGAACCAACCCCTTTGTTGGCTTTGCAAACAACCAAAACAACACCGAAAACAACAGCAATAACGACAACACCAACGATAACAACGCGCAATAATGCGTACATAAAAGCAGCGAGAGGCATAAACGCTTCTCGCTGTTTTTTGCCCTCTTCCCTTTTCGCCCACGAGAAAAACACCCCATTTTGAAAAACCTCTTGACAAGCGGGAATAAGTATGGTAAAATAGGAGAGCAAAACAAAGGGTGGTTTCGCCTTTGGCGGAATACACAACGGTGCATCATACCTATGGAGGGTTATCGAAGTGGTCATAACGAGGCGGTCTTGAAAACCCGCGCGTAACTGTTCCTTTTGTTCCCTCAAAATCCTTGTAATATCAAGGGTTTTCGGCATTTTCCATCATACAAAAATTTCATAGTTCTCTCGCGAAATTCTCTCCAAATTCCGGAGCATTTCGCTAAAGATACCCTACGGAGGGTTATCGAAGTGGTCATAACGAGGCGGTCTTGAAAACCGTTTGCCCTCTGGGCACGTGGGTTCGAATCCCACACCCTCCGCCACATTTTGCACAATTTTGTGC
>JBGVQK010000018.1:0-4566 GCA_045127455.1 Eubacteriales bacterium
ATCAACAGCGCCGAAGCTTGAAGGTCTCGTTGATACGGTTTCCGTTAGCTTAAATGCAACCAATAAGGAAGAGTATTTGAAGGTGGTTCGTCCTAAGTTCGGTATTGAGTCTTATGATGCGATGCTGAAATTTACAAAGGAGTGCACAAAGTACGTTCCCGATGTTGTTATGACGGTCGTTGACGTTGTTACCTCAAAGGAAGAGCAGGAGCTTTGCAGAACAATCTGTGAATCCGTCGGGGCAACGCTTCGTATTCGTCCTTATATTGAATCTTAAGCTGAAAATTTCAAAAAAGGTATTAATAAACTCATTGATAAATAAAAATTTGACAAAGGAGATTTGGAATATGAAAAAATATGTGTGCATTGCAATAAAGAGTTTGATGAGGAAACAAAAAAGTGTTCCGAGCGCGGTAAAAGATTAAAAGTTGGGCTTACAAAAGAAGAGCAGGAAGAATTAAAAAAACAGAATGATGATATGGTAGCCATCAATACTATGATGCCAATGTAATTGACAAATTCCAATTTATTTAACGCCCTCGTTCAAAAATGGAGCGAGGGCTATTCTATGCCAAAAAAAGGCGGCGCCTTTTTGCCGCCTAAGCGCATGGCTTTTTCGGTGTCCATTGTGGGGCGATCACGGCGGCCGTCGGTCCGCGCGCTTTAATGAGAAAGGGGCTGTCTCATTTAGCGCAGAACAAAAGCCACTTTTAAAAGCAAGGACAAGAATTAAATAAAAAATATAGTATTGTTCTTTAAAATTAAGAAATCCGTCGAAAAATCGACGGATTTCCTCGTTTTATGTGGCTTTTTAACTGCATTCTAACTGAGACAGTCCCTTTTTTAATATTTTTCCATATTTATTGAAAAATTAATAAAAACGTGTTATAATATATATATAATTATACATGAAAGGACTGCCGTTATGTCATATAAGATATTCGAACACGACCCACTTCTTCTGCAGTTTGAAAAGGATATTGAGCTTCGTATGGAGAACTATGCCAAAAAGAAGCTTTCTCTCGTCGGAAAAGAGGGAAGTCTCTCAGATTTTGCCAACGGTCACGATTATTTCGGTTTTCACAAAACAGATGACGGTTGGGTATATCGTGAGTGGGCTCCTGCCGCCGACGAGGTCTATCTCACGGGCGATTTCGTCGATTGGAGATGGCTCGATCTTCGTATGACACCTCTAGGCAACGGCGTTTTTGAAATATTTGTCAAGGGCAGAGAAACTCTCTACAACGGCTGTCACGTCAGCGCGATAATCCGCCGCGGCGAAAAGCTTTTGCAGAGGATCCCTCTCTATATCCGAAGAGTCGAGCAGGATCCCGTTACCTTCACCTGGTGCGGTGTAATTGTGGATGAGCCGGAATACAAGTGGAAAAAGAAGAGCTTTACTCCCAAAAAAGACCTCTATATCTACGAATGCCATATCGGCATGGCGCAGGAAAAGGAGGGACTCGGCACTTATCTTGAATTCAAGGACAATATCCTTCCGAGAATCAAGGATCTTGGATATAACACCATTCAGATAATGGCGATCATGGAGCATCCTTACTACGGCTCCTTCGGCTACCAGGTGTCTTCATTCTTTGCCGCGTCATCGAAATTCGGCACTCCCAACCAGCTTAAGGAGCTTATCGACGCGGCTCATTCAATGGGCATCGCCGTTCTGCTTGACGTTGTGCACTCCCACGCCGTTAAGAACACCGCCGAGGGCATCAACGAGTTTGACGGTACCACCTATCAGTTCTTCCACGAGGGAAATAGAGGCGACCATCCCGCATGGGGCACGAAGCTCTTTAATTATAACAAAAACGAGGTCATTCATTTCCTGCTTTCCAATCTGAAATTCTGGATGGAGGAATATCACTTCGACGGCTTCCGATTTGACGGTGTGACTTCAATGATATACCACGATCACGGTCTCGGCGTCGCCTTTACCGATTATTCCAAGTATTTTTCATTGAATACCGACACCGAGGCAATTACCTATCTCCAGCTTGCCAACGAGATGATCAGAGAGGTCAATCCGAAAGCCATAACCATCGCCGAGGATATGTCGGCAATGCCCGGAATGTGCCTGCCGATAGCTGAGGGCGGTATCGGCTTTGACTACCGCCTCGCGATGGGCGCTCCCGATATGTGGATAAAGCTTTTGAAGAATATTCCCGACGAAAGCTGGGATATGTGGCAGATATGGTGCGAGCTGACGGGAAGAAGACCCGCGGAAAAGTATATCGGATACGCCGAATCCCACGACCAGGCGTTGGTTGGCGACAAGACGATAATGTTCCGCCTCTGCGATAGCAAAATGTACACCTCCATGTCCAAATTCACCCCCGATCCCGTGATCGATAGAGGAATGGCGCTCCACAAAATGATAAGAATGGTCACTATGACTCTCGGCGGTGAGGGATATCTTAACTTTATGGGCAACGAATTCGGTCACCCCGAGTGGATCGATTTCCCGAGAGAGGGCAACGGCTGGAGCCATTTCTACTGCCGCCGTCAATGGCATCTCGCCGACGATCCTAACCTTCGTTACGGCGATCTTCGTGAATTCGATAAAGCTATGGTCGCATTGACGAGTGACAGAAAGATATTCAGAAAGAAGCCTAAATGTCTCTTCATCGGCAACGACGACAAGGTAATAAATTACGAGCGAGGCGGTCTCGTCTTTGCCTTCAATTTCCACCCCACGATGAGCTACGAGGGATATTGGATCACCGTACCCACCCCCGGTAAGTATAAAGTAATACTTTCCACCGACGATGAGGAGTTCGGCGGTTACGGAAGAGCTTCAAAGGAATATATCTATACCGCGACCAAGCATCCCGATAAAAAAGCAAAGCTTCAGATATATCTTCCCGCAAGAAGCGCGGTTTGTTTAATTAAGATCAAGGATAAAGAATAATTTGTGAAAATCACTACTGTTTTATTCGATCTCGACGGCACTCTTCTGCCGATGAAGCAGGAAGACTTTATGAAGGCCTACTTTGAAGGTCTTGCGCGCAAATTAGCGCCGCACGGTTATGAAAAGGACTCACTCATAGCCTCTATTTTGGCAGGAACCAAGGCAATGGTCAAGAATAACGGAGACAAGCTTAACGAAGAAGCCTTTTGGGACGTATTTTCAGCCCTACTTGGCGAGAAGACCCGTGATGATATAGTATATTTCGACGAGTTTTACGCAAACGACTTCTGCAAGGTACAAGCCTCCTGCGGATTCGACAAGAGAGCCGCTGATGTTATAAAAGCCATAAAACGCAAGGGCTTCAGAGTTGCTCTTGCCACGAATCCTCTGTTTCCGTCCACAGCGACGGAGCAGAGAATCAGCTGGGCAGGGCTCTCCCACACGGATTTCGAGCTTTTTACAACTTATGAAAACTCTCACTATTGCAAACCCAATCCCGAATACAATAAAGAGGTAATAAGCAAGCTTGGTGTAGTTCCCGAGGAGTGCCTTATGGTCGGTAACGACGTGGGTGAGGATATGATAGCCGAAAGCCTTGGAATGAAGGTGTTTTTGCTTACCGATTGCCTTATAAACAGGGAAAACAAGGATATTTCAGTATATCCTCACGGCTTCTTTGACGAGCTTATTCAATATATTGAAGCTCTTAATTAACATAAAAGGGGCTGTCTCATTAAGAAGGCCTCGAAATAAGAAAAACGGATACACTTTACCAAAAAGGTATTGAGTATCCGTTTGCTTTGTTGTATAATTAAATTGCCACAAATAACACACAAGAAAGCGAGATAATTTACGCTACGCAGATTTGAGAGAGTGATCGCCGACGCGTTCTATACAGGTCAAAGGTGCATTTGGCGTACTGAAGCAGGATATGGGATTCAGACGCTTTCTTGTTCGTGGTAAAAAAGACGTTGAAACTCAACTTTTCCTTCTTGCTTTTGCTTTTAATATTCAAAAACTGTATAACCGTCAAAAATCAGGTCGTTTTGGAACCGATCTTTTTATCCCCAAGGTTGCTTGATTAATTCTCCATAACTATTTTTTATATCAAAAAAAGAGGATCTTTCGACCCTCTTCCTTTGTCGTTGCCTTTTTTGCCTCTTTTTTAGGCTTTTTGTTCGCTTTTTTTATTTATCTTTTAAAACTCTCTCTGAGAGGCTGCCTCAATTGCTCTAATATTTACATTTGAGACAGCCCCAATTTTTATGTGTGGTTTCAATTAGCCGTTGAGGCATGCGTCGTTTACAAAAACGACTGCCGTGTAGGCGGGAATGGTGATGCTGCCAGTTACTGCCTCGGGAGCATCCATAACGTCAACACCGTTTACGATCATATGCCAGTTGCCGGAAACGTTGTAGGTCATCGCTTCACCTGTGGGGTTGGAAACGATAAGTGCCTTACCGCCTGCATGGTTATCAAGCGTAATAGCAGCTCTGCCTTCACCGTAGGAGGTGTTGTCGATCACGGCGGTGTTCAGCGTTCTAAAGATTGCGTACTCTTGTCTTACGCGAATCAGCTCTTGGTAGTAGCGCATCATTTCGTATTCGTTGCTACCTTCCTTGAGGACCGACCAATCGATGTTGTTG
>JBGVQK010000019.1:0-13822 GCA_045127455.1 Eubacteriales bacterium
CGATACCCTCAGCGCCCAGCTCGCGAGCCTTCTTTGCATCTGCGGGAGTATCAGCGTTGGTGCGAACCTTGAGCTTACGGAACTCGTCAGCCCATCCCATGATGGTGCCGAAGTTTCCGGAGATCTCTGCATCAACGGTGGGAATCAGACCGTCGTAAATGTTACCGGTAGAACCGTCGATAGAGATATAGTCACCTTCAACGTAGGTCTTGCCTGCGAGAGTGAACTTCTTGTTTTCTTCGTCCATGTTGATCTCGCCGCAACCGGAAACACAGCACTTACCCATACCACGTGCAACAACTGCTGCGTGAGAGGTCATACCGCCGCGAACTGTAAGGATACCCTGAGCAGCCTTCATACCGGTGATATCTTCGGGAGAGGTTTCAAGACGAACGAGAACTACCTTCTTACCTTCGTTCTTCCAAGCTTCAGCGTCTTCAGCAGAGAATACTACCTGACCGCATGCTGCTCCGGGAGATGCGCCGAGACCACGGCCCATGGGCTTTGCAGCCTTGAGAGCCTTTGCATCGAATTGAGGATGCAGGAGAGTATCAAGGTTACGAGGATCGATCATAAGAACTGCCTCTTCCTTGGTCTTGTGGCCCTCTGCTACGAGGTCAACAGCGATTTGGAGAGCTGCGGGAGCAGTTCTCTTACCGTTACGGGTTTGGAGCATATAGAGCTTTTCATTTTCAATGGTGAACTCCATATCCTGCATATCGTGATAGTGGTTTTCAAGGATCTCGCAAACCTTCTTGAATTGCTCGAAGGCTGCAGGGAATTTATTTGCCATTTCTTCGATGGGCATAGGAGTACGAACACCTGCAACAACGTCTTCACCTTGTGCGTTGGTCAGGAACTCGCCCATGAGCTTCTTTTCGCCGGTAGCGGGGTCACGGGTGAATGCAACACCGGTGCCACAGTTGTCACCCATGTTACCAAATGCCATTGCCTGTACGTTTACAGCGGTACCCCAAGAATAGGGAATATCGTTGTCACGACGGTAAACGTTTGCACGGGGGTTATCCCAAGAACGGAATACTGCCTTGATTGCGCCGATGAGCTGAACCTTAGGATCGCTCGGGAAATCTTCGCCAAGCTTTGCCTTGTACTCAGCCTTAAACTGGTTAGCCAGCTCCTTAAGGTCGTCAGCAGTCAGATCAACGTCAAGCTTAACGCCCTTTTCTTCCTTCATCTTGTCGATGAGCTCTTCAAAGTACTTCTTACCAACTTCCATAACGACGTCGGAGTACATTTGGATAAATCTACGGTAGCAGTCGTAAGCCCAACGAGCATTGCCGGACTTCTTTGCCATAACCTCAACGACCTCTTCGTTAAGACCGAGGTTGAGGATAGTATCCATCATACCGGGCATGGATGCACGAGCACCGGAACGAACGGAAACGAGAAGAGGATTTTCAAGGTCGCCGAACTTTTTGCCGGTGATCTCTTCCATCTTTTCAATGTAGGTCATGATCTCAGCCATGATGCTATCATTGATTTGACGGCCGTCTTCATAGTATTGTGTGCAGGCCTCAGTAGAGATAGTGAAGCCCTGAGGTACGGGAAGACCGATGTTGGTCATTTCCGCAAGGTTGGCACCCTTACCGCCAAGGATCTCACGCATGTTTGCGTTGCCCTCGGAAAAGAGGTAACAAAACTTCTTTGCCATTTTTCAAATTCCTCCAATTTTTTATATAAATTTATTTTTTGACACAATGAACGAGAGCTCCGGACGGCATATCCGAGCCCTCATCTTGCAAATTGACAATCTATTATATCATATCTTTGCCAATTTTTCCATAGTTTTTTTCAGTTTTTTGTCCCCCAAAGGCGCGATTTTTGTAAACATTTTATGAACAAGCGACTTTTTGGACAAAATTTGTTTGACAGTAACACTTTTGTATTGTATAATATTTGCGATAGAAAAAATTGCGGCGGACTCCTTTGGAGTCGGGCGCCCTTTTGCGTTTTCTCCCGTAAAACGCAGGAATGTGAGGTTTGTATGGCGGATATTTTTGATCTGTTCAAAAAGATTGCAAAAAAAGAGGAGACTCCCCTCTCCCCCATCACGTGGATCGTGGTAGGGCTTGGGAATCCCGGCAAAAAGTATTTTAACACCCGTCACAATGCGGGCTTTTTGTGCTTGGATTATATTGCGGAAAAAGAGAATATTCGCATCGACCGCTCAAAGTTCCATTCGCTTTGCGGCGAGGGGCAAATTGCAGGTCAGCGTGTTCTGCTCCTTAAACCCCAAACCTTTATGAACCTTTCCGGCACTGCCGTAAAGGAAGCGTTGGATTTTTATAAGATCGACCCTTCTCATCTTGTTGTCATTTCGGATGACATTGCGCAAAAGCCGGGCAAAATTCGCATTCGTCAAAAAGGAAGCTCGGGCGGTCAAAAGGGGCTCGGTGATATTATTTATCAGCTCGGTCGCGACGACTTCCCTCGCATTCGCCTCGGTGTTGGCGAAAAGCCCCATCCCGATTACGATCTTGCGGCTTGGGTGGTCTCGGAATTCACTCCCGACGAGCAAAAGACTTTGTTTGACAGCTTCGGCTGCGCTCACGAAGGACTTTTGAAGCTGCTTGCAGGTGACATTGCGGCAGCACAACAAATTTGCAACTCTTATTCCCCCGAAGAAAAGAAAGCGTAAGGTATGAGCATTTTAACAAGTTGTATTCGAGAGGACCCCGAATACCGCCAGCTTTTGCGCACCGTGAGCGAGAATTTTCGCATCAATCCCCTGCCTATTTTGGCAAGCGGAATGTGCGATGGCGCATCGGATGCCTTTCTCGTCTCGCTGATCGAGGACACCCAAAGGCTGCGGGGCGACTCCCCTGCTTTGATCGTTTGTCCCGAGGAAAAAGAGTGCGTAAAGCTCTGCGGCGTTTTGGAGCGTTGCGGACTCAAAGCGGCATTTTATATGTCGCGCGACCTCACTTTTTATAACATTACCGCCTCCCATGAGTATGAGCATGAGAGGCTTCGCGTGTTGTCGGGTATTCTTGGCGGCGATTTTGACGTTGTTGTCACCACCCCTGATGCCATGCTCGGATATACCATCCCCCCTCGCTGTTTAGAAGAAAACATGCTCCGCATTGACACCACCGAGCAGATCGAGCCCAAGGCATTGGCAAACCGCTTGCTTGGTGCAGGATATGCGCGCGCAGACCTTGTAGATAGCCCCGGTCAGTTTGCTCTGCGCGGCGGCATTTTGGATATTTATCCACCCAACGGTCGTTTTACCGACTTTGACAGTGGCACCAAAAACGGTGCTAATGCAATACGTATTGAGTTTTTTGGCGATGAAATTGACAGAATGGTCATTTTTGATCCCGAAACGCAACGCGCGATCGAGGAAATTTCCGAGGCGGTATTCCCTCCCGCTCGCGAGCTTTTGGCATCCCCCGAGGCTCTGCAAGCACTCAAAAAAGCACTAACGTCTCAACTAAAAGCGAACAAAAACGAGCAAGCAACTACTGAAATCCTGAAAGAAATTCGTGCGGTAGACGATGCGATCACAAGCGGCAGCGACGTGCACTTTTTGGACAAATACGTCTCGCTCATTTACCCTGAAAAGGCGTCGCTCACCGATTATTTTGCATCCACCACGCTTGTTTGCATCAAAAACACAAATGCAACGACCGACCGCATCAAAGCCTCTGAGTGGCATCTTTCGCAAAGCGTTACCGACCTGCTCGAAAGCGGCACGATCGCGCCCAAATATACCGATTATGCAAAGCCTGCGGTGATGTTCGACCGCTTTTGCGATGCCAACGTAGCAGTTCACGTCGACTCGATCGCGCACTCCTTTGGCGAGCGTCGCCTTGGCGGGCTTTTTGGCTTCCGTACGCGGCATACGGTTTCTTATGCCGACAATCTTCCCCTCTTCCTTGAAGACCTGCACGGATACGTGCAAAGCGGCTACCGTTGTTTGATTTTAGCCGAAAATGCAACAGAAGCGGGGACACTTTCGGATACGCTTCGCGAAGCGGCATTTGTGGTGGTTGACGAGCCTGAAAGCGCTGCCGATATGGCGCGCGGAACGGTTGCTATCACCTATCAAAATGCACTTTCGGGATTTGAACTCCCTGTGCCGCAGTTTGCCGTTCTTTCGGCTCGCCCCGATGCGCGCGGCGGTTCTCTTTCGCTCTCCGCAATGGCGGGCGCACGCAAAAAGAGGAAAAAAGGCACAAAAAGCATTCTTTCCTATGCCGAGCTCGAGACCGGCGACTACGTGGTACACGAAAATTACGGTATTGGTCGCTATACGGGCATTGAGTCGCTGACCTGTGAGGGAATTACACGCGATTATATCGGCATTCAGTATGCGGGCTCGGACAAATTGTTCGTTCCCGTTGAAAAGCTCGATAAAGTATCCAAATATATTGGCGCGCACGCCGATGATGGGCTTGTTAAGCTCTCCAAAATGGGGGGCGAGACCTGGAAAAAAGCCAAATCGCGCGCATCTGCCGCGGCAAAAGACATTGCAAAAGACCTCATTCGTCTTTATGCCGAGCGTATGCGCCGCCCCGGGCACGCCTTCCCCTCGGACGATAGCTATCAAAAGGCGTTTGAGGATGCCTTTACCTTTGAGGAGACCGACAGCCAGTTGACTGCCGCTGATGAGATCAAGGGAGATATGATGAAGGCCGTGCCGATGGACCGTCTGCTTTGCGGTGACGTTGGCTATGGAAAGACCGAGGTTGCTCTCCGCGCCGCTTACAAGGCGGTGCTTGGTGGCAAGCAGGTGGCACTCCTCGTTCCGACTACCCTTTTGGCGCTTCAACACTATCAAACCATTGTCAGCCGTATGCGTGCATTTGCCGTAAACGTGGAGATGGTATCGCGTTTTCGTACTCCCAAGCAGCAAGCAAAGGCACTTGCCCGACTTGCGCGCGGCGACGTTGACATCATTGTAGGCACGCACCGTCTCTTGTCAAAGGACGTACAGTTCCACGATCTGGGACTTGTTATTATTGACGAAGAGCAACGCTTTGGCGTTGTGCAAAAAGAAAAGCTGAAGCAGCTCTCCTCGGGTGTGGATTGCTTGTCTCTTTCGGCAACTCCCATTCCCCGCACGCTCAATATGGCAATGGGGGGCATTCGCGATATCTCCATTCTCGACGATGCCCCGAATGACCGCCTACCTGTTCAAACCTACGTGCTTGAAAAGGACGACCTCATTATTGAGGAAGCCATCAGGCGTGAGCTCCGCCGCGGCGGTCAGGTATTTTATCTGTTCAACAACGTTGAAAACATCAACGTAGCGGCGGCAAAGCTCTGCTCTGCCATTCCCGAGGCGCGCATTACCGTGGCGCACGGACAGATGGATAAGGAAGAGCTCGAGCGCATTTGGGAGCAGATGCTGGCGGGTGAAATTGATATTCTCGTTTGCACCACCATTATTGAAACGGGTGTTGATATCCCCAACGCCAACACTTTAATTGTAGAAAACGCACACCGTCTCGGACTTTCGCAGCTCCACCAAATTCGCGGACGCATCGGTCGTTCGGCACGTCGTGCCTATGCGTATTTCACCTACCCCGCCTATAAATCCATTCCCGAGGTCGCGCAAAAGCGCCTTGAGGCCATTCGAGAATATGCCGAATTCGGTGCGGGATTCAAAATTGCTTTGCGCGATATGGAAATTCGCGGTGCGGGTAATCTGCTCGGTTCTCAACAACACGGACATCTCGATGCGATTGGTTATGACCTTTATATCAAGCTGCTCAACCGCGCGGTGCTGGAAGAAAAGGGCGAAACCCCTCAAGAAGAGGTGGATTGCACCATTTCGTTGCAGTTTGACGCCTACCTGCCCGAGCGTTACGTTCCCTTCCCTGCGCAACGTATCTCGCTTTACAAGCGAATTGCGTTGATCGCGAGCGAAGAGGACCTAACCGACATGACCGACGAGTTGCTCGACCGCTTTGGTGAGCCTCCCGTTCCCGTGCAAAATCTGTTGCGTATTGCACTCATTCACACGCTTGCTTCGCGTTGCGGCGTTACGTCTGTTCGTCAGGATACGGCAGGCATTCACATCACCCCGCAAAAATTGGATTTTGATGCGTGGTCGGAGCTTTCCTCTCTCTATCCCGGGCGCTTGCGCGTCATCCTTACGGGTGAGCCTCACATTCTTTTGCGCTTGCAAAAAGAGGACGCGCCGCTCTCCTTCATTCACAAATTGTTTGAAAAATATATGGAAATCGGTCATATAAACGTATAACGTCTCTCACATTTATCCTGTATAATGATAAAAGAGTTGTTTAACAGAAAGGATCTATCCCTTATGAAAAAGCTTTTTATGCGAGCCGCGGCATTGTTGCTCGTTATCCTGATGCTTGCCCTTCCCCTCGCTTCTTGCGCAAGTGGCAAAAAGATGCTGACCTTAAAGGCGGACGGCAAGACCTACTCTATTTCGGTCAACCTTTATGAATTGATGTGCTCGGCTATGAAGGGCACGCTGATGGCTTACAATTACACTCTGGAGGGACACAGACCCTCACAGGATGCCTATTGGGAGATCATGGACACCTACGACGGCAAAACAATGGAGACCAGCGACTCCTTTTACCGCAAGAACGTGCTTGAAAATTGCAAGGCTTATCTCGTATCCCTCTATTTATTTGATAAATACGAGCTTGCATTGAGCGAAAGCGCAAAAAAAGAGATTGAGGAAACGATGGATGAGCTTGTAAAGACCGACGGTGAGGGTTCAAAAGCCAAGCTCAACTCGGTGCTTGCCAACTACGGTGTGAACTACAATATGCTCAAGGAATATTACACCATTAAGGCAAAATTCAAGGCTGTTCAGGATCATATCTATTCTACTATGGGTCCCAACGTCAAGGGCGAGTACCTGAATGAGAATTACGTTCATTTTTATCAGATCTTTCTTGCCAATTACACCTACGTTTATGAGACCGATAAGAATGGCGACACCATTTATTACGACACGACCACCAATCAGATCCTCTACAAAAAGACCGAGTTTACCCAGACGACCGCCTCTGGAAAGACCGAGACCGACTCGAAAGGAAACGTCATTTATTATACCGACGTCACGCGCACGCACATCTCCTACGATAGCGAAAAGGGTCAGCCCTCTTATAAAATAGATAAGGATGGCGAATCTTACGTAACAAAGCCGATGACCGAGGACGAGCTGGATAAGCTTGTTGAGCGCGCAAACGACCTTACCCAAAGCTTGCAGGGTGTCAGCAAGGATGCCTTTGTGGCAAAGGTCAGCTCCGAGAGTGATGACACGCAAGCCGCCATTTATACCGACGGCTATTATTTGCAAAAGGGTGTGGATTTTTCCGCCTCGGGCGAGGATTTTATGTACCTTGATACCATTGTGGAACAGCTTTCGAGTGCCGACGTTAAGGACGGCGACGTCATTATGATCGCTTCCCCCTCGGGTTATCACATCCTGATGAAATGTGCTCCCACCGAAAAGGCTTACGAGCTGGAAGCCAATGCCGTTTGGTTTACCAATTTTGTGTCCGGCTTTACCGCCGAGGTCTTTGCCGAGCGCGCTGAGCCCTACCTTGCACAGATCGATTTGAACGAAAAAGTGTATGCAAAAGCCCCGAGCATGAAGGAGGTTGCCATCAATTATTTCTATTATTGATGAGGTCCCTTTAAAAATATTTTTAAAAAAACGCATTTTTGTATTGACAAAGATGCGTTTTTTTGATATAATGTGGATGTATCCAAGATACACATTTTTTCAAAAAGGAGACATTATTATGAAAAAAGCAATCAAACTCATCGCCCTGGCACTCGTGCTCACCCTCTCTGTTGTAATGCTGGCTTCTTGCTTCGGCCCCAATGCTGATCCCGACAAGGCAATTGCAGCACTGAAGGAAAACAATTACAAGGCAGCGCAAGACGATACCGTTCTGCCCATTGTTTACACCGGCCTTGGCATTAAGGACGTTGACGTTGTTGTTACCGGTACCGCTCTTGTAAACGATAAGCTCGAGCACGTTACCATCATCTACTTTGAAGATGCAGATGCTGCTAAGGCTGCTTGGGAAGATGTAAAGGAATATGCCGAAAAGGAAGACAAGGAAGAGGACGAAGATTGGGAAATCAAAAAGTTCGGCAAAATGATCTGGTACGGCACCAAGGCTGCTATTAAGGCTGCTCAATAATCAAAACATATAAAAAAAGGAACAGAACCGCGGTTCTGTTCCTTTTTTATTATTTTAAAGCGGTGATACTCAGTTCTCTCCCCAAGTGCTGATGGGAGCAACCTCGTAAAGCTTTGCATCAAAGTCGTCGCCCTCGCCAATAACTTTTGCAGCAACAGAGAGACGCAGACGCTCCTTGACCTCTGCCTTGATATAGAGGCGTGTCAAATCACAGTTTTCTACCTTCTCGGCTGCGAATTTGGCTTTGCCAAAGCCGCCGATCTGGCATTTGAGAACTTTATCTCCAATGGTCAGCTTTGCAACCTTACCGCCGTTCAAGATCTCAACCTCGGCAGGTGTGTAAACCGTCCAAAGGATCTCGCCGGGAGCTACGAGCACGAGCTCATCCTGAACAACAACGGTCTTTCGGTTATCGGTGAGCATTACGCCACGCTTGCCGCGCAAAATGTCTTTGCTTGTAGAGGTCATATCAACAACGGCATAAATGCGATCCTCACGACCCTTCATCTCAACGATCTTTGCATTTGCGTGAGGCTCTTGGTCGGGGGCGGGCTCGGCTGCGGGGTTGACGACGATGGTGTTTTGTCCAACAGCGCGACGGCGCATCATAATGGGCAAGGATTCGATTCCGCCTGTTTCGGCAAAGAAGCGCTCGCCTGCCATATCCAAAATAATGCTGCCTGCATCAAGGTCACCGTTAACCTCATCGTTGGCACCGCCGTGCAGACCTACGAATACATCTTCCCCGCCCCAACTCGAGCGCATAATGGCAAGACCTGCCTTGCGATAAACGGTGTCGGTGGGAAGTGTGGGGTCGTAGGATTCATCTACGGGAGTGTAGAAAAGAATATCCAAAGGTGTTACTGCCTTTTGGTTGTTTGCAATTTGTTGATGACGAACGCATGCGTAGGTGGGATTTGCGTACTGCGTGCTCATCCAAGTAAGGATAGAGGTCTCGTTGGGAACTGCAGCACTGTTGTGGAAGTTCCACATACCGCTTGCGGTTTCGGTAGCGATTGCATAGTAGCCGGTTGCAGCGAAGCCGGGAGCGGATGCAAGTCCGTAGTCGTTTCCACAAGCCTTTTGCAGCATTGCAATTACAAGTGCGAGTGCGCGTGCACTCTTGCTCCAAGCACCTGCACCCTCACTGTATCCACCGTCGGGAGCATAGGAAGCAAAGCAGGCTTCAACGTTGCGAAGTGCGCGGTCGACCAGCTTGAGAGCGGTTTCGGGATAGATGTCAGCCAATGCAAATGCCATTGCGAGCATACCTGCGTTGACCACTGCGGATGCGGTTCCACCGTCGATCCACATACGTCTCTTACCGTCGTAGCATTCAAGACCGACTCTCATACCGTTGCGGAGCATTGCGCGCTCGATGATCGCCTTTCTGCTCTCGCTCCAAACGTGGTGGCACCAGTCGTAGCAAATGGCAACCGCAAAGGAAACGGTGCCAACAGAGGACATCAGTGCGGTGTTCCAATCACTAAACTGAGCGAGTGCTTCGCACTCAAGAGCTGCGCGCTCGCAGTATTTCTTATCGCCCGTTAAGCGATAAAGGGTGGAAAGTGCAAAAACGGTCTCGGCAGAGTGGCTCAGCGCATTTGCCAATTGCTGTGCCGTGCGCGGTTCTGCTGCGGCGATGGGTTGCTCGTTAAGCGTTACGTTATAGCGTGCCTTGAGAGCTTTGAGATATGCTCCCAATTCGGGCTCTGCCTTGGCACGGCGGCGCAGCTGCATCAGCTCATCGTGAGAGAGCAGGAGTCTGCCGCGGGATGCGCTGAAGCGACGGCGCAGATCGGAAAGAACGCGGTCAGCCTCGGGGCGCCAGAAGGTGGTTGCGGCAACAAGCTGCCAAAGAATGGCACTATCGCGACCGCTTTGGAAAACATTGCGGCGATTGGAGAGGATGATCAGTCCCATGCCGTCAACAAACATTTGTCTCCAACGGAAGAACTCGCGAACGTAGTCTGCCGGGAAGAAGAGCATTCCGCCGCGAACGCGCGGGAAGAAGCCGAGCTCACTCTCAACGCCGTCAACCACTACGCGGTTAGAGTTTGCCGAGAAAGCATACTTCTTGCGGCGGTAGGTAAAGTTGAGCGTGAGTGCGCGATTATCGGCAACACAAGAGAAGGCAATGCCCGCGGCAACGGGTGCCATAGGCAGCCAAAGGATGCCGTCTTCCTCAAACGGCTTTGCCTCGGAATCGTCGATGGAATTGGGAATGCGTTTGCGGTCAACGATGGAGTAGTTACCCGTTTTGGAGAACACAGCTGCGCCCTTGAGCTCGGGCATTCTTGCAAAAACGGGAGCGATGCTATCCTCGTAAACGTAAAGGCTATCAATATAAAGAACGGGAGAGCGTCCCTCGGTGGGCACGTTCAATGCCTCGAGGATGATGCTGCCGATATCGTTCCAGCCATTGCATTTTCCCGTACCGTGCAAAAAAGGGATCTCAAGGCGATAGTCGTTCCAGCCGTCCTTTGCAACGGTAATGATGGCCTCATAGCCGCCTATATTTTCGCCCGTTTGGCTATTGCTGAACACCAAACGGAAGGATGCGCCTGCCGCTGCAACGGCACAAACCGAAAAGGTCAGATAGCGCACGCCCGAAAGATCGGAGCCACCCATAGGAATCACAACACGGTCAAGATCGCGCAATCTCCAAGCCGCGCTCATATGTGCGCTCTTTTTGTGCGAAAGGTCAGGCTTCATTCCCGTGCTTTCAATCAGATCGTATTGGTTCATATCAACCAAAATCTGTGCCGGGCTCTCCTGCCAGGTTTCGATCATACTTCTCAAATTCTTTTTCATCTGTCGTTCCTCTTCTTTATGTATTTTTCTAATTATTTTACGGTTTGAATAAAGCGCATAAATGCTGCTCTTCCCTCTTGGGTGCATTTATAAACGCCCGCGTCCTCAAGGACTTCTTGGAAGGTACGCCCAATTTCTTTTTGCAGAATTTCGCCTGCGTTCTCGTGCGAGAATTGATATTTGGACGCAAACGCTTCTACCCAAGCGGCGTGCTTTGCGGTGCGCTCATCGAGCGTGACGTCCTTCCCCTCTGCCAAATAAGCTGCCAGAATATCCATCTCCTGACGCAAGCGCGCAGGCAGGACGGCAAGCCCCATGACCTCGATCAGTCCGATATTTTCTTTTTTAATATTATGCTTGTCCGCGTGGGGATGGAAAACGCCCAGCGGATGCTCATCGGTTGTCAAATTGTTGCGCAAAACAAGGTCGATCTCATAGTCTACTCCGCGTCTGCGCGAAATGGGTGTGATCGTGTTGTGCGGCTCACCGTTCGTTTCGGCAAAAATGCCTGCCGCGGGGTCACTGTATGCACGCCAAGCGTGAAGAATGCGGTCGGAAAGCTCGATCAGGCTCTCGCGATTTGCAGAGCGCAAGCGAATGACCGACATAGGCCAGTTTACAATGCCTGCCAAAACGTCGTCAAAGCCTTCAAAGTGCAGTTCCTTTTCAATCGGGGCACGTTCCATTGCAAAGGTGTAACGTCCGCCCTGCATATGGTCGTGCGAAAGAATGGAGCCGCCCACAATAGGAAGATCCGCATTCGCTCCCAGCATATAGTGTGGAAAGCGCTCGATAAAGTCCATTTGCTTTATAAAGGTAGAGCGATTGATGCACATTGGCGTATGCCGCGCCGAAAGTGCGATGCAATGCTCGTTATAATAAACGTAGGGAGAATACTGCAAGAACCATTCCTCGCCTGCAAGCGTGATGGGTATGAGGCGCAAATTTCCTCTTGCCGCCTGTGTCACGCTCCCCGAAAAGCCCTCGTTCTCGGGGCAAAGGGCGCATTTGGGATAATCGCTTGCTGCGGCGATTTTTGCAGCTGCTATGGCACGAGGGTCTTTTTCGGGCTTGGAAAGATTGATGGTGATATCCAAGTCTCCGTACTTTCCGCTATAGATCCACTTAACGTCCTTTTTTATGCGGTAGGTGCGAATATAATCGGATGCGCGGGAAATATGATAATAATATTCGGTTGCCTTTTGCGGTGACTCTTGATAAAGCGCGTCAAATTGGCGGCGAACCTCGCTCGGGCGAGGTGTCAAAAGTCCCATCAGGCGTGTATCAAATAAATCTCTTTCGGTGATACTATCCTCGGGAATAATTCCCTTTTCGATGGCAAGCGCACAAAGCGACGTAAGAATGGTCTCCAGATCTTTGTTTTTAACTCTGCCTTGGTCGGGAAGAAAATCAAGGACCTCGAGCTCACCGCATATACGGTTGCACAAAAAGACGCGGTCGCACTCCTCGGCAAGCCCGTTTTGGATGGCATATTCAACAAGGTCGTCTATTAGATTGCAAAGCTTTTGTTCGGTCTGCATGGTGCGTTTCTTCCCCATTTCTCCGAAAAAAAATCGGTTGTTATATATATTATAACATAGTAGACTTTTTTTGTAAATGGTATTTTTGCTCTTTTTTCAAAAATATTTTTATTTTTTTTGCAAAAAACTATTGACAAAGGGCTTTTCTTGTGCTATACTCTTATCGATACCAAATCTCAATAAGGAGCAAACCGATGAAAAGACGTTCCACCAAACAACGCGAGATCGTCTATGAGGCTCTGATGCGATTGTATCACCCCACGGCAGAAGAGGTTTACGAATATCTGCGAGGCGAATTTCCCACCATTGGTCGGGCAACCGTTTTTCGTAATTTGGCAGTTCTTGCAGAGGAAGGACGAATCGTCAAGCTTTTCTTCCCCGACGAGGTGACGCATTACGACACGATTACCGACGGTCATTACCACTTTGTTTGCAAACGGTGTGCAAAAATCATTGATTTGCAAACCAATGCAAGGCCAATTCTGCCCCCCGGGCACGACTTTGAAATTGAATCTCAAGAGGTCAATTTTTATGGCTGCTGCAAACAATGTCAACAAGTTTTACAATCTTAAAAATTCAAAATTCATTACACATAATTAAAGGAGAACAAAACAATGAAAAAGTACAGATGCTTGATTTGCGGTGAAGTTTTTGACGTAGCTGACGGTGTTGAGCCCGTTTGCCCCAAGTGCGGTCTCAAGGGTAATAAGCTTGAGCTGATTGCTGAGGAATCCCCCAAGGCTAACAAGTACTCCGGCACGCAAACCGAAAAGAACCTCGAGGCTGCTTTCGCAGGCGAGTCCCAGGCAAGAAACAAGTACACCTACTTTGCATCCGTTGCAAAGAAAGAAGGCTACGAGCAGATCGCTGCCCTGTTCCTCAAGACCGCTGACAATGAGAAAGAACACGCTAAGCTGTGGTTCAAAGAGCTCAACGGCCTCGGTGACACCGCTCAAAACCTCGGCGCTGCTGCAGAGGGTGAGAACTACGAGTGGACCGATATGTACGACGGCTTTGCTAAGACCGCTGAAGAAGAAGGCTTCCACGAGCTGGCTGAAAAGTTCCGTCTGGTTGCTGCTGTTGAAAAGCATCACGAGGAAAGATATCGCGCTCTCCTCAAGAACGTAGAAACCGCTGAAGTATTCAAGAAGAGCGAAGTTAAGGTTTGGGAATGCCGTAACTGCGGTCACATCGTTGTTGGCACCAATGCCCCCGACGTTTGCCCCACCTGCGCTCATCCTCAAAGCTATTTCGAATTACACGCTGAGAATTATTAATTTGTTTCATAAGAGACGCGGGGGG
>JBGVQK010000020.1:0-4942 GCA_045127455.1 Eubacteriales bacterium
AAAACGCATTAGCCACAAGTGCAATCAGTATAACATAAACCCTTAAATAAGTCAAATAAAAATGTAGGTGCATCCATGCTCGTCTGCCTAATAAAAATGAAAAGGATGTAACTACCATGACAAGAGAAGAAAAAATTGAACAGCTTGAAAGAATGCTTGTAAACCTCCCCGAAATAATGAGTCCACTCAAGGTAAGCAAGAGCGTGCCAATCGGCAAGAATCGAGTATACGAACTTATCAAGACGAAGGAGCTTCGAGCCTTCATATACCAAGGTACATACATCATCGCTAAAATCGATCTGATCGAATACCTCGCAGACCATTGGGATGATGACAGCCACAAAGCCTACTTCGTCAAAAAAGGCGGTGGCAAATGAAACCTATCATCAGAGAAGAAATTAGAAGCACCTATCCCGAAATCCTCACGATTGAAAACATACGGTGCATACTCGGCTTCAGTAAACGCAAAGTTTCTTGGATGCTCCAAAACGGAGTAATCAAGTGCAAAAATAGCGGAAAGAAAACCAAGCAATACAGAGTCAAGATGGATGACCTATTCGAGTACCTCGACAAGGTTGACCGAGGTGATCCGTCGATAATGACTCCCGTCGGAGCATTCACCTCGAAGAAGAACGGTGGCGAAGGTTCAATGAAAGCACCTGCTCCTCCAATAACATTCATTAAACCGCCCGAAGAATTTCGGCTATGGCTCGAAGATGAATGGTATGCTGAAAGTGACCTGCTTCTCACGCAAGACATTGCAAGAATAACAGGTTACGAACACAATACAATTCAGCGATGGCTGAAGGAAAAGCGGATTAGAAGCGTAAGGACTCAAGATGCTCTCATATCAACCAAAACATGGTTGATCGACTTCTACTGCGAAGATGCCTATAGGATAATTAGAAAAAACGATGTCCACCTCGACCTTGTGAAAAAATACTATGGCATCGCTTAACATTGACATATCTCATATATCTCCTTTCAATATAGACCGTTCCTTCTCCTTTCGGGAACGGTCACCTACATAAGCCCTACGGTGTTAACATTTAGGGATGAAAAAGGTAAGCAAAATCAAGGGCTTATGTCACATCATCAAGCAGGGGTAGGCATAGATGACCTGCCCCCTGCTTTGTGTGTGAAATCGCTTGAATTATTCATAAAAACATGGTATAATTATCTCATCGATAAATAATTTTCAGGAAGTGCTACCTATGAAAGCAGAAGAAATGATTGTTACACATGATTTACTCCGTATAGTGTCGGTATAAAACGGTGAAATCTATACGGAGTGAAATATCACCGAAACGCCGACCTTGTATTTATTAAGCCATGCAAAGGAGGATTTAGTTTATGTCAATGATTAAAATAGAAAATCTTACGTTTTCCTATCCAACGAGTTATGATAATGTTTTTGAAAACATAAGCTTTCAAATTGATACCGATTGGAAGCTCGGCTTTGTGGGAAGAAACGGCAGAGGAAAAACAACGCTGTTAAATCTTTTGCTCGGAAGGTATGAGTATAGCGGTAAAATTCACGCATCCGTGCGGTTCGACTATTTTCCCTATCCCGTATCGGATAAAGCGAAGCTTACGTGTGAAATTTTTTCTGAAATCGCCCCTGCGGCAGAGGAATGGGAGTTAATGCGAGAGCTGTCTTACTTGGATGTGGAGGCAGATGCGCTTTACCGTCCGTTTGAAACTCTATCAAACGGTGAGCAGACAAAGATACTGTTAGCGGCTTTATTTTGCAACGAAGGACATTTTCTTTTGATTGACGAGCCTACGAACCATTTGGACGTTCACGCTCGTGAAATGGTATCAGCATATTTGAAAAAGAAAAAAGGCTTTATACTCGTATCTCACGACCGTGCCTTCTTGGATGGATGTGTTGACCATATTTTGTCGCTGAACAGGTCAACCATCGAAGTGCAAAGCGGCAATTTTTCGTCTTGGATGGAGAACTTTGAACGGCAACAAGAATTTGAACTCGAACAAAACGAGCGCTTACAAAAGGATATTGTTCGATTACAACAATCGGCGAAACGCTCTGCGGTATGGTCTGACCGTGTAGAAGCGTCGAAAAAAGGAGCAGCCGACAAGGGTTATGTCGGGCATAAAGCAGCAAAGATGATGAAACGGTCAAAAGCAATCGAAGCAAGGCAACATCAGGCAATCGAGCAAAAATCCGGGCTTTTGAAAAATATCGAAACTGCCGAAAATTTGAAGCTCACTACGTTGATATATCACGCAGAAACGCTCGTTACCCTTTCTGATGTTTCTGTTTGTTATGACGAAAATGCGATATGCGAACCCGTTTCATTTACAATACAGCAAGGAGATAGAGTTGTCCTTGACGGCAGAAACGGAAGCGGAAAAAGCAGTTTGCTTAAACTTATAATCGGTGAGCCAATCGAGCATACAGGTACGATACAGCTTGCATCGGGACTTATCATATCCTATGTGCCGCAGGACACCTCACATCTACAAGGGAGTTTATCAGCTTTCGCTGAAGAAAACCATATAGATGAAAGTTTATTCAAAGCAATTCTGCGGAAAATGGACTTTGAGCGCGTACAGTTTGAAAAAGATATACAAGATTTTTCAGGCGGTCAAAAGAAAAAAGTTTTGATAGCGAAAAGCCTCTGTGAGCAAGCGCATCTGTACATATGGGATGAGCCACTTAACTTTATTGATGTGTATTCTCGTATGCAGATTGAGCAGCTCATAAAAGAATTTTCGCCTACGATGATTTTTGTCGAACACGATAAAGCCTTTAGAGAAACGATTGCGACGAAAACTTTTCGGTTATAAAACAGAGCGCGACAAGTTCCAATTTGTCGAGTAACCGCACCCCAAATCTTGGGGAGCAATAAACAAAGAATAAGCCCCACAAACTAAATACATAAGATCAGCACTCATCGTTTGAAAAAACGGTGGGTGCTTTTTTTATGCCAAAAAACAAGCAGAAAAGGAGCAAACACATGAAATTCAAGAACAAGAACCATCAGGCAATCTTCACCACGGCAGCTAACAAGCTAAACCGCAACGACAATGTGAAAATGTCGGTGCTTTACCTTCTGACCGCAGATGTGCGGTTGTGGAACGCATCGAAGCATCACATCAAGAAGGGCTATATCGACCTTGACAGCATAAAAGTCAAGAACGGTAACATCAAGGCATACACGCTGTTGTGTGTAGCCAAGGATATTGCCTGCGGTACGAGCTACCTGTCCATCCACGATCTTGCCGACACCAATCTCATTACAGCGAAGATGTTCGGCACGATAACCACAGCCATCGGAATCCGTCGATACGGACTCGATAGAAACAAGAAAACAAATGAAAAGGAGAACGAAAATGCTGAAACTATCGATTAAGAACCCCACCACACAAGCCACCGAAACCTTCGATGTGGCAACCGAATTCAATCAGTTTTTTGACAGAGCCAAGGAATACGGCCTCATCAATTCCATCTTTTCTCTGAAGGTAAAAGACATGAGAGCCGAGGATGCACCAATCCGACTTCATGCCGATAGCGATATTGGCAACGGACTCCTCCGTATCCTTCCCGACTCGGATAGTCTTTACGATGTAAGAGTCACAGACGAATCGGTGTCAGGTGTGCGTGAAGAACTGCGTGATGATCTCGAAGCAAACCTCGTGAACGAGCAGTATAGCGGCACCGAAGAAATGTACGCTGATATCAAGGAGATGATGAAATCCCTTGCAGGCACAAAGGTGTCCTTCTTCTGCCCGTTGACCGGCAACCTCTCCGATCACGACGGTGACTACTACGAAACCGATGCCTATATGATCAACAGCAATGCCGATGCCATTGAGGAAGCCATTGCAAAGGAACAGGCGACCGAAATCAACATGGCTGAATATGTCGGCGACCACGCAGGTATCAAGGATAAGCTCGTGTTCGCAGAATGGGGTGTCGAGGAACACCGAGGAACGCTATACGGCAAGATCGATTGCTACCTCACCGAATCCCTCACGCCCGATGAAACGGAACGCCTCCGTGATGCAATCAGCGGTCAGAACAGCGACGGTCTTGGCGAGGGCTTTGAACAGAGAGAAATACCCATCGACGAGGGTGACCTCTATGTCTCCTATTGGCATAGCGGTGACGATTACTTTCTCCACACCGAGGAAGAATTCGACGAATACCTCTCGCAACTCCCTGGGATGAGATTCGGAGGTTGATCTATGACAAACTTCTATGAAAGACAGCTTCAGAGAATGTTCGGAGATTCCGAGGTTCTCTCGGCAGATACGGTATTTGCAGGCAAAGCGATGGTCAGCAAAATCAGCGATGACCTTCGCGCCAAGATAGAGTTTGTGACGGCAAGAGTATCAGGACAATACGAAGGTCTGAAACTCTCCATCATAAACAAAAACGAAGGGCTGATCGACAGCCAAACCTTCATGTTCCATGAGATCATAGGACTCAAGGGCGCGGCGAGAGATCGGAAGCCCCATATATGGGATGACAACGGCAAGGCGGCATGGTTCGGATACGAGCCAACCCCTTCCGAATTTGAAGATATAGCATCAAAGGTCGAGGATTATGTCGATATGTACGCAGACCAAGAGATGCAATATAACGGTCATGGAATGGGGGTGATGTGATATATGGGTGTGCTATTTTCTGCGGTCACGGTAACCGCAGGCGAAAAACAAGCGGAATTCCTTGTAGCAGGTATTCCAAAAGAATACGGTGACCTTGAAGGTTGGGTTCGGTTCGAAGAATTCATGGACGAGCTTGACGAGGAATGCACGGTGAAGGTTCACGCCGATGCGTATGTGTATGGCGAAGGTGAAGAATTTATCGCAACGCCCGAAGAAGTCGCTTATATGACAATACGCAGGCAAGACCGTCCCGACTTTCTCGAATCCCGTTGCCATGAGCGCGGAGAATCAGAGTTCGACATTG
>JBGVQK010000021.1:0-15373 GCA_045127455.1 Eubacteriales bacterium
GTTGGAATTCCGTTTGATAAAATTCCCGAAGCGGAAGCCTTTATGGCAGAGCGTGGATTGTATTTTGGCGGCACGGGCGCAAAGGTTCGTCCTATTACCGCTTGTAAAGGCACGACCTGCGTTTACGGAAACATTGATACACAGGCACTTGCAAAGGTCATATACGATAAGTTTTACATAGGGATGCGCGACGTGAAGCTTCCGCATAAATTCAAGATCGGAGTAGGAGGCTGTCCGAACAGCTGTATGAAGCCGAGTCTTAATGACGTAGGCGTTGAGGGATGCCGTGCGTTCTCTTTTGACAGTGAGCTTTGCCGAGGCTGTAAAAAATGTGCCGTTGCCGAAAGCTGTCCGACAAAGGCAGTATCCGTTGTCAACGGAAAGGCGGTTATCGATACGTCTAAATGCACAAGCTGCGGCGTTTGCGTTGGAAAATGTCCTTTCGGAGCTGTTCCTAAGGAAGCGGCATCGGTCTGCCGTATCTTTGTGGGCGGAACTTGGGGAAAGACTCAACGCATGGGAACACTCTTGAATAATGTCTATTCGGCAGATGAAGTTCCGACCGTTATTGAAAAGGTTATGCTTTGGTACAAGGAAAACGGATATGTCAAGGAGCGACTTGGCGCAACAGTTGACCGCATAGGCACGGATGCTCTTGAGGCTGCTCTTGCAACGAATGAACTGCTTGACAGAAAAGAGGAGATTTTAGCAAAGCCTCTGCTTGAAAGATAATAAATATTTGTTTGTTTTCTTCAACGCAATTTCGAGGGCTGACGATTGATTTCGTCAGCCCTCGCTCTTTATCATCATCCCGACAAATTGGAATTTGACAATTTATTTCAAATTTTGAATTCTTGTATAATTATTATTTATTTTTCTCAACATCCTGCCAACCTTTGTTCGTAAGAATATCCGCATTTTCTCCTACGAAAACGCTTGCGGCTTCTGTGTCGCCTTGCAGATGGTAAAGCATCCAAGCGGTCATATATCCGTCGGTCAGATGAAGCATATCCTGGTGTTCTGCGCCCGTGACTCTTGCTCTAAGTTTGAACACGTCAGCGGTAATTCCGTCGTAGTTTTCAACCAACGATGCAAGAGGCGCAATTCCCGCAAGATTTTTATCATCGTGAATAGAACCGCCGTTATCATCGGTATTGCCCGTACCTGCTGTCATAAAGTAAGGAATATTGATTTGCGAAACGTCGTATCCCCAACCCATATTTTTGGAAAGCAAAGCGTAAGATGCACTGCCTGTAAACAATGCCGTAAACTTATCGCTGTTTTCAAATTTCGTTACGGCATTGATCGCGCCTGCTCCGCCCTGCGAATAACCAACGCAACCGATCTGTTCTTCGTCGATTTTTCCGAACAGCTCGCTGTTCTCATCCTTATTCAAATTCAATACGTAATCAAGTGTTTCGGACGCTGTTTCGCCTGTTCCGGTCTGTCTATCATCATTACCGACTACGACAAATCCCCAAGATGCAAGTCGTGCATAAACCGGCTTGAGATTGAGTGCCGCCGTATTGCTTGCGTTTACGATGACGATAACGGGATATTGACGATTTTCCGCTTCATTCGGATACCATACTCGGATTTTATCAATTGCCTTGTTCTCGGACTCAAATTCAAGCTCTTTGACCTCGTACTCGCCAAGTCCTGCGTACTTTTTTTCAAGTGCGGAGTCCGATTCAAACACCGTGTAATAATCGTCGGGAATCCAAACTCTCTTATTATTTATCGCTGTTTTAATCATGTTAACGACGATCAGCACAACGACCAATACCACAATGCATAAAAGCACAATACCGATGATTTTCATAACTTTTTTCATTTTCTCTCCTTTTTTGCCGATTTATATTGACATATCGGCTTTTGTTTGATATAATACAGTTGCACCGATACGATACAACTGTTCCGTTTGTGCTATCATTATACCAACCGAACAAATCGTTGTCAATAGAAAAATCCGCATTTCAAGCGTGATGCTTTCTATGCGGAACAAATAAGGAGAAGTGTTCATTTATGAAACGAAATCAGACCGAATTTTTGAAGCTTTGTCTTGCCGATGCTCTTGTCAAGCTGATGGCCGACAAGCCATATGAAGATATTAGCGTAAACGCTATCTGTGAAAAGGCAGATGTCGGAAGAACCACTTTTTACCGTCATCTTGATTACAAAAGCTGTAAGGAAGATCTGCTTCTTTTCAAAATCGAATATGAGTGGATGCGTTATGCCGACAATTATGATGGAGATCTTGAAAAAGACAAGGGTGGTGTGATTTTACGCTTTATCTACGCCAACCGCAAACTGTTCACTCTTTTGAACGATAACGGTCTGCTTGCCTTGCTGATGCGTGTGGTTGAAAAACTGATGGTAGGAGAAGAAACCTATCCCAAGGAGCTTTCCTACATTATGTCCTATTTTATTCACGGCTATTTCGGCATTATCTATCAATGGATCAAATACGGTTTTGACGAAACGCCCGAACAAGTCGAGGCGCACGTGATGGATGCGATTGCTTCAGCAGCAAAGGCAAATCAGAAATAATTTTTCGCATAGTTTAAGGGCTGACGATTGATTTCGTCAGCCCTCTTTGTTATGCGTTCTTCGTTGCTTTTTTCATCTCTGCGATTTCCGCTTTCATGGTTTTGATCAGCTCTGCGAGCTTTTCTTCGCATTCCTCTCGTGTCTTGGCATAGACATTCTTGGATATGCGTTCACCGTTGACTCTCGGCGTGAACCGTCCTTCGTAGAGGTGGTCGTTTATCATCGTCGCGCAACCCGTGCCACTCTTGCGTATCTTGCCCTTATAGGGCTCAAATTCTTTCTCCGGCGCGGCTTTCGGGGGTGTGGTTTCACTTGCCTTTGTCGGTGGAGGTTCGGGCATTTCTGCGTCTGTACCGCCGATCTCACGGTCGATTCTCACCGCCGCTTGCTGTTGCATGGTGTCGGTGATATGACTATAGATGTTGAGCGTGGTCTCCGCGCTGATGTGTCCTATCATGGCGGAGAGAGTTTTGATATCCATGCCATTTTCAAGCGCCATGGTAGCAAAGGTGTGGCGCAATTGGTAGCGCGCTAGCTTTGGGAGCTAGATGCTGCAGGTAGTGAGAAAAACGCAAAGCGTTTGGCGAACGGCCGAGCGGCAATGAATGACAGTCCGGTGGACTGTCAGAACCGCGAGGGACCGAGCCCGCAGGCGAGACCGAGTCCTGTCACTTCGACCCAAAAAGCAAGGTAAGGTATCTGTCTTACCTTGCTTTTTTATCTGCATTTGCAATTCGGGTGCATGCGTATCTTAATTTTCTTAATTTCAGATAAATATTATTTAGCCGTAGATCTTGCAAAGCACATAAACTTGTGGTATAATGGTAAAAAATACTTGGAGGAAGCATTATGAAAAAGATTGTATGTATCATAACGAGTTTGTTGCTTGTGCTTGCGCTGGTTGCGTGTGACATCAACATCAACTTCAACCAAAAGCCTGCGGGTACAAGTGCCACCACAACGCCGAATAGCGCAGAGCCCAACGACCCCAACAAAAACGACAATAACAATCCCAACAACAGCGGCAACAACAATAATAACGACAATAATAACAACAATAATAACGATAATAACGGCGAAAATAACAACAACGCAGAGCCCCCGTCCCTTGAGGATATCAACAACGGTGTGCTTCAAGAGGTTGCCCCCGAAAAGATGGAAGTGCCCGAAAATATGAAGTTTTTGGGAACAGGGGATGCAACAGAGGACAACAACACCGCAAAGATGACGGCAACGGTCGTTTTGTATACCCTTGACGGTGACGTTGTGAATTGGAGAACCGAAAACGATCTTATTTACGTTATCACTCGCGGCAATAACCGATTGGTCGTTATTGATTCCGAAAACATGACCCCTATCTATAACGTTTCTCTTGCCGCCGCTCCTTCGGAAATGAACTTTGAGGGCGATAAGATCTATATTTCTTTGCCCGATCTGTGCCGAATCGACGTATTCAACAAAGCCGATTGCACCAAGGAATCCTCGATTTCCTTCGACCACGAGATCGCATCCTTCTCTTTGGACGGTGACTATATCTACTATTCGCAAAAGAGCGCTCACTGCAAGGTGTACAAAAAGAATCTCTCAACGGGCGAGCTGATCAACGTGCGCACCGAAAACATATATTCTTTTTCCGAACCCAAGGTTTACTTGAACCGAGAGGATCGCATCCTCTACGTTGGAGAATCGGGAAGCAGCGGAAGCAAGCTTTATTACTTTGATGCCGACACGTTGGCTTTGAAAAGCGTATTTGCAAAGAATGATTACGGTATGTGGAATCACACGCGCGAGCTCTTCCACATGGGCGATGAGATCTTTTGGGCAGGCTACCGCTTGTCGGATACCAACGCCAAGGAATTGATCGGCAGATACGGAACCCAGGATTACGGCAGCATTACCTTCGTTTCCCCCGAGCTGGTCTCTACGCACAACGGTCTCTTCTTGACCGACACCTACGAGTGCATCATTGATTATTTTGATGCGGGATTCCGCTTTGAGTACATTCTCGTTACCGATTCGTATAACGTTTTCTTCAGAGCGCGCAGCGGCAATACAAACATCATCATTGGCGTGAACTTTGAAATTCAGGAGATCTTGCCCGAAGGCGAAGAAAGTCCTCTGTAACAATTTGAACAATACTAAAAAAGGCTTTGAGATCACTCTCAAAGCCTTTTCTTTTTTATGCTTTCTTTTTGTCAAGAACAGTCTCACCGCAAGGGCAGAGCTCGGGCTGACCGAAGAGCTTGCGGAAGAAGTTGATTATCATATTCAGGAATGCCTTAAATCCGCTGACTTCCTTACAGGTGTGCGTGCTTTCCTCGCATACGTCACAAACGTTATCACCGTCGGTGTCGTTGTGTCCGGTTGCGGGAATTTCTCTCGTTTCGTATTCCGAGCAATGGTCGCAATCTCTGCGCTCAAGTCCTGCTTCGGTGCAGGTAGCCTTTCTTACGGTTACCCAAGCAGCATAAACGTGACCGGTAGAAGAAGAGTTGGTTTGCTTGCCGCATACGTCGCAGGTCTTATCATTGTCGGCATCGGTGTGTCCGAGCGCCTCAATGACCTTGCCCTCGTCAAGAATGGTGTTGCACTGCGTGCAGATCTTTTTGCCGCTAAATCCGTTTGTGGTGCAGGTCGCTTCGGTAGCACCGATCGTTGTGGTGGTCGTGTGCGTGCAGTCTTGAGGCGTGGAAGGTGTGGATTGAGAGCCGTCCGTGTATACGGTGATGCTATACGCGCGGGATTGCTTTGCCAAATTGGTAAAGGTATAGGAGTTTGTGGGAGCGCTGAAAACAACGGTAACGATGCCGTTGTTGTTGGTTGCGCTTGCATCGGTAACAGAGCTCCAGCTGCCAACGTATTTTGCTTCCAGACCCGTGCAATCAATTTCGATCTTTGTCATGCCGGGGTAGGCAATGGTTACGCTAGAGCCTTGATAAAAGCGAACGGGGTCTGCGTAATCCGCTACGTTGCTGGTAGCGCTTGCCTTGTCGTTGGTAACGGTAATGCCGTTTTGTACCCAAACCTGCTTGGAGTCAGAGAACTCGGTACGGTTTGCTTTATCGGCAAAGCTGATGGTCACCTTGGTACTCGTGCCGGTGCCGGGAGTGGACTCTGTAGCTCCGCAGCTTGTGCAAGTGCCGTTTGTATAGTTGTGACCCTTTGCCGCGGTCTTATCTCCAACGTAGCTGTTGGCGCACAGCGTGCAAACGTAGGTGGTAAAGCCGCCTGCGGTGCAGGTGGGGGCGATCACGGTCGCTTTGTAGCTGTGTTGGCAGGTAGAAGGATCGGGAGTAACGGGGGGAGTATCGGTAGGTGTATCCGAGGAGGTGCCGTTTGACGTATACAAACGTGCATAATAGTCGTTGTCTCCCAATTTGTCGGTTCGCAGAACGCTCATCGTTACGTAAGTGCCGTAAGTACCGATATAGCAAAATTGGTTGTTAACAGTGGTTTTAAAGCTGTATTTTTCCGTATCCCAAGTAAATACGGAGTTGGGAGCGGTATTGTAAACAAAGTTGTAATGCTCGCCGCCGTTATTAAAGACGTGAACCAGGCTGATGTATTGCTTTTGTCCTGCGGTATCCTTAAAGTAGAGGTAATAGCCGCCGCTTGCTTGCTCAACAAATACGTCAACGCCGTTGTCATAAGCGGTGTCGGTTGCTCCGTAGTAGCCGCTCATCGTGCCGGTAAAGTAATACTCGGTATCCTTTGCAATAGAGAACAGACCAAGCTTGTAAGCCTTGCCGATCTCGGGCGTTGTTGCATAGCCGGGCTTTACGGGAGCTGTGGGTTCAGCCTCACCGCAAACAGAGCAAACGCCGTTTGCATAGGTGTGACCCTTGGCAGCAACAAAGTTGCCCTTATAGCTATAACCGCATCCTGCGGTCTGGCAGGTGTAAAGCGTATATCCTTTATCCGCACAGGTAGGCGCGGTGATAACACCTGAGTTGAAATTGTTGTGATCGCACTTGTCGGCTCCACCGGAAGGAGTCTGCATATCAGCGGGAATCTCTTCACCAAAAAGGATAAAGGCAAGCTCGGGGTAGTCAACAAAAACGTTACGGGTACCTGTAATAGACTCAACGGAGTCGTTGCGTCCAAGCTCCCAGGTGTCAACAGGGTCGGCTTCCATCCACGCAAGCAGAACCTCAACGCTCTCCATTACACCGCCGGTACCCCAAGCACTGCTCGTGTTGCCCCAACGAACGTAAACGTACAAAAAGATGCGGGCAACGTCACCGCGTAGATCATATTTGCCATTTGATTCCTTGTTGGGGTTATAGTAGCCGCTGCTCTGACCGTAGGCGGTATTGCCGCGGGAGGAGTTTTCGTTTACCGAAGTGGGACGGATCATCATAACGTCGTCCTCATCACTGCCGCCAAGTCCCTTACTGTTGGGCCAGGTGTGTTCTTTGTTCCAAGTAGAAGCGCTATCCCAAGAGGGACCGATTTCTTTGCCGGAATAGAAGGAGGAGATCTTACCGCCGCCATTTTGGCAATCGGTGTACTTCAGCAGGCTGTTGTTTGCACTATACCCGTTGATATAATCGTGGTTGCTCTTCATCAAATCCTGCAGCTCACGGTAGAGTGCACTCTTGGGAGCATCCGATTTGCCGGTGCCGCCGGAAAGGGAAGACAACTCGTTGTAGGACGTGTTGTTATCCTCATAAAAATCCTCGGCATTTGGGGAAAGGAAGGTGGCAACCGTGCCGCGAGAGCCCCAGTTGTAGATGTACTTTCCGTCGTAGACGTAGTTGACATCTGCGGCGCTTGCGCTCAGGATCAGCGTAGGCACAAAGGCTGCGAGCATAACCAAAACCAACACCCACGCCAAGCCTCTCTTCATAGTTTGCATCATAAAAATCAATCTCCTTTTTACGGATAATTTTGTATTTTGCGCATACATAATCATTTTATCACAAGTTCTGCCAAAAAGCAATAGATTTTGACAAAAGTTTTTGCGCAGAACGGCATAATTCCCGTCTTCCACCAAAAACTCGGCAGGGGGGTTGACTTTTTGCCCAAAATCTGCTATAATATACGCGTTCGGCATGAACAAAACGAAGTTTCGACGGTAAAGGAGGACAAACTATGGATTGGAACTTTTCACTTGCCAATTACGGCCCCGTATGGAGCTTTTTGGTGCAGCTTGGACTTTTGATGATCTTTTTGCTGGCGGGCAATATTATGCGCCGCAAGATCCCACTTTTCCGCAAATGCTTGGTGCCTTCCGCGCTTTTGGGCGGAGCAATGCTCTTGATTGTAAATATCGTTGGCAAGCAATTCAACTTTGTTTTGGTAGATAACCGTATGATGCAGGTCATCACCTACCACTGCCTTGCCATCGGCTTTGCTGCTATGACGCTTAAAACCGAAAAGAGCACACACAAGACCAAGCGTGCACAGGTGTTTGAATTTGGCGCATTGCAAGGCGGAACCTATATGCTGCAAGCCTTTGTGGGGCTTGGGTTGACGATCGTTTTGTTCCTTATTACTCAGCACGGCGAAAAGGTCATTTCCTATATTTGTGGCTTGATCTTGCCCTTGGCATTCGGTCAAGGTCCCGGAAATGCTCTGAGCTGGGATATAAACTTTACCAACACCCCTGCCACGCAATTTGCAGGCAACGGCAGCTTCGGCCTTTCCCTGGCGTCTATCGGCTTTGTAGTAGCCTGCGTGTTCGGTATTCTCTACATTAACATTCACAAGGCAAAGGGACATCTCAAGATTCGCCATGGCAAGCCCGAAGCACAAAACGCCCCTCAGACCGAAGAGGGCGTTGAAGAGATCCCCGATAACGAGTCGGTCGATAAATTCACCCTGCAAGCCGGCTTTGTAGCCCTTGCCTATGCGCTTTCCTTTGGCTTTATGTGCCTTTTGGGCGCTCTTTCCGATTTTACCAACAGCATTGCGTGGGGCTTTAACTTTTTGTGGGCGTCCCTTGCGGCAATGCTCATCAAAGCGGTTGTAAAGGGCTTGCGCAAAGGAAAATTGATGCACCGCGAATACATCAACAACTATCAAATGGACCGCATCTCCGGCTTTGCCTTCGATATTATGATCGTTGCAGGCGTTGCGGCAATCGAGATCAACGATATCAAGGATTACATTTTCCCCATCATTATTTTGAGCATTTTGGGTGCTATTCTCACCTATGCTTACATTCGCAAGGCGAGCCGAGAATGCTTCCCGGGATTTGAGCACGAAATGTTTTTGATGAGCTACGGAACGCTGACGGGTACGGCATCCAACGGTGTTATTTTGATGAAGGAGATCGACCCTAACCTGCGCACACCAACCTCAAGCCTTTATATTCTTTCCAATTTCCCTGCAATGGTAATGATCGCACCTCTGCTCCTGCTTTTGGGCTTTGCGGGCAAATCGCTGACCAATGCCATTATCGCTTGTGCGATTTTCTTCACTCTGTGGCTTATTTATACCATTTTCCTCTTCCGCCGCCGCATTTTCAAAAAGAAGTATGCCAACAAGCCCGTGGAAGAGTGGAAGGACGAAGAATAAAACCAATAAAAAACCGAACGTTTTCCTTTTGGATAGCGTTCGGCTTTTTAATTTTTTTTGCGTTGGTTGACTTTTGACTTTTTTTATGGTATACTGATGATAATAAACTGCAATGCAGAAAGGAAAAACCGTATGATTTACAGAGATTTTCAAGGCAAAAAGCTTTCCGCGCTCGGCATGGGCTGCATGAGACTGCCGATCTGCGATAACGACCAGAGCAAAATTGACGTTGACGCTGTGCGCGAAATGGTTGCTTACGCTATGGAGAAGGGCATCAACTATTACGATACCGCGTGGGGCTATCACGACGGGCAATCCGAAATCGTAATGGGCAAGGTTCTGGCGGATTATCCGCGCGAGAGTTTTTATCTTGCTTCCAAATTCCCGGGATTTAGCACTGCAAATATGGAAAAAGTGGAAGAGATTTTTGAGAGGCAGCTTGAAAAATGCGGCGTTGAGTATTTCGATTTTTATATGTTCCACAATTTGTGCGAGAACAACGTAGATGGCTACCTTGACCCCAAATACGGAATTCTTGACTACTTGCTCAAGCAAAAAAAGAACGGACGTATCCGTCATTTGGGCGTTTCCACGCACGGCACGCTCGATACGATGCGCCGCTTCCTCGATGCTTACGGCGAGCACATGGAGTTCTGCCAAATTCAGCTCAACTGGCTGGATTGGAAGCTGCAAAACGCAAAGGCAAAGGTAGATATGCTGCGCGAGTACAACCTGCCCGTTTGGGTCATGGAACCCGTTCGCGGCGGCAAACTTGTTTCTCTTGAAGAAGAGTACGAAAAGACACTCAAAAAAGCACGTCCCGACGCAAGCGTGGTTGAGTGGGCGTTCCGTTTTCTGCAAACCATTCCCGACGTTGGCATGACGCTTTCGGGTATGTCGAACTTTGAGCAGCTGCGCCAAAACATTGCTACATACGAGACCGAAAAGCCCTTGAATGAGGCAGAGTGGAATATGCTCCTCGGTGTCGCTCAAAAAATGACCGAAAAGGATACACTTCCTTGCACGGCGTGCCGCTATTGCACCACCAATTGCCCAATGGAGCTCGATATTCCAATGATTATTGATCTGTATAACGAATTTAACTATTCGGGTGGCGGATTCGTTCCCCCGATGGTCATTCGCTCCCTGCCTGAAGATAAGCGCCCTGCGGCTTGCATCGGCTGTCGTGCGTGCGAGTCCGTTTGCCCGCAGAACATCAAGATCAGCGAAATGATGAGCGATTTTACAGAAAAGTTGAATAAATAATCGCTCTCCAAACAGTCAAAACACAATATCGGATTTTCATTGAAGGGAGAGCATAAATGAAGATCAGCGTTAGCAAAGAAAGCGTTGTTTATCAAGGCCCTGCGTATGAGGATAGCTATTGGGGACAGATACAGTTTCCCGAGATCTTAAACTGTGCCGACGGCACCTTGGCGATCAAAACGCACGCGGCAGATGATAACTGGGCAGAATTTGGAAAAAACAAAGACGTTTGGTGCATTTCAAAGGATAAGGGGATCACTTGGGAAAGAACTGACCGCGCACTTACGCGTGAGGTTGGGCATCTTCTTCCAAACGGAGATAGATTGCATTTTCCGTTGGTAACGGGGCTTTCCTGCAAAACGGCAGACCTCAAGCCTGCCCGCATTGTGACCCAACGCCTGCCAAGCGATAAGATCACAAAAGAAGAGGACGGCAGCTGGCCCTATCCCGCATTTATGTATCGGGACATTTGGGGGAGCGCCAATTACATTTATGATTTTGCAACCCTGCCCGATGCTTACGCAAAGCAAGAGTGGCTTGGTTACCGCATCAAAAAAGGGGAAAGTGAGGGCAATGAAGAAGCCGTTAAGGTCATTCACCCCAATCTGTCGGTGCACGGAGTTGTTCGAGGAGAGGACTTCGTTATGGCACCCTTCTGTCCTTATGGGCGCGGATTTCGCACAGATAAAGAAGGGAACATTTGGTTGACCTCTTATTCCGGTGCACACCTCAATCCCTATAACGGTGGAGTTGACGTGTGCGGTGCCTCGCTTCTGTATAAGTCGTCGGATAACGGACATACCTTTGAGCTCGCAGGATATATCCCCTATATTCCCAACACTACAAGGCACCCAACGGCATATATGTGTGACGGCTTTTCAGAAACCGCGTTAGAGTTTATGGATGACGGCTCTATGATCGTTCTTTTGCGTGCAACCGGCGTTTTTCTTGGCGGGCCCGAGTGGAATCCGATGTGCTTTGCTCGCTCCACCGACGGCGGCAAGACCTTTTCGGAGCCGCAGGAATTCGATAAGTGTGGTGTGCTGCCAAACTTGGTCAAGCTGGATTGCGGCGTTACCTTGGCAGCCTACGGCAGACCCGGTATTTACGTGCGCGCAAGCAACGACCCCTCGGGTATAAGGTGGGAAGAGCCTGTTGAAATTATGACGGGTGAGGATAGAAGTTATTTGATGAACGATCCGCCTGCGCGACCGAATTTTCATCAATGGGCGGGCTCCTGCTGCAACGTAGACCTCAAGCCCATCGGACCTAACCAAGCACTCCTTGCGTATTCCGATTTCTATTATCCCGATCAATCGGGCAAGACGAACAAAAAAGTAAAGACTATTCTTACCCGCATCATTACGGTGGAATAAAGAAATAGGGTTGACCGTCAGGTCAGCCCTATCGTTTTTATTCTGTTTCTTTTTCTCGTTTTGCGATCTCTTTTGTCAATCGCGACAAAAGGAAGATCGAAAGAATAGCGGTCAGCGCGTTAACGCCAACAAAGTTGAACCAAATGCCGTCAAGTCCAAAACTCCAAAGAGATCCGAGAAGAAAGACGGGGAAGACGAATGCCGTTCCCACCGATATTGCGGTTGCCTGCATCGGCTTTCCAATGGCGCTAAAGTAGCTTTGTGTTGTAACGCCTATCCAACGGAAGAGGTAGGCGAAGCAGAAAAGACGAATGGCGTGCGTTGAAATTTGAAGCAAACGCACCTCCTCGGCATTAACAAACCAAGAAGCGATCGTGCCCGGGAAGAAGAAAAGAACCGACGTGGAAACAAGCCCGATGATAGCTGTGCCGATATAGGCGCACTTTACAATGCGCTTTACGCGGTCATAATTCTTCGCACCCCAGTTGTATCCAAGAGCGGGGGCAAGAGAATCGGCAATGCCGTAAAGCAGCGGCCAGCAGAGGTCACTGGCATACATCAGGACCGCATAAACGGCAACGGCGGTCTGTCCGCCACCCTCGCCAAGCAGTCTCACGCCAAGCGTCATCAGCGAAATGTTCATCAAAATCGAGGTCACACGCCCCGAAATGTTATTGAGGAATACAGGGGAGCCGCACGCCGCGATCTCGCGGATCATTCCCCAATGAAAATGCGGACGTGCAAAGCGCAAAAGTGTTTTCTTTCTTAAGAAAGGTATTAAGGCAATTGCCGCGCAGGCACACATTGCAATGCAGGTGGCAAGTGCCGAGCCAACAACGTCCATATCCAAAACAAGCAAAAAAAGCGTCAAAAAGCCAAGCGTGCCCACGTTGCAGCCAATGTTAATAAACATACTTGTTTTTACGTATCCGCAAATGCGCAAGTAGTTATCCATTGCAAAAAAGATGGTGGTGATTGGACCGCAAAGTGCGTAGGTGCGCAAATAGCGAACGGCAGTATCGAGCAGAACGTCATCCGCGCCCATCATACGGGAGAGGGGAGCTGCCGCAAAGAACATGATAGCCCCCATAAGGGTAGATGCCAAAAAGTTGAGAATGACCGCGCAAGAGAAAAAGTTGTTTGCGGTCTTGTGGTCGTCTCGCCCAAGCGCTATCGAAATGGGAGCCGATGCGCCAACACCGATCAGGTCGGCAAGCGAAAAGTTGATCATAACCAAAGGCATTGCAATGTTAACGGCAGCAAAAGCGCCCTCACCGAGGATCTGACCGATAAACACGCCCTCGATAATGCTGTATATCGACATTGCGAACATACTGATCATACCCGGAGCGGCAACCACAAAAAACAAGCGCCATGGCTTCATTTGGGCATACATTTCTTCGGTTTTGTTCTTCATTGTAACACCTCACTTTCTTTACACAATACACGGGTGAATGGCAGCTTTGCCATTCACCCGCACTATTATATCATTGAACATTCATAATGTCAATAGCTTTTTTACTTTCAATTTTGTTTTTTATTTAAGGATGTATTCCCCACACGGTGCAGATATTCAAAAAAGAAGTGACCCTTGAATGACGGTTGTAATCCCACCACTCAAGGGTCACTTCTCACAATTCTTAGTATCTAACATCTTTTGTTATCCTCTCTTTCGTTAGTCTGCCCGTCATTCTTTCGTCATATCCCAAAACACAATTACCAATTTCTCTAACGAGAATACCCTTTGTTTTCGTATGTTCGTTTTATGAGGGGCGAATTTTTTGGACGTTTTTCATTCGTGATGTTAAGAACGGATCTTCTACCTCGGTAATCTTTAGCATTACCTTTATCTATATGATGCGTAACACCGCCGTGTTTTTCTGTGCTCGCTTTGCACAGACATCGGTTCCGCGAACCGTTCCTACCGTTCTTAATTTTGAATGATCACCCGAATGAGAAAGTCCCGATTTAGTATTTCATCGGACCGTCCTCCTTTTCTTTGGTGTCTTTATTATAGCACATTTTTTTGCCCTCGTCAATATGGCAAATTGTAAGAAATGTGCATTTAATTTTTGTAGAAAAAGCAGAAATTGTTGCAAATGCCTAATTTCCTCTTTACAAACGCCAAAAAGTGTGATATAATAAAACTGTTGTGGGCCAAACGGACGATGTTTGGCTCGCCTTTTTTGTTGTCGAAAAACAAAAGACAAAAAATATGAAAAACACTTGATTTTTTCAAAAGAGTATGGTATAATAAAAATGAACCTGTTATTTTTTTAACAAACAGAAAATTATCATATAAAAGGAGAATTGAAAATGGCAAGATTTGTACTCAACGAAACCAGCTATCACGGCAAAGGTGCGATCAATGAAATCGCTCCCGAAATCCAAGCAAGAGGCTTTCAAAAGGCGTTCGTTTGCTCCGACCCCGACCTGATCAAATTTGGCGTTACCAAAAAGGTGACTGACGTTCTGGATGCCGCAGGCATCGCTTATGACATCTTCAGCGATATTAAGCCCAATCCCACCATTGAAAACGTTCAAAACGGTGTTCAGGCGTTCAAGGCAAGCGGAGCAGATTGCATTGTTGCTATTGGCGGCGGCTCTTCTATGGATACCGCAAAAGCAATCGGCATTATTATTGAAAACCCCGAGTTCGCAGACGTGCGCAGCCTTGAGGGTGTTGCTCCCACCAAGAATAAGTGCACCCCCATTATCGCTGTTCCTACCACCGCAGGCACTGCCGCAGAGGTTACTATCAACTACGTTATCACCGATGCAGAAAAGAACCGCAAGATGGTATGCGTGGACGTTCACGATATTCCCGTTGTTGCAGTTGTTGACCCCGATATGATGGCAACTATGCCCAAGGGTCTTACCGCCGCTACCGGCATGGATGCTCTCACCCACGCAATTGAAGGCTATATCACCAAGGGCGCTTGGGAAATGAGCGATATGTTCCACATCAAGGCAATCGAGCTGATTGCAAAGAGCCTGCGCGGTGCGGTAGAGAACACCGACGAAGGTCGCGAGGGTATGGCTCTTGGTCAATACATTGCAGGTATGGGCTTCTCTAACGTAGGTCTTGGCATCGTTCACTCGATGGCTCACCCTCTGGGTGCCGTTTACGATACCCCCCACGGTGTTGCAAACGCAATCATTCTCCCCACCGTTATGGAGTACAACGCTCCCGCAACCGGTGAAAAGTACAGAGACATCGCAGTTGCAATGGGCGTTGAGGGTGTAGCAGATATGACACTTGAGGAAGCACGTGCTGCCGCTATCAACGCAGTTAAGCAGCTCTCTCTCGACGTAGGAATTCCCGCAGACCTCAAGGAGATCGTTAAGGCAGAGGACCTCGACTTCCTTTCCGAATCTGCATATGCAGATGCTTGCCGTCCCGGTAACCCCCGCGAGACCAGCGTAGAAGAGATCAAAGAGCTTTATTTGAAGTTGATGTAATTAAACTGAATAAAGGAACGGGTGACCTCGGTCGCCCGTTCTTGTTTTATCAACTTTCTTAACGAGCAGGGTCTCGGTGGTGCCTGCGAGTTAGCGACAGCCAAAGCAAGCGTACCGCTTGCGCCGACTGTCCGTTAGTGAAGCGACAGTTTTATTTTTGACCCTTTTGTTAGAGAGTTCATGAAAGGGGTGTGGGG
>JBGVQK010000022.1:0-17472 GCA_045127455.1 Eubacteriales bacterium
AGAGATGCTCGATCTTGCCCGTGCGAGCCGCCTCAATGGTGAGGAGCTGCGGGTAGATGTTCGAGCAGTTCATAGCAGCGAGTTGCAGAGGCAGATCCCCAACATAGGTGGGCGTTACACCGTTGTTGTCAACCAGGCAGGGAACCTCAACGCAAGCCTCGCGAGGCAGGTTGGAGATGCAACCGTTGTTGAGCACGTTGCCACCAATCTTTAAGGGCGTGTTCGTCCAAATCGCTTCCATAATGCGAGAAGCATACTCGTTGGTGCGAGTGTGTTGTACGTTGCCGCCAGCCATAATTTCCTCTTTTTGCTTTTGCCAATTTGCAATTTGATTGATGCAACGGCGCGGATATTCGTCAAGCGGAATATTGAACTTTTCAATCAAGTCATCGCGACCTGCCTTGATGTAGAAGGGATTGTATTCGGCGTTGTGCTCACTGCTTTCAGTGCAGTAGTAGCCAAGTTTTTCAATGTAGTCATAGCGAACCATATCCCAGTGCTTCTCGTTCGCGTTCTTTTCCTTTGCGCGACGACGGATTTCTGGATAGAGGTCGTTACCGTCTTTGTCCACAACCTCAAGGAGCCATGCCATGTGGTTGATGCCCGCAATCTTAGTTTGCACGGTGTTGGGGTCTTGTTCAAAGCCAAGAATGTTCAAAAGGCGAGGCGCGCAAACCTGCACACTGTGGCAAAGACCGACTGTTTTTACCTTTGTGTAGCGTTGCATATAGCCCGAAAGGATTGCCATCGGGTTGGTATAGTTGAGGAACCACGCGTTGGGGCAGACCTCTTCAATATCCTCGGCAAAGCCCTTCATAACGTGAATGGTGCGTAAGCCACGCATAATGCCGCCAATGCCAAGGGTATCACCAATGGTTTGGCGCAGACCGTATTTCTTCGGAATTTCAAAGTCGATGATGGTACAAGGGTCATATAGACCAACTTGAATCGCATTGACTACGAAATCGGCACCGCGCAGAGCCTCTTTACGCTCGGGAATACCGAGATATTTCTTAATGGTCGCGCGACCTTGGTTAATGGTCTTGTTCATCGCATCAATTACGAGATAAGACTCGTCCAAACGAACGGGATCAATGTCGTAAAGTGCTATTTCAACGTCGTGAAAATCGGGGCACAGCATTGTGTCGCCAATTACGTTTTTAGAAAATACAGTGCTTCCTGCACCCATAAAAGTAAGCTTCATAATTCCTGTTCCTTTCATTTATTAACATTATTTCAGAAAAAGGTTACTGTATGCTACTATTATAGCGCATTTTTTTGCAAAAAGCCATTGCAAAATGTAACTAAAATATGGTATAATGTAACTAATTTGAGGGGGTGAGTGTAAATGAGAGATATCGCGCTTGTCAATCGTGGTTTTTGTGATTTGAACCCACTGATCTTGGGTGAGGAGCAATGCCGTCCCCATCACCGTTATGGCCCTGCCGTCAGGCAGTATACCTTAATTCATTTTGTTGTCAGCGGCAACGGAGTGCTTGAAAAAGGCGGCATTAAGTATTCTGTATGCGCAGGTCAGGCGTTTATTATTCTGCCCGGAGAGATCACCACGTATTATACGGGTGAGGATCCTTGGAAATATCAATGGATCGGCTTTGATGGGGAATTAAGCCGGCATTTTGCCAATCTTCCTCCGGTAGTCAGCTTTTCGCACAACTGGGCAAATGAAATGATTGAGTCTGCCGAAAGCGATGGCATGCTGGAGTATAAAGTAACCTCATCTCTGTTTGGTATGTACGCAGAGTTTTTTGCATCGCAAAAGCATAGCAACCACTATATCAGGCGTGTGAAAAACTACATTCAAACAATGTATATGCAGCCCTTGCGTGTGGAAAGCATTGCGCAAATGGTGAACCTTGACCGTCGCTACCTCTCGCGCGTATTCAAGGAGAGGGTAGGGTGCTCTATTCAGGAATACATCATTGAGGTGCGCATGGAGCAAGCGAAGATGTGTCTTGAAAACGGTACAACTGTTGCGCAAGCCGCGCGACTTTGCGGCTATGATGACGTTTCCAATTTTTCAAAAATGTTCAAGCGCCGCTATGGCACAAGCCCTTGCGATTGGGGGCAAAAAAGAAGATAAAAAAGAGCGCGAAAATTTCGCGCTCTTTTTGTGTTATTATTTTTTGGTTTCCAAAGCCTTTTCTACGTAATCGTCAAATTGCTTTACGGTAATATTGCCTTGGGTAAGCAGCTTTTTGAAATAGCGGATCTTGCCCTCGGCAAGCTTTGAGAGAGCCACTTCATCCTTGGGATCAACTGCAATACCTTCAATTTCGCTCATAGCCTTTGCGTTGTTTTGCATGCAAACCAGCAGGGCATCATACATTTCTTTTCTGTTCTTCAGTCCACCAAACTTGATTTTCTTTTTACCGCTGAAGGCAACGATTCCGTCGCTGCCAAAGGTGTCGATGCGATCAATGGTAGAAAAGGGAACGCGCGTTTCCTTGCGGCCTTTTTTATAAATGATCTTGCAAGCTGTAACGGTAAAGCTGCGCTTGGGAAAAATAAAGAAGATAACTGCCAAAAGAGCGAGTACAACACAAACGATCACCATTGTGATCAGTTGGGAGAGGTTGGGGCTCAGGTGTTGTGCAAAGCTATCGCAAAACAGGCATTTGTCAATAAAATACTCTTTGGCATAAAGTGCAAGGGAAGCGATGGGGCAAAGCGCACCGACAATAATGAGCAGCCAAGGCCACATTCTTTTCTTAAAAACACCTTTTGCCAGAGCGTGGGGCTCTGTTTTGTTCAATCTCTTTTTCATTTTGCAATCCTCCGAGAAATGTATTCATAATGCATATTACAAAAATTTGGTACTTATAGTATATCATATTTAAAAGGCCTTGTAAAGACCTTTGCAAAATATTTTACAATACAAATCAAGTTTATTTTTTAATTTTGCTTTTGCACGCTCTTGTATTCGTCGTAGTAACGGTAATAGGGGCAGGATTGATGCTTTTGCGTTAAAAAACGCACCATTTCATCCTCGTCTAAATTCATTTGGCAGGAGTAAGTATCCCAATCCTCATCGTAGTCGTAGAATACGCAGTCCTCGCAGCTGGACTCGCGTTTTTTGGTTGCTTGTGCCATTTTGATCTCCTCGTTTTTTCTTTATTGTACCACTTTTTTGTCACTTTGTCAATTTTATAAGCAAAAAATGTGAAAAAATAGAAGAAATTTATTGACAATTATAAAAAATAATGCTATACTGAAAGCACAATAAAGGCATATTTGATGCGATGATCAAAGGATAGAGGCGCGGAATTTATGAGTCGTGCGAAAAATTCTCGGAAAAAGGGAACGCACAAAAGGAAATTCTGCCGAAGCTGATCGATTTTTTCCGTCGGTTTAGCTGGGGGATGCGGAAATACCGTATTCACTGTCACGCAAGTGGAGAGCTATCAATAAAACGTCGGTGGAAAAGGATCTCCAACCGTTTTGTTGCGTAGCACACTCTGCTGCGCTTTCTTTTTTTCTTGTATCGGTAGCTTGTAAATGAAAGGAAAAATGTATGTCGAAAACACAAAAGATTATCTTGGCAGTAGCTGCCCTTGTTATCATTGCTATGTTGATTGTTGCCGGTGTTACCGGCGGTGCAATGAGCGAGGTTGATTGCATCGACTGTCATTCCACCGGCCTTGTTGAAGGTGAGGCTTGCGAAACCTGCGGCGGAAGCACACAGATTCGAGGCAACTTCTGGGCACTCGTTCCTCCCATTATTGCCATCGGATTGGCGCTCATCACCAAAGAGGTGTATAGCTCGCTCTTTATCGGTATTGTTTCCGGTGCGTTGCTTTACACGAACTTTAACCCTATTACCACCATTGATGCAGTACTTACCGAGGCATTGATCCCTGCAGTAAGTGATACGGCAGGCATTTTCATTTTCCTTGTTGAGCTTGGTATTCTGGTTGCTATGATCAACAAAGCAGGCGGCTCAGAGGCATTTGGCAAGTGGGCACAAACCCACATCAAGACCCGCGTTGGTGCAATGCTTGCAACCTTTGTTCTGGGCGTTTTGATCTTTGTTGACGACTACTTCAATTGCCTCACCGTAGGTTCGGTTATGCGCCCCGTGACCGATGCGCACAAGATCTCCCGCGCAAAGCTTGCATACCTTATTGATGCAACTGCAGCTCCTATTTGTATGATAGCGCCCATTTCCAGCTGGGCGGCAGCCGTTGCGCAGTATGCCGAGGATGGCAAGGGACTTGAGCTCTTTATCTCTGCCATTCCGTTCAACTTCTATTCGCTTCTGACCTTTGTATTTATCATCGGCCTTGCCGTTATGGGCTTTGATTACGGCTCGATGAGAATTCACGAGTTTAATGCCGTTCATAACGACGATCTCTACACCTCCGGCGAGAGAGCAGAGTCTCAAGCCGTTGTTCCTTCCTCCAAGGGCAAGATCATTGATCTGATCTTCCCGATTGCCGTACTGATCGTTGTTTGCGTATTCGCACTCGTTTACAATGGCGGCATTCTTGACGGTGAAGATTTCATCACCGCTTTCTCCAACACCGATGCTACCGTAGCACTTCCTTGGGGCGGTATGATCACCCTGATAATCGCTATGATCTATTACGCATTCCGTCGTTCTATGACGATGAAGCAGATGATGGAAGCAATTCCTTCCGGCTTTATTGCAATGGTTCCCGCAATTCTCATTCTCACCTTTGCAACCGCGCTCAAGAACATCACCTCTCTTATGGGTGCTAAGTATTTTGTAGCTGACCTGATGAACAGTGCCGCTGCAGGACTTAACCTCTTCCTGCCCGCTATCATCTTCTTGGTAGCTTGCGTGCTTGCATTTGCAACCGGAACCTCTTGGGGAACCTTTGGTATCCTGATCCCGATCGTTACGTATATGTTCAACATTGGCGACCCCATTCTCATCATCAGTATGTCTGCATGCCTTGCAGGTGCCGTTTGCGGTGACCACTGCTCGCCCATTTCGGATACGACGATCATGTCCTCCGCAGGTGCAGAGTGCAACCACCTCAACCACGTTTCCACACAAATGCCGTATTCCATTACCGTGGCGGGAATCTCCTTTGTCATGTTTATCCTTGCAGGATTTATTCAAAACGCGTGGATCTGCCTGCCCATTGGCATCGTTCTCACCCTGGCAACCTTGTTTGTCATCAAAAAGATCGTTCAAAAGAAGGAAGCAGCTGCAAAATAAAAAAGAAAACAGCCCTGCGTGCCAAGCACGCAGGGCATCTTTATTATGGTCTTATACCATTTCCTCAATGTGATAGATGTAGTCCAAGGAGCGCAGAGCCTCAATGATTTGGCTGTGCGTTTTGTATTTTTTCAGCTCTTTGCTGCTGATGGAGATCGAAATGGAATATACGCTCAATCCAGAATGCTGATAAGCCGTATTCATTTCAATGTCGTCGATCTTCATTCCAAGCTCGCGAATGGTGGTAACAAAGTTTTGCAGATAAGCAATGTTTTTCAGTTCCAGATGCACTTCAAAGTGGTTGGAACGGTTTTTGAAGTAACGTTCCATACGCGGAAAAACCGAAAGCGTGCAAATGAATACAAAGTAAGAAGCGATGGTAACTGTGTAAAAGCCTGCACCGATGCACAAGCCAAGCAGGGCACTTGCCCAAAGAGCAACCGAGGTGGTCAAGCCCTTGATCTGGCTGCGCGAGCTATAAAGAATAGAGTTAACGGTGATGATAGCAACCGAAATGATGCTTGCCGCCGAAATAAGGTAAAGTCCGCTTTCGGCACTGCTCAAAAGGAAGAGGTCAAGCAGCATTGCAAGTGTTGTGGAAAGGGATACGACCATAAAGGTACGCAACCCCGCAGCGTGACGCTTGGAGGAACGCTCAAAGCCGAGATATGCAGAAAGGCCGAGGGAAAGTGCTATACGAAACATAGCGGAAAATACGTTCAATTCCGAAACCCAGGAACCAAGCAGGGTAGCAATAGGATCAATCATAAAAGTTCTCCTTTATTTTTTATTACTGTGCAGGTGACGAGAGGTAGGGCGTGTCATTGCATAATGCTCCTCAGCCGCCTCGTCAAAAGCCTCTTCGTTTTCTTCGTTAAAGGAAGTTGCGGGAGGGATCTTTTCTTGAATTTTTTGAATGCGCTCTATCAAAAGCTCAACCTCAGTACGCGGCTTGTCGGTGGGAGAAAGCTCTTCTTCGGGAACAAGGTCCTCAAGCTTATCAGAGTATGCACCCGAATAGTAAAGGGAGAGCTTTGCGCACGCAGGGCCGACAATTTCGTAAAGAATTGCAGAAGCGAGAATAACCGTTTCCAACGCAATGCCGACCTCACCGCCGAGTGCACGCGCGCCCATAGCCGCCAAGGGAATGGCAACGCCCGCTTGCGGAATGAGCGCAAGACCGAGCAGATTACGTACGCGCTTTTCCTTGCCTGCAAGCATCGAGCCGAGAAATGCACCTGTGTATTTGCCAACAATACGCACGCCAAAGTACAATAGTCCTACAACGATCAAAGGCAAGGCACCGATCGAGCCAACCGACGAGAAGAGCGTATCCAAGCGGAAGTTGACGCTGGAGCGTACAAAGAACAACAAAAGAATGGGAGGGCTGAAATAGTTGAGCTGCTTGAAGAGCTTATCGTCGCCCGAAATGTTGATATAAACTGTACCCATCGACATACAACCCAAAAGCGGAGAAATATCGAAGAGTGCACAAATGCCGCAAAAAGCAAACAAGAGGGCAATGGAGATGATCAAGCGGTTATCGGTGGAACGCTTTTTGGGCATCAAAAGCTTCATAAATACGCCAAAGAGTCCGCCCAAAACGAGAACACCAAGATTAGAAAGCAAAGGCGTGAGGATACTGCCTGCCGAAATGCTCTCGCCCGAACCAAGCGAAACAGCTACGGAAATGGCAATTCCGTAAGCTAAGAGTGCCACGAGGTTGTCAAGTGCTACTACTTGCAAAAGGGTGTTCACAAAATCTCCCTTTGCGCCCGTTTGGCGAATGGTCATCATGGTTGAAGCGGGAGCTGTTGCCGCTGCAAGCGCCGCCAAAACGATGGAGAAGCCAAGCTGCAAACGCAAAATGAAATAAGAAAGAACAAAAATAACAATGGAGGCGACACCGGCTTCCAGCAAGGTGATCAGGAGCACGCGGGGGCCGTTCTTTTTGAGAATGGAAACTTTAAAGAACTCACCCGTAGTAAAGGAGATCAAAGCCAGAGCAATATCCGAAAGAAAGTCCATACCTTGCACCACGTTTGTGGGAATGAGGTCAAGGCAGTACGGGCCGATCAAAATTCCCGCCAGGATATAAGCCGTTACGTTTGGCAAACGCAAAAGCTTTGTTAGGCGAGTCATCGCAAATCCAAAAAACAGCATACAAGCAATCGAAATAATGACCGTTGCAACGGGCGGCATTTGCGAGAGAAGCTCGTGTAATTTGTCCAGCATTGTTTTTCTCCTTTCTGTGAGATAGACATTTATTATATCATAATATGTTGGAAATGTCAAGATTTCCACAAAAAAAGGCTGTCAAGACAGCCCTTTTTTATCTATTTTATTATTTATTTGCTCTGCCAGGGGAACTCCTCGGCAATTTTTCTCATATTGGTAATGGTTTCGCGCGGCTTTTTTGCTCCAAAGATCGAGGAACCTGCAACAATGATGTTCGCACCCGCCTCGGTAACAAGATGTACGTTTTCAGTCTTGATGCCGCCGTCTACCTGAACGTCAAGCATGAGTCCCATGTTTTCGGCATAGCGACGGACCGTGCGCACCTTTTCCAAGGTTTCGGGAATGAGCGCCTGACCGCCAAATCCGGGAACCACCGTCATAATCAGCGCCATATCAATTTTGGAAAGATAAGGCAGCAAAAGCTCTACGGGAGTTGCGGGGGAGATCGCCACACCGCAACGCATCTCGCGGCGCTTGATATCCGCAATGGTAGCGTCGAGATCCTGGCAAGCTTCCAGATGGACCGTGATGATATCCGCACCGGCTTTTACAAAATCGTCGATGTAGCGAATGGGCTCATTGATCATCAAATGCACATCAAAAATGAGATTGCTGTGGGGGCGCAAAGCGGCAATAACGGGGGCACCAAAGCTGATGTTTGGCACAAAGGCGCCGTCCATTACGTCTAAATGCAAATAATTGGCTCCGGCATCAGCCATCAGCCTAACTTCCGATTGCAAATTGGCGAAATCAGCCGCCAACAAAGAGGGCGCAATATAAATCATAAACAATCCTTTCTTGCAAGAATGCAGATTGTGTAGAATTTTGTCAAAACAAGGGGAAAACGCATAAAATACTATCAAGGATTCGTATCACGCAGACGGAAGAGAAAACGAAAATGAAGGAAGTTTGGAGTTTAATTTCCGCTTAAACGGATACTTTCTTTACGCGCGAAAAAGGAGACAGACAGCGTGTGCTGCAATGCCAAGACCCTCTCCGGTAAAGCCGAGGTGCTCCTCGGTGGTGGCTTTTACACTCACGGCATCCAAGGGGAGCTTGAGCGTGTCGGCAATATTTTTGCGCATCTCTTCGATATAGGGGGAGAGGCGCGGTGCCTGTGCTACAACGGTGGCATCAACGTTGCCGATCTGCCATCCTTTTTCGCGTATCAGCTCAGCCGAGCGAGAGAGCAAAATGCGACTGTCAATATTTTCATACTGTGCATCGCTATCGGGAAAGTGCTTGCCAATATCGCCAAGCGCAAGTGCACCCAAAAGGGCATCACAAATGGCGTGCAGGAGCACGTCGGCATCCGAGTGACCCAACAATCCTTTTTCATAAGGAACCGTTACGCCACCTAAAATCAGCGCTCTGTCGGCAACAAGGCGGTGCACGTCATAGCCGTGACCTATGCGAAAATTGCACATTATGCCTTGCGGTTGCGGTAGCTGAGAATAGCCTCTGCAAAGGGAATATCCTCAACGGTCGTGATCTTAATGTTACCGATTCCGCACTCGATCAGATGTACGCGGTAGCCAAGACCTTCGATCAGGGTTGCATCATCGGTTGCGGTGAGCTTGTTTTCCTCAGCACGGATCATAGCAGCCTGGTAAAGAGCGGTGTTGAATACCTGGGGAGTTTGCATTTCCCAAAGATCACTGCGGTCAATGGTCTCGGTCGTGTTGTGCAGAACAGTAGCGCGCTTAACAGTGTCGGTCACCTTGTGAGCCGCGCAAGCAGCCATCTGGCGGTAAGCACTCAGGCAAACCTTGGTGATCTGTGTGGGGGTCGTCAAGCAGCGCGCACCGTCGGCAATGGCAACGTATTTTACGTCGTTACCAAGCTTTTCAATACCGTTTTTGGCAGATTCCTGGCGTGTTTCGCCGCCGTTTGCCAATTGGGTGAGCTTGGAAATGCCGTATTTACGCTTGAGCTCCTGAATTTTGCCAAAGTCCTCGGGCTTTGCAACAACAACGATCTCGCGAATGAGGGGAGCCTTTTGGTATGCGATCAAGGTATGCGCCAATACGGGAATGCCGCCTACTTGATAAAAGAGCTTATTGATATTTCCCATACGCTTGGAGTCGCCTGCTGCCAAAATAACAGCCGCAGTGGCAGAATCGGGAAGATACTTGTGTACTGTTTCTACAATTTGTTGTAACTTACTCATGGAGAAGTTCCGTCCTTTCAAATTCAAATATATATTGAAAAGAATCAAGCGTTTGATTCAGAGGCTTCGATTTGTGTGATCATATCCACACGGCGTTGGTGCTTTCCGCCTTCAAATTCTGCATCAACAAAGGCGTCAACAAGGTCAAGTGCAAGTCCCATACCAACAACGCGTTCGCCAAAGCAAAGCACGTTGGCATCGTTATGCACACGTGTTAGGCGTGCACTAAAGGTATCGGAGCAAGCAGCAGCGCGAATGCCGCGATGCTTGTTTGCAGCCATCGACATACCAATGCCCGTGCCGCAAATGAGAATACCGAGTTCAGTTGTGCCATCCTGAATGTTTTTGCACAGTTCGTGTGCGATTTGAGGATAGTCGCAGCTGTCGGTTGAGTGAGTTCCCACGTCAAGAACCTCAAAACCGCGTTCTTCAAGGTGGGCAATAACGGTCTTTTTAAGACCAAAACCTGCGTGATCACATCCAACGGTGATTTTTTTATCATTCATCTTTGGTGCCTCTTTTCTATATTCCTGTATCCACACCGCCCATGCGTTCAGCGCGCTCGCGCTCGGCTTGGGAAAGGCGAAGATAAATTGGGGACAGTGTAATATCGGTGCAAATCTCACCCGACGCGTGCATTCTTCTTGCAACCTGCGCAACCGCATATCCGCTTTGGTGGAGGTAGCGCTCCGAGGTGGGAATAACTGCGTGCGTCAAGAGCGGAAGGGTAACGTCATAACCGTCGCCGCAAAGGCGGACGGGCTCATCAAAAGCGGAAAGTCTTTCATCAAGCTCGGTGATCGCAATGGCGGAATCGGGCATCAATCTCTCAAGTACGCCATCCTTGGCACGAAAGAGTGCCGTGTATACTTGCTGACGTCTTGCATTCATAACGGGGCAAACAAGACCGTTATGGTCGCAAAGGTTGTAGGCAAGAGCCTCGAGTGTGGAGACGCCTGCGCAGGGCTTTTCTTTGCCAAAAGCCAACCCCTTAACGGTTGCCGCGCCAATGCGAACACCGGTAAAGGAGCCGGGGCCTGCCGCTACGGCAAACAAGTCGATATCCGCAGGGGTAAGCTCAAATTTATCAAGCAGAAATTCAACCATGGGCAACAGCGTTTGGCTATGCGTGTTTCCGTTATTCAATGTCAATTCACCCAAGAGCAGCTCGTCCTCGCAAAGAGCGACAGACGCTACCTTTGCGGTGCTGTCAAGTGCTAAAATCTTCATTTAGCCGCCTCCTTGCAAAACGAAATGGTGATGCGGCGGTGATCCGTATTTTCGGGATCATCCTTTTCAATCGTTACGTGAACGCAATCTGCGGGAATGAATTCCAAAATATTCTCGCTCCACTCGGTCAAACAAAAGCCGTCGCGCGCGAGATAGTCGTCAAATCCGATCGAGAGCAGGTCATCCTCACTCTCAATGCGATACATATCAAAGTGGAAGAGCGAGAGCGGACGTGCACGATACTCGTTGACCAAAGAGAATGTAGGGGAGCGTACGGCAGCACCGGGGGTAACTACCGAGGCAAAGCCGCGAACAAATGCCGTTTTACCAACCCCGAGGTCACCAAAAAGCGCAACAAAGCGGGGAAGAGTCGCGTCCTGCAAAAGCAGGCTTGCAAGCTCCGCACCGCATTGCTCGGTCTCGGCCGCGCAGGTGGTATAAACTGTGTTCGTGTCCTTCATATTCATCCCTCAATAGACATAACTCTTCGATTATATTATAACACGCTTCGTTTCCTTTGTAAAGAGGTTTATGTCAATTTCTTACTTATAATAATCACTTTTTTTCGTTTTTCTTGGCGTCGCGCATATCGGGCAGACTTTGGCGTGAGCCGTCGGGATACTGAATAACCGTGTTTTCCAAAATTCCGGTAAAGCTTGCGCGGAACTCTGCAATGTACTCGGCTCTAAGCGCCTTTTGCTCAGCGATCTCTTCTTCGCTCAAGCCCTCCGCTTTGGACTTTTTGGCAAGCTCGTTGATGCGGGCAATTTTTTCTTTCTCCATAATGGTCTCCTTAGTATCAAATCATAAAAATCGTTCCAATGTCACACAAATCAAAATTGGAAAGACAAATCATATCGTAATTGTACTTGGTAAAAAAGCATTTTATTTGATTGTAATCGGGGTGATGCGAAAGATCACCACAGAAAAATACGGTGTTAATTCCACCGCGGGGAGCAAAGCTTGCGCAACCACCGATAAAGCCGTAGTCATACCCTGAAAGGGAAATGTGCCCCTCTTGAATTTGCAAAACGTCAACGCCTTTTTCTTTGGCGCAGGATGCGATCGAGGCATCTGCGGTGATGAGAGCGCGATCGCCAAGCGGCAAAGCCGAGCACTTGGTATACCCTTGATTGACGTGAGAAGGCATAAGCCCCAATTCAAGCAGCTCCTTTGCAACCGTTTTTGTGTTACAATAGAGGTTTTTACCCAAGGGCAGAGCATTCAAAAGAACGTCAAGGGGATATTGACTGCCGTATTCGCTTTCAATCAAACGAATAGGGGCATCGTAAGCCGCCGAAATTTCTTCTAACTCGCACCTTGCGATCTCATAATAGCTCTTTGTGCAAAAAATGGCATCGGGAGCAAAAAAGAGAAGCATATCGGGATGCGAGGCTACGGGCGCGGGCAAATTCGGATGCGGGGGCAAGCGAAGCGTACGATGACCAAAACGCGCCAACGCTTCTTCCGCCTCACGAGGGAAGGTGTGATTTGTGATTGCAAGCATATCAATCTCCTAAAATAAAGGGCAGACACGCTGTGTCTGCCTTACTTTATTTGCACATTCAGATTAAGCCTTCTTCATGGTGCGCAGGCAACGAGAACAAACGTAGATTGCTTTGCTGCCTTCCAACTTTACTTTGCGAATGTTGGGCTTCCAAGTTCTGTTGGTTTTGCGATGAGAGTGAGAAACGTTTTGACCGAACACAACGCCCTTACTGCAGATACAACATTTTGCCATTTTAGCGACCTCCTTAAGACTTGCTCCTGCCGAAAAATGAGTGGCGGAGCTGATTCCATACTTCAAACGACAATCATTATACCATACATTTTTCAAAAAAGCAAGAGTTTTTTTTGATTTTTTTATAATTTTTTTATCTTTTTTGCCATCAAAGGCATATTTTTTGCAAAATACCCTCATCAATACCGTTTTTGGGGGAAATAAAGCCCTCGGGCGCGGTATTTTTGGAAAGTGAGAGAAGAATTCCTCCCGCGCGGCGAAGAGAATTCAAGGCGAATTCCATTTGTCTGGTCTCGGGGAGCCTTGCATTTTGGCAAAGAATGAGCGTTTGTGTTGTCAAAATTGCGCGCGAGAGAGCCATAGCATCCTTTTCGGGCTCGGCAAAAAGCGAAACTTGAGCGCCGCGCTCTTCCAAATAGGCGGCAAGCGCCATAGCATCGCTATCCAAAAGTGTAGAAACGATTACAATGTCGGGGCGTTCGCAGGGGATAAGCTCAGTGCGCTCGGGAATCTCAATTGCCTCAGGCGCAGGTTGACGGCAGGGCTGCACCTTGCCCACAAGGGTGAGCGGCAGATCTTCTTGCGATTCAATCAAAACACACAAAGGCAGCTTATCGCCGGCGGCAACGCTCTTATCGGAAAGAGTGCAGGTGAAGGTGCTCTTCATTTTGCGAATGCCGTCTGTAATCGCTTCACCTACAAGAACGCGAGAGGAAATGATGCTGCCATTCTTTGCAAGTCTTGCAATCTCACCAAGCATTTGGCGCAAAGCCTGAAAATCGGGAAGTCTGTCCTTGTCAAGCTTCGGTGTTACGGCATAGACAAAGCTGCCGGATTTTGCAAACGTGTTTGCCGACTTTTGAATATTTTGTGCAGTTGCCCAAACAGAGACCGCGGGTGCATCTAAGCCTTTGGTCGTGCGGGTATAGATCCGTCCTGCGGTAGCAATGCCGAGCTCTATTTGTGCACGGTAAAGACCGAGAATGGAAGACGTACAGCTTCCAACCGTTTCGGCATTTTCAAGGTCCTCGGGGAACTCTACGGCAACGGAAAGCGATTGATCGGTATAAGGCACACCGTGGGCACAGAGTGAGGCAACGGGAGCCAGAACGCTCCAAAGCGCGGTCTTATAGGGGGCGTTTTTGAGAGAAGAAGATGCGGCAACGCAAGCTGTTGAACCGGTCTCTGCTACCTCACCGATCTGCGCGGCACTTTCGGGGGAAAGATAGGTGCACTTTCCACCGCCAACACCGCCAAACGAGATGACGTCGGGGGTGCTGTTTGCTTCATTCTTCAGCTTTGCACAAGCCGCGCGATAGCAGTTTAAGGTGCGCAAAAAGTGTGCGTCAAGAGCAAACGAGGACTGCTTATTGCGCATAAACACAAATTGCGGCTCCTTTTTGACCGCAGCAAAGGGAACGGCACGAACACCGCCTTTTGCCAAAAGTGAAGCTACGATATTGAGCTGGTGAGGAGAAACGCGCAAAATTTGAGACCCGACAAATCCCTCGCACAAGGTTGTAACGGACGCAGAAGTGCCAATGGGTGAGAGAGCGGGTAAATGGATGAGAGCACCGTCGCTCAGGTTCAAAAGCTCTGCCAAAATGCCGTCGCGACCAACGGTGGAAGCACCCTTTAGGTATTGCATTACCGTCTTATTGCGCAAAAGCGCCGCAGATTTGCGACGGAAAGCGGCTTGCGTATCATCGCCCAAGGGAGAGGTCAAAAGAAGAATGTCTCCTTCGCTCAGTTCTGTTTGAGATACGGGAAAAATGCGCAAGCGATAAGCCGAATTGGGCGCGGCAACACAGGTGGCATCGGGATAGGTGATGCTGTCGCGCACGTTTTCAATTGAGGGGATTGAACGAGGCTTTCCGCTCTCGCCCCTTGCGCGTCGGATATATTCGCTTGCCAGATTGGCTGCTTCGCCAAGCGTGCAGGGACGGGTGAGATTTGGGTAAAGCTGTTTTCTTTTTTTGAGCATATCCGCATAGGTGCGGGCGGCAAAGGTATCGTTTGCCAAAAGCTCTGTTAAAGCTACAAAAGAGCAGTTTGCCTCACGCGAGCTCACAAGCATATCCAGCATTTTGAGTTCATCAACAAAGGGATCGCGCTTAAGATAATTTTTATAATAGTTCGCACAAAATTGCAGCATTTGAGGTGGCATCGAAAGCGAAAGCTGCTCGCGCAACCGTTTTGCTTGCTCGATGTTGATATTGACAAAATTGCGAATGACGGATTGATAAGTCATTTTTTATTTTTCTCCTTTCTTGTCGGAGTGAGGGCAAAGTGTGCCTATGCATTTTTTGCCGTCGTTGGCGGTGATAAAAACACGGCTCACTTGTGATTGCAGGGAGCGAGGTGCTTCGCAAGCAACCTCAACAAATGTATCGGTATGTCCCGTTAAGGTGCCGTTTGAATAGGTTTCAAACAGAACGTCAACCGAGGTGTTTGTGTAAGTATCCAGAATTTGCTTTTGGATCTCTGCCTGAACTGCGCTCAATTCGCGCACGCGCTGATGGCGGATCTCCTCAGGAACTCTTCCGGGCAGAGTTGCGGCAACAGTACCGCGACGCTCGGAATAAGGAAAGACGTGGATCATTAAAAATCTTGCTTGTTTTGCAAAATCAACGGTCAGGGCAAAGTCCTCTTCGGTCTCACCGGGGAAGCCGACGATGATATCGGTTGTGAATTCAACGCTTGGCATTGCCGCGCGCAGGCGTTCCATACCTTCCAGCGCCATTTTGCGATTGTACTTGCGTTTCATCAGCGCCAAGATCTTATCCGAGCCGCTCTGCATCGAAAGATGAAAATGCGGTGTCAGTGATTTGAGCATTGCAATACGGTCAACAAAATCCTGCTTCATCAAAGAGGGGTCAAGAGAGCCGAGACGCACGCGTCCGATGTTTGGAATGACGTCGACCTCCTCCAAAAGATCCGCCAAGCGGTAACCGTTATCAAAGTCGCGACCATAAGAGGCGGTCTCAATGCCGGTCAGGACAACCTCTCGGCATCCACCCGCGGTCAGTGCACGTACTTCCGCAAGCACGTCCTCGGGGGCTTTGGAGCGCACCTTTCCGCGCGCTTCGGGAATGATACAGTAGGTGCAACGGTTCTCACAGCCGTCCTCAATTTTGATGTAAGCGCGGGTACGGTCAAATTTTGCAATTTGCATCTCTTCAAAGGCATCAAGAGGGGAGAGCGAGATCTCGGGAGACTGATTTTTGCATTTCTCTGTAAACAGATTTTCAAGGGCTTCGATCACTTGCAACTTGTTGCCGTTTCCGCAAATGTAGTCAACACCCTCGATCTTTGAGATCTTATCCGAAAAGACCTCTGCCATACATCCCGTAACCACAATATACGCCAAGGGATTTGCCTTGATCGCACGGCGGATGAGCTGGCGTGCTTTTCTGTCGGACTCTGCCGTTACCGTGCAGGTGTTGATGACGTAAGCGTCGCAAATTTGGGAGACAGGAACGACCGAAAAGCCGCGGGAAACAAGTCCCTCGGCAATAGCTTCCGATTCATATTGATTGACCTTACACCCAAGGGTGTAAATACCAACGGTTCCGCGTGAAAGTGACATAATCGCTCCTTGTGTTTGTGTTATCATTATTTTAACACGCTTTTGGCAAAATGTAAAGAAAAAAACATAAAAAAATCCACTGAATTTGCAATTTAGACTTGAAAAAAATAAAAAAGCGTTGTATAATGAAGTAGAAATTCAATATCGCTTGGCAAAGGAGACAGAATAATGAGTGAATTGTTTGTTATGAATCATCCCCTTATCACCCACAAGCTTTCCATTATGAGAAACAAAAAGACGGGTTCTAAGGATTTTCGCGAGCTGCTTGATGAGATCGCTATGCTGATGGGCTATGAATTGACGCGTGATCTTCCCACCGAGGATGTTACCATCGAAACTCCCATTACAAAGATGAAAGCAAAAATGATCTCCGGCAAAAAGCTGGCAATCGTTCCGATTCTGCGTGCAGGTCTTGGTATGGTAGACGGACTCCAACGTCTCATTCCCGTTGCAAAGGTAGGGCATATCGGTCTTTACCGTGATCCCGAAACGCATCTGCCCGTTGAATATTATTGCAAGCTGCCGCCCGATATCGACGAGAGAATCGTTATTCTTGTTGACCCTATGCTGGCAACCGGTGGCTCTGCTGTAGATGCTCTTTCTATGCTGAAGGCGCGCGGCTGCAAGCAAATTCGCTTTATGTGTTTGGTAGCGGCTCCCGAGGGTGTACGCGCTGTACAAACCAAGCATCCTGACGTTGATATCTATACTGCAGCGCTGGATGAGTGCCTCAACGAGCACGCTTACATCGTTCCCGGCTTGGGTGATGCAGGCGACCGTATTTTTGGCACACTGTAATCAAACGAAAAAGGAGTGTCGGGGGGCTGAACAAGCTCCCCGCATTGTGCACCAATGAAGATTTTGGTTGTTGGACACAACGATGCGGGGCAACGTTTGGATAAATTCTTATCCAAAGCCGTAAAGGGGTTGCCGACGTCGTTGATGTACAAATATATCCGCACAAAAAAAATAAAGGTCAATCGCGCACGTACCGAGCAAAAGTATATGCTTTGCGAGGGGGATGAGATTCAACTGTTTATCAGAGATGAATTTTTCGAGTCTCCCGAAAGTGACCGCGGCGCGCTCTTTCGTATTGTGCCAAAGCTGGATATCGTTTATGAGGACGAGAATATTATGCTCCTCAACAAACGCCCCGGAGTGCTTGTGCACGAGGATACTGCCGCGCAGGAAAACACGCTGATTATGCACGTTAAAGCATATTTGGCGCAAAAAGGTGAGTATGATCCCCTCGAAGAGCAATCCTTTGCCCCCGCTCTTTGCAATCGCATCGACCGCAA
>JBGVQK010000023.1:0-50407 GCA_045127455.1 Eubacteriales bacterium
TTCTTACACTATTGTTAAGGAAGAAACCTTGAGCTTCAACAATGCAATCAGCATTGAAGGCTGGACCTACGGCAAGTATAACGAAACCACCAATGCATACACTACTGTTGTAGCCAATAAGGATTTTGCAAACGCACTGATTAAGTATCAGTATTCTGCCGACGGCGGCAACACCTGGAGCACGTGGGCTGATCCTGCAAGCTTCAATGCAGGCTCTTACAAGATCAGAGCGATCATTGTTGGCACCGATAACTACAACCAAGTTGTAAGCGAAGAGTCCTTTACTGTTGATAAGGCTCCTGTTTACATCACTGATCTTGAAGGCAATGATCTGCCCGAAACCATTACCACGGTCTTTACCAATGAGGTATTTACTGCTCCCGCTTATAAAGCATCGTACAACGTTCCCGTAACGGTTACGATTAGCAGTGAAATCAAAAACGTAGGTACATATACCATTACCTACAGCTTTGATGGAACAGATACGAACTATCTCTCTGCAACAGAGACGATTAAGGTAACAATTCAAGAGGCGACCATTGTTATTTCCAATGTGAGCGTTGCTCCTTGGGCTTATAAGCCAGAGGCAGTTAACACTCCCATAGCAACGATCGCTCAAGAATACGCACGTGGCACGGAATACTTCCAATATTCCACCGACGGTGGTGCAACTTGGAAGAATTGGACTGAAAACCTTGACGCCCTGAAGGCTCTCGCTGCCGGCACCTACAAGGTAAGAACGGTTGTTCCCGCCGATGCCGACAACTACAAGGAAACCATCTCCGCAGCCTTTGATTTTGTGGTTAATAAGGCAACCACAACCATTACCGGCGCACAAGATCAGCAAAAGCTTCCCTCTCAAACGTATAGAGAAAGCGGCTATCTGGTTTCTGACCTCGTAACCCTTGGCGCAGGCCACGGCGGCACGGCTAACTTCGGTTACACCTTCAAGATGAAGGATACTGCGACCGGAAAGTATGACATTCCCGCAAGCGGCATCCTCCACGCAGGGGAGTATGAGATAGTTATTACCTTGAATGAAAGTGCTAATTATCTCAGCACAAGCATCACCGTTTACGTTTCCATTACTAAGGAAACCGAAGACGCTAGCGGAATTGTTGTAGACGAAAGCAAGGTTGTTTATGGCAAACCCGTGCTCGAGGCTATCACGCTTCCCGAAAGCGCGCACGGCACTTGGAGCATTACCGGTGTTGATGCAACCACCAAGTTTGATGCGGTTGGTTCGCAGACGTTTACAGCAGTATTCGAGCCCGATGAAGATCACAAGGACGACTACGACACCAAGACTGTAAAGATCAACGTTGTTGTAGCACAAGCTCCTACTTCCATTACAGTAGATGGAACCTATAGCGACAAGAGCTACAATGGCCAACCGATCAGCATCTTTGGCGCAACCGTTTCGAACGGTGAAAATAGCGAAATCGTTATTACAGTCAACGGTGTGGAGGTTGAAGCCGGTGACCAATTCAAGAATGTAGGCGAGTACGAGATTAAGTACACCTATGCCGGCAATACCAACTACACAGGTGCAACGGTAACCTTTACGGTAGAAATTACCAAGGCGGATGTTACCATTGATCTGACAATTGACGATAAGTGGACTTACAACACTCCCGCAGGCGAGCCGAGTGCTACCTTCAATGAGCTCTTCGCACAAGAATACGATGGCGAAATTGACTTCAAGTACTACTACGATGAAGATTGCACAAGAGAGATCACGGCTACTGCAGATAAGACGCTTGCCGAAATTCTCAACACTCTTGATGTAGGCACCTACTATGTAAAGGCAGTATTTGAAACCAACGACAACTTGAAGGAAGCATCTGCAGTTAAGTCCTTCGAGATTGAAAAGGCAACCATTGCTGTTCCTAAGTACGTGGGTGAATATCGCTTCACAGGTAAAGATATCCCCGTAGTATTCCCGAACGGAACCTCTACTCTTTATACCATCACCGGCAACGTTGCAAAGGATGGCGTAAAGGATTACACAATGGTTCTTGACCTTGGAACGAACTTCAAGAACTATGACTGGGTAGATGAGGAAGGCAACATTGTTTCCTTCAATGCCCAAAGAATTGAACTTGGTTACAAGGTTGTTCCTGCTACCGTAACGCTTGAAAACCTCTCCACAGGTTGGACGTACGGTGCATATAACAACAAGCAACCTACTGTTACAATCAAGCTCGACAACGTAGATATAACCGAACTCGGCATTACTATTCGTGTTAAAGAGTTCAGATATTACACGAACGAAGCTTGCACCGATGAGTATAAGTTCACTCCCGCAAACGAGACCTCGGCAAACCAAGCAGGTGAGTATTATTGGGTTGTTGCGGTTGTGGAAGGCACCAAGAACTTTGCCGAAGCTACCTTGAAGGCGCGCTTTACAGTTGAAAAGGCAACACCCACCATTCAAGGCATCGAAGACAAGACCTACGGTAAGGTTTATGATGGAACCGCTTACGTATTCCCGATTGACATTAAGGGCTCGTATGCAGGCGCTCCCGCAGTTACATACGAAACTATTATCAACTACGGCGAATACACCGTATCCATCACGCTTCCCGAAAGTGACAACTACAAGCCGGTAACTGTTACGGGTGTTAAGGTTAGCATCACCAAGGCAACCAATACCCAAACCATAACAGTGGCGAATGCCGGTGATATTGTTTTCGGCAAGCTGATTCTCAACAACATTATCAAGCTCCCCGCAGACGTTCAAGGAACTTGGGAGCTTAGATACAATACAGTTGATGGAGCAGAGGTTGCTGCTGGTGATACATTCAAAGATATCGGCGACTTCACCTTCTGGGCAGTCTTTACTCCCGACCAGACAGGTAACTACGCCGAAAGATCTGTAGAGATCACTGTCAACGTTGGTAAGGCTCCTGTTGATGTTCCCGGTGTTGATAACATTCCTTACAAGGAAGGTGAGAATCAAAAGCCGGCACTGAATGATACAAATGATTATTGGGTAAGAGAAAATGAAGGCGGCGAGCATGTTGGTCCCTACACCGTTAAACTCGAGCTCAAGGATCCCGATCATTACAAGTGGAACACCGCTCTTCCAACGACTGGAACAAAGAGTGAGTTCGTTACCATTACGTACCAAATTTCGGCTGCTGCTCAAAACTGGAAGGTTAATCCTACTATCACGTCCAGCTGGCAATATCAGTTGGGAACTGATGCAGATTACGGTTACGCAGAAGCAGAGCACGGCGGCGCAGAGGGCGTAGCAATTTACTACACGCTTTACAATAACGGAGAATACACGTTCACATATAGCGATGAAGAAAAAGTTAAGCCCACAACTCCCGGCAAGTACGTAGCACGTTTTGTCACGACAGACACAGACTATGATACGCTTACCAAGGATTTGACGTTTGAAATCACCGCAAGAGAAATCACTCCTCCCGAATGGAATAACCCGAGCTTCTCGTACAGAGGCGGCACCGAAAACATCACATCCGGTTTGACAAATGGTTTCGGTTATGAAATCATCTCGGATGTAGGTGGTATCACTGTTGGTTCTTCCTACTTCGCAGAGGCAGAACTCACAGACGAATATTACGTTTGGGCGGATACAGAGACCAATGAAAATAGAAAGTTCTATTACAGCATTGTTCAAACGCAAATCGTTATTGACGGTCTCGGCGTTGGCGGATGGGTATATGATCCCAACAAGACAATCGTAACTCCTTCTTACACGCTCAGCAACGTTCACGAAAACGACAAGGCTGGAGTAAAGGTAACGTTCAAGTATTACAAGCAGGACGGCACGTATCTTGGCGATGACATTATTCCTACCACTACAGGCTGGTACTATGTTGTTGCAACGGCAACTCCGATTGACAACGACAACCTGCTCACTTCTGTGGCAACGAAGTCCGATCTCTTTGAAATCACCAAGGCGCCCACCAATATCACCGGCGCGAGTGATGGTCAGGTATTCACCGAATCGTACAGAGAAAGCGGTTACGCTGCTCTGAGCAACGGTATTTCCAATATCTTTACGCTCGGTGCAACCCACGACGAAGATAAGACCTTTGATATTGTTATCACCAAGGGTGGCGTAGGCGCAACTATTGTTGGCGTAGGCGATTATAACGTTGCAATTACGCTTCGCGCAAGCGATAACTATCAAAGCAAGACCATCAACGTTACTGTAAGAATTAATCCCGCTACAGTTCCGTTTGATGAAAACTTGAAGATGCAAACCATAACTTTTGGTCAATCTATCGCACTTCCTCAAGGCGATCCTGGTACTTGGACGGTCAAGGAAGCAATTACCGGGGCTGGCGAAAATCAAAAGTTCACGGTAACCTTCAAGTCCAACTCGATCAACTACGCAGATAATACCGAAGGCGTAGAAATCACTGTCACGATCAATAAGGCTCCTCTTAACTTTACAGTATCGGGCGCGACGAATGCACCTTTCACCAACGGAGCATTTGTTCTTCCTACTGTTAAAGCTCTGAGTAGCATAACAGATCAAGACACCGGCTTAAAGCCCACCATTACGATCAATGGTCAGGATCCTGCAAGCATCCAAGATTGGGGCGCAGGAAACTACACCATCGTTTACACCTTTGACGGTGGAAACAAATATGTAAGCGACAACAAGACGGTTACCTTCACGGTTAACCCTGCAAAGATCACCTTTGCAACAAATTCTCCCGCTATCACCGCTTGGCAGTACAAGGGATACAATGCAGCAAATAACGCTTCCACCATCACCGTTTTTATGAATGGTAAGGAACTGTCGAATTTCAATAACATTGAGATTCCTGTTGTATTCCACTACTATCGCGATGAAGCTTGCAGCGATAAGATTACCGATTCTAATGTTGACGGATATCAAACCATCCTCAACGATCTCCCCGTAAAGACCTATTACGTAAAGGCGGAGGTTGTTGCTACCGCTAATTACGACGGCAAGATTTCCGGCGCAACGGCATTTACGTTGACAAAGGCTCCCGCCACCTTGAGTGGAATTGAAGCAGATAAAACCTACAACAAGATCTACGACGGCAAGGCTTACGACAAGACATCCTTTGAACAAGTAATTCGCAATGCGAACACAACTTATGGACTTGTCTTTACCTACTCTCCGAGTGGTGACATCATCAACAAGGGTGATTACAGTGTAACCATTACGCTTGACGAAGCAACGGCTAAGAATTACACTATGAGTGACGTGACTGTTACTATTGTAATTGAGCAAGCTACTGTTGTACTCGAAGACCTTGTTGTTAATGACAAGACCAGTGCCGATATTGATTGGACCTTTGGCGGAGCTATGCAGGTGCCTTCTGTCGATGTACCCGAATATGCTGAAGAAAAGGTTTACTATCAGTATCAGTACAAGGATCCCACAACAGGCGAATGGAGCCAATGGATCACCTGGAAGATGGCACAAGACGTTTCCACAATCGCTGATAACGACGTTCTGGAAGGTATTCCTGCAAACGCAGGACAATACAGACTGAGAGCCGTAGTTGACGAAACCGCAAACTATTACGGCGCGAAGACAACTCCCGATGGTGAACAAGAAGAGCATGCTTACTTCACGTTCATCATCAAGAAGGCTCCTGTTACCATTGTTCCCAGTATCGACAATACCGAGAGGGATTACAATGGTGCTGCAATCACTGTTCCTGCTCCCTCTGTAAAGAACTCTGTAGGTGATACGCTTGGCTTCAATGTAACCCTTACGATTACAAGAAAAGACGGCGACACTGTTACTACCGTCGCCACCTTGACGAATGCGGGCTACAACCAGCTTATCGACGTAGGCGAGTACACTCTTACTTACACAGTTGATGTTGGAACCAACACCAACTATACAAGCGAGGGGGCAACAAAAACGATTACGGTAACCATCAAGCAGGCAACCGTATCCATTGCTACACCTTCTACTGAAAATTGGACGTATGGTACCAATGCAAAAGAAGCAAGCGGAGCTACATTCAATCAAGAGTTTGCAAAGAATTACAATAGTGCGATCCAACTCGTTTACTATCGCGATCAAGCTTGCACAGATAAGATTGTAATTCCCGAAGGCAAGACCGCTTTGGATGTTCTTGGCGATCTTGATGCAGAGACATACTATGTAAGAGCCGAGTTTGCAGGAAACAATAACCTCAAAGCGGTTAATAGTACGGTTAACTCGTTTACTGTTGAGAAGGCACAGACCATTATTAACAACACAGTTAACAGTCAAGAAAAATTCTATGATAGTGACGAAATCATTATCCCCGCGCCTTCCACAAATAGCGGCGAGCAAGTTACTCTTACCATCATAGATAAGAACGGTAATGAGGTTGCAAAGGTTATTAACACAGGCGCAGCTCTCGTCAACGTAGGCGAGTACACACTCACTTACACCGTTGCAGAGAGCACCAATTACCTCCCCAAAGAGGTTGTAGTCAATGTGACCATTAAGGCAGCCACCATCGACATCACAGGTATCACCATTAATGGTTGGACCTACGGTGAATACGATGGCAGAGATCCTGTTGCTACAGGCACTATTCCGGACTTTGCAAAGAGTCTGATTAAGTACTGGTTCTCTACCGATGGTAGTGTTTGGACGGAATGGCCCGATACGACGAATTCTAAGGCGTTCGCCGCAAATTCCTACTACGTTAAGGCTTCCATCGCAGCTGATACAAGCGGATACGCAAACTACAACGGTGATGAGTTTGCAACTACTGAAACCGCTTTCACCGTTGCTAAGGCTAACGCTTCCATCACTGCAACATCGAAGATTAACGACAGCACGGTTTCTAACGGCAGTACGATTTCTATGGAATATCGTCCGAGCGGTTATAGCATTAACGACATTCTCAAGAATGTGACTGCATCGCACAGTGAGAAGTCGTTGGCATATACTGTTGATGGTGCTATCGCAGCTGTAGACGTGATCACCTTTACCGATGTTATTGTTGAAGGCGAAGGCGTTTACACGCTGGTTATCTCGCTTGCCGAAAGCGATAATTATAAGGCGGTAGAGCTTACGGTTAAGGTAAAGATTACACCTGCCGATAATGAGGACTCCATCACCGAGGTATACAACAACGTTGAATATGGTTCCAATCTTTGGGCAACCATCAAGGGAGCCTATAACGACGGCAAACTTCCCGATGGTTGGAGCATTCAAAACGCGGACGGAAGTGCAACTACCGCAGATACCACGGTCGGTGCTGTAGTTGTGGGTGGTAACCAATTCAAGCTTGTATTCGACAATGGTAACAATTACAAGCCTCGTGAGGCTGTAACTATCACCATCTATGTTGTAAAGGCAGACGCGTCGATTACCGTTAAAGTCGACGACAAGGCAATTTCTAACAGTGAAACGATCACCTTGCCGTATCAGGCTGGCGGCTATGTCCTCAGCAACATCTTCCAGATCACAGCATCTCACAACGAGAAGACTTTGGAATTCTATGTTGATGATCAGAAGAAAGATGATACATTCGCATTTATCAATGTTGTTAGAGACGGAAATGAAAACGTTGGTGTTTACAAGCTGGTTATTAAGCTTGAAGCAAGCAACAACTATGATGCAGCAGAGATTACGATTTACGTAAAGATCGAGCCTGTCGATGGTCCTGCATTTACCGGTAAAGAGTACGAGGCTGTCTACGGTACTCAACTTAAGGATATCGTTACCGATCTTCCCGATGGTTGGAGTATTGAAAACATCAGTACAGCAGGAGATAAGATTTGCAATGTTCGCGATAACAACACCGAAAACAATAAGTTCACGGTCGTTTTCAATCCCGGCAAGAATTACAATTCTCAAGATCCTGTCACCATTACCATTAAGATTACCCCTGCGGAGGCTACTATTAATGGTGCGAACAGCGTTGATGATCCTTACACCGCACCTTACAAGGGCAGTGCATACAACATTAGTGATATCATTACGGGTATCACAGAAGTTCATGGTGAGCCTCTCAAGTACACGCTTAAGGATGCAACCTCCATTGAAGCTGCTACCGAGTATACAGTATGGATCGAACTTGATACCGATAACGACGCTTACACCGGCAACTACAAGATTAATGGTGATAAAGTAGTAGTTAAGATTGAGATCCAAAAGGTAACAACTGTTGATATTACCGGCATCTCGGGTATCACCAATAGCGGTTGGACCTACGGTGGGTACACCGGAGGAGAAAATAAAGCTCAAGGCACCATCCCAGGCTTCATTTCCGCAGATGCTATTCAGTACCAATATCTGTATTCTAAGGATAATCAGTGGCCTGATCATCCCGAGGACGAAGTTTGGACCCCTTGGCCCTCTACTCAAGAAGGTGTAAATGCTTTGGACGCAGGTTACTACAAGCTTAAGGCAATCATCGCTGATGGTGGCGATAACTACAACGGTGATGAATATGAAATCTCGTTCCAAATCAAGAAGGCAGATACCTCTGTCAGTGGTATAACTAACGGTCAAAACTTCTTCAATCCCTATCGCGCTAGTGGATATACGGTACAAGATCTCTTCGGTGGCATCACCGCAACGAGAGGCGAAACAGCGTACACTTATACCAACTTTACGTATACCAATAAGGTTACAGGTGAGAAATTCACGGGCATTACAAATGTCAGTGAAGGCCCGATTACCGTTGTTATCTCTCTCCCCGAAAACGATAATTATAATGCAGTAGAGCTTACGGTTAAGGTAAAGATTACACCTGCTACTAATACCGACTCCATCACCGAGGTATACAACAACGTTCCGTATAACTCTAAGCTTTGGGCAACGATCGGTGATCTGCCCTCCGGTTGGAGCATCAAGGATATGAACGGAAACGCAACTACCGCGGATACCACGGTTGGCGACATCAATGCAGAAGGAAACCAATTCTTGCTTGTCTTCCATGATGATATGGGCAACTATAATGATCGCACCGTACCCATCACGATCTTTGTAACCAAGGCTGATAACGAAATTATCGTTATGAATGGTAACAACAAGATGACTTCCGGCACTCCGATTGAGTTGACGTATAACGGCACCGCAGGATATGCCTTTGCTAACTTGTTTAGTGTCAGTGCTAAGTACACCGATGGCAACGAGCCAACGTTCAAATATTCCTTTATGGATCAAGACGCAGACGTAAGCTCGATTCAATTTACGAACGTTGCCTCCTATGAGGTGCTTATCACGCTCGAAGCAACTACTCACTACAATCAAGCTTCCTTCTCTGTTAAGGTCGATATCGTGAGAGCTGATGGCCCTGTATTTACCGACAAGAGTGTTGAAATCACTTACGGTCAAACGCTTGCAGACATTTACAACACCCTTGGCATTCCCACCGGTTGGAGCATCGAAAACTATGAAAGCGTAAAGAACAATGTTTTGAATGTTTCCGACAACGGTAAAGCTAACAATCAGTTTACGGTTGTCTTCAATCCCGGAGATAACTATAACTCTCGAAATCCTGCAACCATCACCGTTACGGTTAAGGCTAAACCCATTACCATTAGCGGTGTAACGGATGGTCAAGTATTTACCGCGGATTTCAAAAACGCGGAGTATACCCTTGAGCAGATTAAGAACCTCATCAATGCTTCTGCAACTGGTTTGGGCGGAGACAACCTCGATCTCTCCTACGCCTTCAAGGTGAATAATACTACCGCCCTGAATGCAGGTCTTTATCCTGTAGTTATCTCGCTCGCAACTACCGAAACGAACTACAAGGCCGATCCTGTTGAGGTTACTTTCAAGATCCAAAAGGCAACCGTTTCCTTTGGCAGCATCACTTACGGTGAGGACGACACCGCGTTCAGTGGTACTTCGTGGCCTTATAGTGCTACAGGGGCACTCCCCGAACTCAAGGTTTCGGCTACCTTCGGTAGTGGCGATGATGTTCCCACAAGCGAGATCGAGTTCCTGTATTCTTCCGATAACGGAGCTTCTTGGAGCACCTCTGCTCCTACTGCCGTTGGTACGTCGTACCTTGTTAAGGCAAGAATCAAGAGCACCAGCCAAAACTACACAGGTGATATGACGAATACAGGTTGGGCATCCTTCGAGATTAAGGCTAGAGAGGTTGATCTCCCCTTCAACCGCCCGGCCAATGCGGATGCTATTACGCAAACCTTCGTCTATAACGGTAGTGTTCAGCATCTTGACATTAAGCCAAGCGATTACTACACAATTACTTGGTCCAGCAAGGATGCTAACGGTAACCCGACAAGCAAAAACGCTGCTATTTACACAGTAAAGTTGACTCTTAAGCCTAACTGTGTATGGTCCGATAACAAGAGTACCGATCCTGTTATTTACAAGTACGAGATTGAAAAAGCAAACGCCGTTATCACTATCGACTCAACGAAGTTGAATAGCAACGGTATTGTACAAACGACGTACACTGGCAGTGCAATCGACCCTGCAGACTTTGCAACCACCAATGTTGGTACGCTGACTTGGACGATCACAAAGGGCGGTTCCGCTGTTAGCAGCATCAAGGATGTTGGCATCTACGTTATCACTTATAAGGTTGAAGAAGGCGACAACTATAACAAGGCCGATAACAAGACTCTTACTGTTGATATCGGTAGAGCCGAAGTTACTTGGAGCAATCCGTTTACAGCCGACAAGTACTATCAAAACAGATTGGATCTTGCTCTTACAGGATTGAAAGCATATAATAGCGCAAACAATGCTGAAATCCCCGGCAAGTTTGAAAAGGTCGTATCTTGGTACAACACAAGTGAATCTGGTGCAAAGAGTAAAGTTACCGTAACATTTACACCTACGGAAAAAGACAACTATGCTGTAGCATCTTGCACCAAAGAATACACAATAACACTTGCAACCGTTGCATATCTCAATAACAGCATACCTTATGGCAGCATTGAGAATGCATTGGGTGCGGCTGTTTACGGTGATACGGTTTGGGTACGTCCCAACAGTATAGTTGGTCTGGGCGACATCTACATTATGGATGATGTTGTTGTTGATGCAGGCGTAACATTGCTATTGCCGTATGGTATCACCGACAATGCCGCGGGCAGAAACACTTGGGTTGGTGATCTCATCAACTTTGAATTGTATGATACAGATTTGCTTCCCGCTGACATTGCAGACAATGCGAGTGAACTGTGTATTGTTAAGGTCATTTTGGCGAATGATACAACAATCACCATTAACAAGGGTGGTGTACTGGAAATTTCTGGTCAGCTTCACGGAGGAGGAGGAGGAAACCCCTACTCTGGATTTACCGCAGGTTATCATGCACAGTTGCTGCTTGCTGAAAATGCGATGATTAACAACTACGGTACAATCTATGCAGCAGGATTTATCCGCGAATTTGGAAATCCTAAAGAAAGTAATGGAAGCAAGGTTATCATCCAAAATGGTGGTAAGATAGAACAACCCTACGTAGTTTGCGACTTTGCTGGTGGCTCCGGTACTTCTGCTATGTATACAGGTGCTGTTCAAAAAGGCATTCCTGTATCTCCGTTCAACAGATTTGTTATGATGAACGTTGGTCCTACGTTGCAAATCAATTATGGCGGAACGATGAGAACTTGGGCGGCACTTTATGCAAGTTCTAAAAACAACATAACCTCTGTCACGTTTATTGGTGCTGAAGGATCGGGAGCAGTTATTGAACTGACCGATATGGCAAATAGCTATTTGACAGCAAGATATAGACCTGATGTTCAAATTTGCGATGTGCACGTTTTTGGTGGCGCTAGAACCAACGAAATGTCGTTGAATCTGAAAGATCTAAATCTTGAGGTGGGCACAGAAGAATTCTTCTTCCCGATTTCGCATTTCTACCATATAACTCTCGACGTTAACAAAGAAAACGGGCAAGTTATAGCAACTTTTGATATGCTGCAACGCTTTAAGCTGATGCCTGGTGCTACGTTTACAGTAAACTCCGGTGCTGTACTTAACATTAACGGGTTGGTTGTATACGAAGACTATGTAGATACCAAAACAATTGGTTCTCGAACGGATGCAAATGCACAGCAGGCGATTTGTCGCTATCCCACCAACAGAATAGACGGTTCCCAAATAGATGCCGCAGAACTCACAGTTAATGGCACTATGATATGCGCATCGTTTGGTGGCAAAATTTATTCTGTCGGTGAAGGCGGGCTTGTGCAAATCACGAGCACGAAAGATTACACCGCTCCCGAAGTAGTAAAGACAACTACAACTTCGGGTTGTGAAACAAAAAATGTTGGTTTGGGTGCGCAACTTATGAACGAAAACGGCGCAGCAAGCTATACGACGCCTACGGTTAACTCTATATACGTATATCAAAACGGCGAATGGAAAACAGGTGTTGCTATTAAGCTTGACTCTGCTGGCGGAAATGTAAACGGTGTTATTGGATTGCCCGCTACCAGTGGAAGCGTATATGCAAATCTCCCCACCCCCACTAGAGATCACTACATCTTTGACGGTTGGTACAATGGTAGCACCAAGGTTGAAAATGGAGATAGCTTGCCTGCAAATTGTGGAAATACCACGATTACGTTGACTGCAAAATGGACGGCTATCCAATACACCATCAAGTATGAAGGAGTTGATATGGATACTAACCAACCTATCAACATAGGCATTGCAGATGGTAAGTTTACTGCAGAGAGCACCTTGAGCTTGCCTGAGGTTATAACACCCACAGATTACTACGATTCTGGTTGGATGTTCAATGGAAAAGTGATTTCCGAGCTGTCGTTGGCAAATTGTCTTGCTGTTGCAAAGGCTTCTGCAAACGGTACCATAACGGTGTATGTACGCTTTACAAAGGACCCCTATACCTACAAGTTCGATATGGACAACGACAAAACCGGATATGATCTTAGTTACAATGAGGTACAATCCGGCTTGGGTTATGATCCCGAAGAAAACGATACACTTATGAACCTGGTGACTAAGTACAATGACATTACCAATAAAGAGTGGTATTTTGGTGGTTGGTATACCGATGCCGCTTGCACCGATGGCAATGAGTACACAACCGCATACACCGGCGATGGAACAAAGGTGATCACGTTGTATGCAAAGTGGATTCACAAGGTTTCTGTTACCTATCAAACCCAGGACAATTCTACCACCTATAATAATGATCTTGTAACGTATGGAACGTATTGGTATATCCCCGGTCAAAACAACATTGACCTGCCTAAGCTTAAAGACAACGATGGTGCTACAACCGACAATAACAAGAAATATTATTTTGGTGGTTGGACGATTCAAATCGGCGAAGATGCTGCAACAACCTTTAATGGCAATCCTGGTAGTCCTTACTCCTTGACTGAAGACACCGTAATTACGATTGAGTGGAAGACAAAGGTAGAGGTAACGATTGACTTTACCGCCAACATCGAACTTACCGGAGCTGGTATTTCGAATTTCGCGTTGGGTGGTCAAGAAGTGGGTGATAATGGCAAAATCTATCTTATTCCGGGAGAATCCTACAATGGAAGCGCTGCCGTAGATAAAGTGTTGACAGATGTTACATTCGACTCTGTTACAAGCAAAAACTATCCGAACAACATCTCCGATGTCACCGGTCCGGGTGCCACTGTTCTAACATTCTCTTATAAAGCAGAGGGAGCAGATACGATAACAATCAAAGCTAACAAAAAAGTCTGCTTTGTAGAAGGGACGCTGATCACTCTCGCAGATGGTACACAAAAGAAGGTTGAAGATTTGACTTATGCTGATCAATTGCTTGTATTCAACCACGAGACAGGTAAATTTGAAGCTGGTATCATTATCATGCTTGATCACTACGATCTATCCGCTACATGGTATAATGTTATCAATCTTGCATTCTCCAATGGCGAATTGTTGAGAATTATCAATGGTCACGGTGCGTTTGATGTTACATTGAACAAGTATGTATTCATCACCGAAGAGAATATGCACGAGTTTGTTGGTCACGAATTTTATGCAACTAATTATAATGGCAGTGAGTTCGTCGGCGCAACCGTAACATTGACCGAAGCATATGTCACCTACGAGTACACTAAGATTTACAGCCCGCTGACCGCATGGCACATGAACCACTTTGCAAGTGGCATCTTGGCATTTGCTCCCGCTCCTCATAACGTTACAACCGGACACGCAAACATCTTTGAATTCGACGAAAATCTGAAGTACGACGAAGAAAAGATGCAAGCAGACATCGAACAGTACGGATTGTTTACCTACGATGATTTGAAGGAATATCTCACCGAAGAACAATTCAATGCTCTGCCGTTTAAGTATTTCAAAGTTGCAATTGGCAAGGGTCAATTGACTTGGGAAGAGATGCTGTATTGTATCGAATACGTTATGGGTGGTTGATAATCCCCAAAATCCAAACGCGCCCGCCTTTGGGCGGGCGCCACTTGGGGCGTTTCCTAGAAATTGATTTCTGTTTAGAAATCTACGGCGGCAAAATTGAGTTCAAAAAGTCCACAAAGCTCACATTTTTTGTCTGCAAAAAACCAAAGGCTTCCCCCTCAAGGGTAGGCTAAAACACCAAACACCAAACAAAAAGGCAGAGGATCTCGCATCCTCTGCCATTTTTGCGCGCGTTCCCCAAAAGGCTTCCCCTTGAGGGGAAGCTCCCGCGGAACGTGGGTGATGAGGTGTAGGACGCAGAGCGTCCGTTTGGATTCTTTGTGTCTTGACGCCATCTACGATGGCTACACCTCATCCGTCAAATGACGCAAGCGCATTTGCCACCTTCCCCTCAAGGGGAAGGCTAACAAAACACCAAACAAAAAGAAACCGTAGTCGCAAATGCAACTACGGTTTCTTGTTTTTATTCGTTTTTTGCTGTTTATCTCTTTAATCAACCAATATTCGGCAAGCTTGCTGCTGCAATGGATTGTCCTACGCGGCGGCTACTCTCGTCGGGCAGGTGAATGGTGATCTTTTCTGCCAGCTCGGGGAACTCAACCTCAAGTACCTTTTGCGCGTTCTTATGCAGGATGTTTCCGCCCTCACCCGAGGATACGCGGCCCATCAGGAGCACGTGCTTGATATCATAGAACAGTGCATAGTAAGCAATTGCATAGCCAAAGTAAACGCCAATGGTCTCGTAAATCTTTTTGGCTCTTTCGTCGCCCTCTGCCATCAATTTTTGAACAGCCTTGAGCTTTTCTGCGGGGGATGCGCTCTCATCGAGCTCGATGCCTGCCGCAGGAGCGAGCTTGATTACGGAGTCCTGCGAGAAGTACTTAACGCCGCATCCGTAGTCGCCCGACCACTCGTCAACCATAGCATCCTTATTATAGTCTGCGGGAACGAATGCGAGCTCATTGAGCCAACCTGTAATATTGCCGTTGCCGTCAACGTATCCGCCTGCCTCACTCGTGCCCATTGCAACGCCCAGCACGTTGTTGTCGTCAAGGTCCATAGCACCTGCAAGTGCGGTAACGTCACCGTCGTTTGCAACCTCAATCGGAACGTTGCCAAGCTCTTTTGCAATGTCGGTGTAAATGTTTTTAACAACCTTTTCAAACGCCTCGGGGTTCTCGTTCTTTACCTTGAGGAAGAGGGAAGAGGTCATAATGCGGTTGCCGATAACAACACCTGCGGTGGAAACGCCGATCGCATCCACGCGAGGCATCTTAGAAGCCGCGGTCTTCATTGCATCCATAATGCCTGCATAGTGATAGGAAGGATCGTTTTGCAGCTTGGGGAACCATACGACTTCCTCGGAGTAGGTAGCTTCACCCTCAACAACAGAGGAGACCTTGCGGTCACTTCCGCCTGCATCAAAGCCGATGCGGCAGCCATCCAAATGGCGACCCACGGGAGCGGCAGACTCTTTGGTTACGGGAGCTTGTTCGAAAGGAACGTGAATAACCTCAAAGGGAGCTTCGTAAACGCCTGACATAAAGTCGCGGTCAAAATCGCGATAGCCGCCAACAGAGTAGTCAGCTTTAATTCTATCAGCGATAACCTTAGAGCCTGCGATAATGATCTTATAACCGCCACGGGTCCAGAGCAGAGTTTTTACAAGACGCTCAACAAACTCGTGGTTTTCTTCGTCGTGACCGGTGCCGTCTTGGAATACGTCAACGGTGTAAACAGAGGTCAGACCGTCGTTTCTTTCAAGACCAATGGTCAGCTTTTGGCCACCTTCTTTGGCAACAGCTGTTTCAAATTCGCGATATACAACTGCCATGGGCATAAAGCCGGGGTCGAGCGGAGCATTCATTTTAAGCTTCATAAATGGTTCTTCCTTTCTTGATGGTTCTGAGAACGTTAATATCGTTATCTACAATAATGATATCGGCATCCTTGCCTGCTTCCAGCGAGCCGATGCGGTCGGCAACGTGAATGGCGGTTGCGGGGTTGAGCGATGCCATTTTGAAAACCTCGTTTACGGGCAGGCTTGTGTGGTCGAGAACGTTCTTGACTGCGTTGTTCAGTTTGAGAACGCTACCTGCAATGGTACCGTCGGCAAGACGGCATTCAATTCCCTTGAGGAAGATGGGTTGTCCGCCAAGGTCATACTCGCCATCGGGCATACCGCCGGCGCGTGTGCAGTCGGTGATGAGCACCATCTTGTCGCCCTTAACCTTTGCAATGATGGAATACAGACCGGGATTGATGTGGAAGGTATCTGCAATGACCTCAACCGAGACGTTTTCGGATGCCAGCGCCGCGCCAACAACACCGGGGTTGCGGTGGGCGAGGGCAGACATTGCATTAAAGAGGTGGGTTGCGTGGTTAACGCCATCGCGAGCCGCGCTCATAGCCTCTTCGAATTTTGCATCGGTGTGACCCATCGAAACCAAAATCTTGGATTTTGCCGCCAAGCACTTAATGCACTTGTGACCGGGGTCCATTTCGGGAGCGAGGGTTACGGACGTAATGATATCTTCATTCTCTAAAAGGAAGTCGGCATCGGGAACGAGGATGTTTTCCTCTGCCTGTGCGCCTTTTTTGTTGGGGTTGATAAAGGGACCCTCGGCATGAACACCGATGATCTCGGCGCCATCCCAAGTTTTGCTCGCTTCCTTAACAGAGCGAACAGCGTTCAGGGCGTCAATAATTTCGTTCTTCGCCACGGTCATGGTGGTGGGCAGAAAGGAAGTAACGCCGTTTTGCGCCACACCGTAAGCCATCTTTTTAATGCCTTCGGGCTTTGCATCACAGGTATCCTCGCCAAGGTATCCGTGAATGTGGATATCCACAAGACCGGGAGCTACGTAATTGCCGCACGCGTCGATGACGTCAGCCCCTTGGGGAACGGTGTCGACAACGCCTTCAATTTTGCCGGTTTCTTTTGAAAAAGCGAGTGCTTTTCCTTCGACTACGGCCTCGGGCAAAACGATTTTGCCGCCAATAATATATGTAAGTGCCATAAATGGGAACCTCCTTATTTTTTTATATAATAAGTATAGCAAATTTTTGCCAATAAAGCAAGAGTTTTTGCGATATTTTTTTCTTTTGAAAAAAACACGTCGAATTCACAAAAAAAGTGGGGGAGAGACGACACAGTTTTGCATAATGTGCATAAAAGTGATTTTTGTGCGAAAAAAATGCTTGCATTTGCCACTTTCGTGTGATAAAATAGGGTATATTCTGCAAAAGGCAGGGTATAGAAGGAGGAAAAAAATGAAAAACGGATTTCTCAAGGCGTTGGGATACGATCCCATCGAAAAGCAAACCAGTATCAGAACCGAAATCATTGCAGGTATCGTTACGTTCCTTGCAATGGCGTACATTCTGACCGTCAACCCCGCACAGATCCTTGTGGGTGCAGATCAAGCCTACTGGCCCTCTGTATTCATTGCAACCGCTCTCGGTGCTATCATTGGCACACTCCTGATGGCATTCCTTGCTAAAATGCCTCTCGCTCAAGCTTCGGGCATGGGTCTGAACTCTTTGCTCGGCGGTCTCGTTGCTCTTTGGGCAGCTGACACCTACGGCGTAAGATTCTCTCTTGGCCAAGCATTTATGATGGTCCTCATCTCCGGCGTTCTGTTCCTTGCTCTTACTCTTATTAAGATCAATGGCAAGTCCTTCCGCGAGCTCGTGTTCGACGGTATGCCTGTTCCTGTAAGAAGCTCTATTTCCATTGGTATCGGCTTATTTATTACATACATTGGTTTCCAAAATGCAGGCATTATCGTTCAAAACGATTATACCCAAGTTGCTTTGGTTGACTTTACCAACTGGGGCGAACAGATCGTTAACGACGGCAACCCTGCTTCCCTTGCTGCAAAAACTGCGATCGTTGCATTGATCGGCTTGTTCCTCATTGCAATCCTTGATAAGCTCCACGTTAAGGGCTCTGTTATCCTTGGTATCCTCGGTGCAACCCTTATCGGTATTCCTATGGGTGTTACCGACCTTGCAGTTCTTGCAGGCGACGGCGCAGTTTCCTGGAAGTTCTGGGAAAACTTCGCTAACTTCTTTGCAGGCGAGAACTCCGTATTCCTTTCCTTTGTTGACGTATTCAAGGAAGGTCTCGTTCCCGAGGGCGGCAGCGTATTCACCGTTATTATGGTCATCATCACCATGTGCATGATCGATATGTTTGATACCATGGGCACCATCGTTGGTTGCTGCGGCGGTAACAGAATTCTCTCCGATGAGAACAACAAGCCCCACAACTACGACAAGATCATGATCTCCGACGCAGTTGCAACCTGTGCAGGTGCTATGCTCGGTACCTCTACCGTTACCACTTTTGTTGAGTCGGGTGCAGGCGTATCCGCAGGCGGCAGAACCGGTTTGACTTCTTTCACCACTGCGGTTATGTTCTTCTTGGCAATGTTTGCTATGCCCGTATTTGCAGTTATCCCCGGTGCGGCAACCGCAGCAGCTCTCATTTACGTTGGCGTTTTGATGATGAAGAACAATCTAAAGAGTGTTGATATGAACAATGCTATCAGTGCAACCTCTGCGTTCCTGACCATTGTTGTTATGCTTCTCTCTTACTCCATCACCAAGGGTATCGGTATGGGTCTTGTAACCTACACCGTTATGTCCCTTGTAGCATACCTCATCGCTCTGGTGAAGTACGCAATCGACAAGAAGGAAAAGCCCGTATGGAACGTATCCGTTGTTGCACTTGTTGTAACAGCTCTGTTCTGCGTATACTTCTTTGTTCCTGTAACTCTGTAATAGATGTTTTACTCGGAGGCTGTCACACGGTGGCAGCCTCTGTTTTATTGCCGTTTTTTCTTGCATTTTTGCACGCGGTGTGCTATAATGAGAAAAAGGAGTGAGGAAAATGAACGAAAAAAGAATTGTTTGTGTTGCTCTTGCTTTGCTTTTGCTATGTGTGGGGCTTGTCTCCTGCACCACTCCCAATGAGGGAGAGGAGACTGCCGATCAAACCGTTTGGCTTGGTATGAATAACGAATTTCCCGAGCCGCAATCGCTTGACGTGGGCGAAAATAAGCGCGTAAAAGTGATCTTGCTGCTGGGACAGAGCAACGCCACGGGCTGCTCTCTGCGGAGCTATCTCAAACAGGGCGTGGGCGAGGAGAAATATACCGAATACGAAAAGGGCTATTCCTCGGTCCTGATCAACTACTGCCTTGACGATCACAAATACACCTCGGGCGGCGAGTTTGTGCCGGTTGACCTAACAAATGCCGCAGGCGGATGCTTTGGCCCCGAGGTCGGTATGGCAGAGGTGCTGTCAGAGGCTTACGCCGAGGAGACCGTCGTTATTTTGAAATACACGATGTCGGGCTATTCCTTGCACCATCATTGGCTTTGCAACGGCGCGCGCGGCTCGATCTACGAGGCTTGCTTGAATTTTGTCAACACCTATATGGAATCTTTGCGTCAAAAGCAATACGATGCGCGCATCGGTGCTGTTTGTTGGATGCAAGGGGAGTCGGACACCACCGATTTTAAGGCGGCGCGTTACTACGAAAGCCAAACCAAATTTGCGTCTTACCTGCGCACCGATCTGCAAGACTATGCAGAGGATGGCGGCATCTACTTTATTGATGCGGGTATTTCCAACAGCCCCTACTGTGAGCCGGCATATCCCGAGATCAACGAGGCAAAGGAAAGATTTTCAAAGGACTCCGACCTGAATTTGTATTTTCCAACCATCGAGGCAGGCTTTACCATTCACAAGGAGCCCGAAGGAGACCCCGATTGGGGGCACTACGATGCGATGAGTGAATTGGGGCTCGGTCACCTGTTCGGTGAGCACGTGGTAGAATCTTATCGCGCACGCAACGGGCAATAAATAGCTCTTTGTTACAGTTTTCAAAAGGAAAGCAATATGAAAAAAATTTTGTTCAAAGCAATTTTGTGCACCGTTTTAGCACTTGCCGTTGTTGGTGTGGGCATTGGCGGATATTTTTTGTGGCGGCACGAGAGCTGGCCCGGCAGAGCCGTTGAAATGGAGCTGCACACCAACTTTTTGGAGCCGAGAGACCTGCCGCGCGGGAACGGAGAGCGTGTTCGTGTCGTTCTGCTCTTGGGGCAGAGCAATGCCACCGGCATCGGGCACGTTGAATATCTGCAAAAGGGCGTCACCGCCGAGCAATTTGCAAAATATGAGAATGGATTTGATTCGGTATGGATCAATTACTGCGTAGACAATCACCGCAATTGTTCAAACGGAGAGTTTGTAAACGTAGACCTCACCTGTGCCGTAGATGACGGCTATTTTGGCCCCGAGGTTGGCATGGCAGAGGTCTTTGCTAGCAAGTGGAAAGGGGAAAAGGTCGTCATTCTCAAATACTCTTATTCGGGCACGTCTCTTTATTATCAATGGCTGGCGTATGGAGAGCGCGGCTCTCTTTACAAGGCAATGCAAAAATACGTCAATACCTATATGGAGGCTTTGCTGGATGCGGGCTACGATGCACGCATCGGTGCTATTTGTTGGATGCAAGGGGAATCCGACGCTTTTGAGGAGCAGGTTTGCAGCCGCTACTACCAGGCACAAACCAATTTTGTTTCCTATATGCGCCGCGATTTTGCGAAATACGCCGAGGATGGCGGCATTTGCTTTGTTGATGCGGGCATCTCCAACAGCCCCTGCTGGCCCGAATACAAGGCGATCAATGCAGCAAAAGAGAAGATGGCAAATGACTCTGCCGCAAACTATTATTTTTCTACCATTGATGCAGGGCTGACCTATCAACACGAGCCCGAAGCATCCCCCGACCTTGCACACTACGATGCTATGAGTGTCCTTTCACTCGGTCATCTTTTTGGTGAATACGTGGTAGAGGCTTACCGCGCACATAATGCAAAATAAAAATACTTGACAAATCTCCAAAAATATGGTATACTGTATGGGCAAAGCAAAGAGCTTTACTTTATGAGGTATATTCTTGCAATATGGGCAAGTGTTTCTACAAACCACCGATAATGGTTGACTACCGGATGAATTTCCCGTGGTCAACCATATTTTTTACATAGGAGACTTTTTTCAAAATGAACGTTTATCTCGAAATTTTCGGCTACATCGGCACGGCGCTTGTGATCGTTTCAATGATGATGACCTCGGTCGTCAAGCTCCGCATCATCAATATGTGTGGAGGGCTTATCAGCCTTATCTACGCCGTTTGCGTCAACACTTGGCCCGTGGCGGTGCTCAACGTCTGCCTTATCTGCATAAACCTTGTGCAAACGGTGCGACTGTTAAAGGGCAGAGAAGATCTGACGCAGGTCTGCCTTGAAGGGCGCGACCCCACCGCAGAGCATTTGCTGAACGCTTGGAGAACCGATTTTGAAAAATGCAATCCCGCCTGCAATTTAGAGGAAATAAGCAAGGGGAAGGTTCATATCCTTTACGTAGGAGCAACAGCCGTTGGCTTTTTGACCGACACGCAAAACAGTGGGATAGGCGGCATCCTATATTTGACCTCATCACATCGCACTGCAAGCATCAGGGAGCGTGCCCTTGCAATGCTTGCAAAACAAAATTAATGATCAAACAGATAGGAGATAGAAAATGAAATTATTGATAGACGGAATAGAGATCACACCAACACCGGGGCAATCGCTTTTGGATATTGTCAAGGAAATGGGCCTAATGGAAGGCAAGCTTTCCACCGACCCGTTGGCTGCCAAAATTTCGGGACGTGTGTTTACCCTCAATTATATACCCGTGAGAGAAAAGGACGTTAAGGAACGCGAATCGATGCGCCGCGCTGTGGCGGCGTCGGGCGGTGTTATCCGTCTTTTGCGTTACAGCGACCCCATCGGTCGCGATGCCTACCGTCGCACCGCACAGTTTATCCTCTTTTTGGCACTTAGCCGCCTGTGGCCAAAGGCGCAAGCAAAAATGGGCTGCACTGTTGGTGCGGGAGCCTTTTTTAAGGTGGAAGGAGCCGAGGATTTTTCTGCCGATCGCCTGAAGGCAGAGGTTGAAAAGATCATAAAAGAGGACATCACGCTCAACCGCCGCAGATTGCCTACAAAGGAAGCGATCGCGTATTTTTTGAAGCAAGGGCAGGACGACAAGGCAAGACTGCTCAAATACCGCAAAAAAGAGCGCATCGACCTTTATGAGGTAGAAGGCTTTGCCGACTATTACTATGGGGAAATGGCACCCTCCACTTCCTTTTTGCGCTCGTGGGAGATCTTGCCCGCATCCGATGGCTTTATCTTCGTTTTCCCCGATGCCAACCACCCCGATAGCGTTTCTCCTTATCGCGAGATGCCCAATTTCTTCTCGGTCTACACCGAGGGCAAGCGTTGGGGAGAGCTGATGGGCTGCGAAACGGTTGCAGACCTGAACGAGCTTGTTGAGTCGGGGCAGGTGCGCGAGCTGATCCGTGTTAACGAGGCTTTGCACGAAAAGCGCTTTTCGCAAATTGCCGATATGATCTGCGAGAGGGGTGCCAAGGCAGTGATGCTTGCGGGACCCAGCTCCTCGGGCAAGACCACCTCTGCCAACCGCTTGGCTACGCAGCTGCGCGTGCACGGCAAAAAGCCGATTCTAATGAGCCTTGACGACTATTATATCGACCGCGAAAAGATCCCCACCGAGCCCGACGGAAGCGTTGACCTTGAGCACATCAACACCATTGACACCGCACTTTTTGCCGAGCACCTCGGCTTGCTTTTGGATGGCAAAGAGGTTGAGATCCCCGTTTTCAACTTCAAAACGGGGAAGAGAGAGTGGAACGGTCACCGTATGTGCCTTTGTGAGAATACCGTTATCATCATAGAGGGACTGCACGCGCTCAACCCCGTGCTCTTGCCCGAAAAATTAGATGGAAGCAAGGTGTTCAAAATGTACGTCAGCCCACTTCTTCCTCTCAATCTCGACGATCACAACCGCATTGCCAGCCGATATTTGCGTCTGTTGCGCCGCACCGTGCGCGACTATGAAACACGCGGCTCCTCGGTTCAAAAAACGCTTTCCATGTGGGATTCTGTCCGCCGCGGCGAGGAGAGATGGATCTTCCCCTTCCAAGAGAACGCCGACGTTATTTTTAACAGCTCCACGCTCTACGAGCTGGCGGTGCTCAAGCGCCACATCTTCCCGCTGTTGCAAGCCATTGGAGCAGATGACGATTGCTACGACCAGGTGCGAGCAATGGTCAAGATCCTCAACTACGTCTACGAAGCAGACGTCGATGATGAAATTCCGCCCACAAGCATCGTGCGCGAGTTCATCGGCGGCAATAGCTTTTACCGTTAATAAACGCCAAACGCCACCACTCAATTTTGAGCGGTGGCGTTTTTGTTATGTTAAAAATAGCGACGCGCAAGGGGAGAGGCGCTTGACCGTTGGGTGAAAATCAAGCAAAAAAGTCGTCTATCCTACACCCCAAAACAGCGGCAAGCAGGGGCAAAAAAGTGATGTCGGGATAGCTTTCTTGGCGTTCCCATTTGGAAACGGATTGTGGTGATACGCCAAGCAAATCGGCAACCTGCTTTTGTGTCAAGCTGTTTTTGCACCGAAATTCTTTTATTTTTTGCCAAATAATGACCTTTTTAATATGTAAGGGCGCAACGTTGATATCTTTTTCGCATTTAGAGCAAATCATTTTTACCTCCGCAAGCAAAGCATACGCCTATTAAAAAACAGACGTTCAAAGCAACCAAAAATCTGCTTGTAACACTATTATACTCAATTCTTGAGTATTTATCAATACTCAAAATATGAGTATGATAAACTTTTTGCAGAGTTTTATATAAGGAGTAGGGTATGAACTATCGTATTAGAATGAGAAATTTGCGCGAGGATAGCGACCTGACACAAAAAGAGGTGGGCGCAATTATCAACAAATCCCAACAAGGATACAGCCATATTGAAGATGGCAGAGCAGAATTAAAAATTGACGATCTGATAAAGCTATGCCGCTTTTACAACGTCAGCGCAGATTATTTTATTGGGCTGACCGATACGCCGTAATAAAAATATCCCCAACAGTCAAGGTTGGGGGTTTTTGTATGTGGTAATTCTGCGCCATCTGCGATGGCGTCACCTCATCCGTCAAATCCGTAAAGCGGATTTGACACCTTCTCCTCAAGGAGAAGGCTAAAGGTTGATCGGCCAAGAAAAATTCATCTTATGTAAACGAAGTATCTGTATCAATGATATTAAGTTAAGGAATTATGAAAGGCTCTCTCTTTGGGAGAGCTGGCGCCGTGAGGCGCCTGAGAGGGGAGTTCCTTTTCCAAAACCATCTCCGTTACGCTGTCGTGTACCATCTTCTCTTGAGTGGGGCTTCTTTTTTCTTAACCAAATGACACCGGCATCTATATTCTCGCTTCTTTGGCGGCAAACTATCAAAAAGCCTTCCCCTTGAGGTAGCGAAGCGGCGCGAGCGCAATGAATGACAGTCCGGCGGACTGTCAGAACGTGAGCGTGACCGAGCCGCAGCGAGACAGGTGCCGAGCCACTGCGAGGCGGATGAGGTGACGGATGCGGAGCATCCGACGGACGAAGAGAAGAATGTGCGATTTTTTATCATCCGCTTGCAATCTCGTCTAAAAAATGCTATAATGTATAAAAACAAGCACGCAAGGTGAGAAAAGAGGGGTTTTATGAAGCTTCAAGGCGCGATTTTTGATATGGACGGAACATTGATAGATTCCTTGTCCTTTTGGGATCGCTTTTGGCGCGATATGGGAGAAAAATATTTCGGCAACCCCGATTTTTCGATGGATGCCAATCATTTTGACACTCACGTGCGCACTATGATCTTCAGCCGCGCCATTTCTTATCTGCACGGCTACCTCAATATTCCTTGCAGTGCCGAGGAATTCGAGGATTTTGCCGCCTCTTACGTTCACTATTTTTATGGCACCGTTGTTACGGCAAAGCCTGGCGCGGTCGAGCTTTTGACGGCTCTGCGCGAGCGTGGCGTGCGCGTTTGCCTCGCCTCTGCCACCGACCGTCGCTATCTCGGCATCGCCCTTGAGAGCTGCGGACTTGCCGAATTTTTTACACCCGAAACCATTATTTCCTGCTTGGATATCGGTGTGGGGAAGGAGCGCCCCGACGTATTTTTGGCGGCGCGAAAGGTCTTGGGAACGCCGCTTTCCCAAACTGCCGTATTTGAAGATTCCGCCCTCGCTTTGGAGACGGCAAAAAAAGCAGGCTTTGCCACCGTTGGCGTTTACGATTCTCACCAAACCGCCGAGGCGCGCCTTATCGCCGCCGCGGATATCTATCTTGGAAAAGGAACAACGCTTGCCGACGTCCTTTCGCAAATTGAAGAATGATCGATCCCCATAACCAAAGGCTTGCCCAAAAGCAAGCCTTTTTTCTTGTCACGTCTCGCTTTTTCTCCTTGACAAACGGGCGGTGATACTGTATAATAATGTTATAAGAATTCTAAAATGGGGCGGTATGCGCCCAAAATTTTACGCTTTGGGGAGGGAACGATGGCAACTGAACAAAAAATCAAAATTCTTGCCGTAGTTGGCCCTACCGCAAGCGGAAAAACGGCTGTTTCGGTCGAGCTTGCCCGCCGTCTTAGCGGCGAGGTGGTCTCCTGCGACTCTATGCAGGTCTACCGCCGTATGAACATCGGCACGGCAAAGCCGACCAAAGAAGAAATGTGCGGCATTCCGCACCACCTGATCGATGCCGTCGAGCCCGACGCTCCTTTTTCCTGCGCCGATTACGTTACGCTGGCAGGGGAAGCCGTCAAAGGGATCGCCGCGCGCCAAAAATTGCCCATCCTCTGCGGTGGAACGGGGCTTTATCTCGACCGTTTTTTGTGCGGTGAGATGGAAGAGACCCACGCCGACGAAGCTCTGCGTGCCTCTCTTTTTCAATATGCCGAGGAAAAGGGCATCGAGGCACTCCACGCGCGCTTGCGTTCCGTTGACCCCGAAAGTGCCGATGTAATACACCCCAACAACGTCAAGCGTGTGGTTCGCGCGCTTGAAATTTACGAGCAAACGGGCATTCCCAAAAGCGAATTTGACCGTCGCTCGCAAACGGGCGAATCCCCTTATGATGCCGTTGTGATCGGTCTTCATTATCCGCGTCGCGAGGTGCTCTATGAGCGCATCAACCGTCGCGTGGATATGATGATAGAGGATGGACTTCTCGAAGAGACCAAGCAGCTCCTCGATGAGGGTGTGTTTGACGTCAACCTCACCGCCGCGCAAGCCATTGGCTACAAAGAGCTGCTCGGGTATTTGCGTGGGGAAGAAACGCTTGCCGAAGCAACCGAAAACCTCAAAACCGCTACCCGTCGCTATGCCAAACGCCAGCTCACTTGGTTCTCTGCCAAGCCCTACGTCGTGTGGGTGGAGATGGAAAAGGACGGTGTTATTCGCTCCCTTGATGACGTCTGCGATGAAATTATTGCTCGCTTCCAAAGAGGGGAGGAAAGAGCATGACAAGGAAAGGATTTTTGAAAAAATACGCGCTTCGCTTTGCCGTTATTTTGGCAATGCTGGGGCTTATCGTTTACACGGTGGCGCACGCGATGAACTTCAATATGGGCAACGTTCTCACTACCCCCGTTCGTCGCATCACCGATACGCAGATCACCTCTGCCCGGGCTTATCTCTTCCGTAACGAAGAGGTGCTCACCGCCAAAGAGACGGGACTTGTTGACGCCTTGGTAGAAAACGGCACCAAGGTGGGCAAAAACGTTTCGGTTGCCCGCATTTGGTCAACCGCGGCGAGCGGCACGGAGCTTGCAGCGGCACAACTGCACCTTACGCGCCTCAACCGCGCCATTCGCATTTTGGAAAACAGCCAACTCAAGCCCGGCACGCCGCTTTCCGAGGCGAACAAATACCGTGCCGAGTATCTCGCGCTTTATGGGGAAATCAGCGCGGCAGCCGAGGCGGGCAGGCTTGATATTATTCCCACACTTGAAGAAAAGCTCTTTGTGGCGCTCAACCGCTACGTCTCGCTTGTGGGGGAGACCGACCAAACAAAAGCACATCTGCAATCCCTGAAGGACGAAAAGCAAAGCCTGATCGGCAATGCGACGTCGCTTGAGGTCAAGAGCGAGGCTTCCTCGGGATTGTTCTACGATAGCGGATACGTGGATGGCTTTGAGAGCCTTTTCACCGCGCAAGCGCTCGAAACGCTCACCCCCGATGCTTTGCATACACTCACCGAGAGCACTCCTGTCACTTCCGAGGGGCAAACGGTGGGGAAATTGGTGTACGGATATGAATGGTATCTGGCTTTGGAACTTTCCCCCTCGGTGGCAGCAAGCTTCCGCACGGGTAGAGGATACCGCTTCACATTTCCCGAAAACAACGACGCCACCGCAAAGCTGACACTCTCGAAAATGGTAACGGGAAGTGACACTGTGCTTGCCGTTTTTGTTTGCGAGAGCCACCCGAGTAATTTTCTCTTTTACCGCAAGCAAACGGTAGAAATTACCGTAGGAGAAAGCGAGGGCTTTTACATTCCCGAAGCCGCACTTGTCACCGAGAACGGTGTGACGGGTGTTTACGTGTTTGAGGAAAGCACCGTGCGCTTCCGCAGAGCCGACATCATTTGGCGCGGTGAAGGATATGCAATTGCGGCACTCCCGGGCGAGGGCTCGCTGACAGAGCTATACGAAAACGATATTCTGATCGTGTCGGGCAAAGATCTTTACGAAGGGAAGGTGTACCGATGATGGCTTTTTCATACGTAGATGAAAACCTTGCCGCCATACGCGCACGCATTGATGCGGCGGCAAAGAGAAGCGGCGGGCAAGACGTCACGCTTTTGGCGGCGGTCAAATACACCGACGTCGAGCACATCAACTATTTGCACAGTCTCGGTGTCAACGATATTGGCGAAAACCGCGTGCAACAGCTGCTTGAGCATTGGGACGCACTCAATCGCGAAGATCTGCGCGTGCATTTTATTGGCACGCTGCAAAAAAACAAGGTCAAGTATATCATTGATAAGGTGGCAATGATCCATTCGCTCGATAGTCTTTCGCTTGCCGCCGAGATCGAAAAGCAAGCCGCCAAGCACGATCTTGTGATGGACGTTTTGGTGGAGATCAACAGCGGAATGGAAGAAAACAAGAGCGGGATCGCTCCCCAAGAAGCTTCCGATTTTTGCCAATCGCTTGCCCAATTTTCGCATTTGAATTTGCGCGGATTTATGACAATGGCGCCAAAATGCGAAAAAAATGACGAATATCGCAAATATTTTCGCAAAACTTCTCAATTATGTCTTGACATTTGGCAAAAAAAACTTCATAATATAGGTAGGCCCATTTTGTCGATGGGAATGTCCGATAGCTTTGAAGTTGCTATCGAAGAGGGCGCGGACATCGTTCGCGTCGGGCGCGCATTGTTCGCGCAACACGAAATTTAGTATTTTGTATGAGGAACATATAGGAGGCACAAAATGAATTTACTCAAAAGATTTGTCCGCAACGACAACGCAGACTTTGACGAAAGCTACGACGAGAACGAGCTGTACGTAATGCCCGAGGACATTCAAATCCCCGACGAGACCGCAAACAGCGTAGCTGCTCTCGAAAATCCTGCTCGCAAGGATCCCGAATTCCGTCCCGCAAACGATGCCGATAAGGTATCTCTCAAGCTTCTCCAACCCAAGAGCCATATCGAGGCTACCAAAATTGCCGATAAGCTCAAAGAGGGTTGCATCGTTTTGCTCGACATCAGCCGCTTGACCAAAGAGCAAGCACACCGCTTGGTTGATTTCCTTTCCGGTGTTGCATACGTTCTTGGCGGCGAAATGATCAGAACCAACAAAAACACCATCGTTATCTCTCCCTCCGGTGTAGATATTTCCGGCTTTGCTCCCGAGGCTGAGGCGCCTGCAGAGGTACCCGCCCAAGAGCCCGAGACCGAGGCGGTTGAGGAATACGAAGAGGTTGTTGAAGAGGTATAAGCGTAATCTGCGCATAAAAGGCTGTTGCGATTTACGCAACAGCCTTTTGCTATCAGATGACTTATTCTTGATTACTAACACCGAGGTAGACGGAACGCCAAAAACAGATGCGGGTCGATATATGAAAGGCTCCCTCCGGGAGGGAGCTCCCGACGAAGTCGGGTGAGGGAGCCCGCGAGTACAAAGATAAGGTGGTTGTTTTATGGCGAGTGTTGTGCGTTAGTGTCGCGTGCTCCTTCCGTCAAATGACGCAAGCGCATTTGACACCTCCCTCCCGGAGGGAGGCAAGAGTATTGAGCCGCTTGGCAAAGGCGCACTTCTGTTTTACAAATTGATGTTTCAATCAATAAAGGAGAACCGTATGGAATACGTGGTTAGCATTGTTAAAAATATTGCGCTTGCGCTTTTGGGCTTTTTGGATATTGCCCTGTTTGCAAGTGCTATTCTGTCTTGGATCGATCCTATGGCAGATGGTCCTTTGGCATCCATTTTGTATGCCATTACCGAGCCCATCATCTTGCCCTTCCGCAAGCTGCTTGAAAAATTGAATTGGTTTGTTGGTTTTCCCATTGATATGGCGTTTCTGTTCGCGGTGTTCGCCGTTCTCATTCTGCAAACCGTCATCGAGGTTCTTTTGTAATGGCAAACGAGAACTCGCGTGATATGTTTGAAGCGCGCCTTGAGGATGCCATCCGTCGAAGCGCCGTGGGAAGCGTGGCACACATTCCGTTTTTGACGATGCGCGAGCGCAGACGTGCCGAGCGGATGCTGGATGCGCGCGGTATGCGCGGAGCGTATTGGTTCTGGGGCGGTCATTATGATGCCGAAAGAGCGTGCCTCTTTCTGCTGCCCGAGTATCTGACGGCAATTCTGCCCGAGGGGGACCTTGAGCGGTATGCCGTTCTCAAGGAATATCTTGCCGAAGAATTGAGCGAAGCAGTTGTTTCGCTCTCCATCAAGGGGAGCGGCTTTCGCAAGCTTTCGCACCGCGATTATCTCGGCGCTATCCTGGGGCTTGGCATCGAGCGTGATGCCATAGGCGACATTGCCGTGCAGGATGAGCACAGCGCCATTCTCTTTTGTCCGCGCGCGCTCGCGGGATTTTTGCTTGGAGAACTGACAAAGGTTGGTGCGGATACCGTCCGCTGCCGCGAGTGTATCATCGACGAGACCTTCCGCGACGGCAAGCAGTACCGTCCCATCAACGACACCGTTGCTTCCCCTCGCCTTGACTGCGTGGTCGCCGCGCTCTGCAACCTCTCTCGAGAGGCGGCACAGAGCGCCGTGCGGAGCGGTCTTGTTGAGGTCGACTTCGAGCCCGAGGAACGTGTTGATACCGTTCTCACGCCACCCATTACCGTCTCTGTGCGCGGCCACGGACGTTTTATCTTGCGCTCCTTCGACGGAGAGACCCGAAAGGGAAGATTGCGTTTAAAAGCAGCTCAGTTGATTTAGCTTTTTTGAATAGGAATGCGGGAAAACCTTTTTTAGAAAAAAGGTTTTCCCGCACCCTTTCCAAAAAACTTTCTAACAAAAACATTGATCGGACATGGCTTTTGCACGATACACTTGACACTTTTTCGTTTTTGTGGTAAAATAAGGGCAAAAAGAACAAGAAACTGTGAAAGGTGGCGAAATATGAAAAATTGGATAGCGTCTATATTCAAAAAGAAGCAACAAGTTTCAATTTTCCCCATGCCTACTTGGGAATCGGTTGTGGAAATAATGTATGATAAACAATTAGATTCGTTTCTCGATGAGGTTGTAAAGGTTATTTATTCCAAAGACAAAACCAAAAGATATGTTATCTTAAAAAGTAAAAAAGGTTTTTTAACATACGGGTTGGAAGTGCTATACGCTTTTGATGAGGATGAATGGCAATTTATTGGTAGAGAAAAAGATGCTCTTCCGGGTTATTGGGGCCCATCCAGTGGACGAGGAGTAAAATCTGTTTTTGAAAGGGAAGAAGAATTACTGCGAGAATTGGTTTGTGAACCCGAATATAAGAGTTATTTTGGATAATGAATTATACAAAAACGGATGAAAGCATTTTGCTTTCATCCGTTTTGCTTTTATTCTTCATCATCCACATCGTCAGCGAATACTTCCGCCAGCGTGTGATGAACGCGAGCTTCCTCTTTGGGAACGATGTCGCCTGCCTTTGTCAAGGCGATCTTAGTCAGCATCGGGCCTACGAGCTCGTAAACGAGCACGCCGAAGAGAACGATGTTTCTTACGATGTAGCCATCCGCGAGGAGAGAGCCCGCGATCGCCGACATTCCAAGAGCCACACCCGCCTGCGGGAAGAGCGTAATGCCGAGATATTTCACGATCGATTTGCTGCATCCGCAAAGCTTTGCGCTGCTCGCGGCGCCTATGTATTTACCAAGTGCGCGGGCAAGTACGTAAACCATACCGATCACAATAATAATGGGTGTTCCAAAAATGCTGAGGTCAAGCTCCGCTCCGCTGAATACAAAGAAGAGAATGAGAACCGGCATCGTCCATCTGTCGGTCTTTTCCATCAGCTCGTCGGCACTGTCACAAATGTTGCAGAAGAGCGTACCCATCATCATACAAACCAAGAGGTTAGAGAATGCAATTTCAATGCCAAGGGGCAGGTGGAACTCCATCTGCGCGAGCGCAACGGTAAGAAGAACAAAGGTGAGAGTGATGCAAAGACGCTTACTGTTGGATTGGAAGTGATCCTCTACAACCGAAAGGACCCATCCTGCAAGCGAGCCGAGAACCAACGAAAGGATGACTTCGAGCAAGGGGTTGATGAGAAGAGAAACGATGCCGATTGCAGCCGCGCCATTTTCCAGCGCTTGTGCAATACCCATCGAAACCGCAAAGCAAACAAGACCAACCGCGTCGTCGAGTGCAACAACGGGTAAGAGGAGGCTTGTCAAGGGACCCTTTGCTTTGTATTGCTTTACAACCATCATTGTAGCCGCGGGAGCGGTTGCGGTGGCGATAGCACCAAGCGTGATGGCGACCGAAATGGGGAGCACCTCTTCGCCAAGGAGAAAGTGCAAGCCAATCAGCGCACCGTCAACCACAAGCATTGTTACAACTGCTTGGGCGCAACCAACAATAGCGGCTTGACGTCCCGTTTTTTTGAGCGAGGAGAGTTTGAACTCCGAGCCAATAGCAAACGCGATAAATCCGAGTGCCACGTCCTGCACGATAGCGCCCGTGCCCTTCATCATTTCGGCATTGGAAAACACGCCCGTAATGCCAAGCGCGCCAAAGCAGTAAGGGCCGATCAGCACGCCCGCAATCAAATATCCTGTAACGGCAGGCAGTCCCAGGGGCTTTGCAAAACGCGATAGCAAAAGTCCTGTAAAGAGAGCAAGTGCCAAGCCAAACAAAACCTGTGAGCTTCCCCCTTCGGAGAACGCGCCTGCAAATTGTTCATAAAACATAGTCTAAAACACCTTCTTTTATATAAATAAATAAAATCACAAAACATCGACTATTATACTCCCAATGCTCCTAAATGTCAAGCCCTAAAATCATTTTTCTTTATTTTCGTCATCTTTGTCAAATAGAGGGGGAAATCGCTTTCGTTTTGCTTGACATCGCACAGAAAATGTGGTATACTGAATACAGAAAAAGCACGCGGAGGACGAAACAATGCTCAAAGTGGAACGCACATCTGTGATGAATATCGACAACGCCATCAGAGGCGCTCGCAACCCGATGAACAGCTGGGCAAAGTCGGACAGTACATACGACGAAAACGGCAAGTTTATCATCGGCGCCGCCGACCTCGATTTTGGGCACCGTCTTGCGGTTGCAGGCAGTGACCACCGCAAATTCTTGCGTCAGGTGTTCGTTTCGGTCGATATCACCGCCCCTTTATATTGGTGGAAGGAGTTTGACACCTACAAGGTGGGCACGGTTGCAAATTCCACCTCGACCATGCACAAGATTCACGCCAAGGAGTTCTCTCGCGACGATTTTTCGCACGACCGCCTCGACGAAAGCGGACTTAATATGCTCGATGCCATCATCGACTATCTCGAGTGCGAGCGTCAAAAATTCCTTGAGAACAAAGAGGATCGCCAAAGCTGGCACAATATGATCCAAATGCTGCCTTCCTCTTATAACCAAATGCGTACCGTAACGCTTAACTACGAAAACCTCATCAACATCTATTACGCGCGCCGCACCCACAAGCTCGCCGAGTGGCACACCCTCTGCGAGTGGATCGAATCGCTCCCCTGCGCCGCCGAATGGATTTGTGTGAGAGAGTGATTGAAAAGAATCCTGGGGAAAACTTTTTGAAAAAAGTTTTCCCCTGCACCCCTTTCAAAAACTTTCGCACAAAAAGGAAAACAGACTTGTTAGCGAGTTTAAGAAAACAAAACCACTGTATGTCATTCTGAGCGAAGAAAAACGCTTGCGTTTTGCGTAGTCGAACTTTTGCGAAGTGAATAACGGAGCAAAAGCGCGAGGCATTTTTGCCGACGCGGGATATGGCTTAAAATCTTGGTGGCTTGCCAGCGGAATGTTACATCAGTTCAAAAGCCACCCAAATTCGTTGCCATATCCCTGCGGCACTTCGTGCCTTGCTTCCGCTTGTTCGCTTGCGCTCAACCCGCGGAAGTTCGACTTCAAAATCGCAATGCGATTTTTTCGCTCAGAATGACATACAGTGGGTTGTTGGGTTTTATTTTCTTAAAAAACCATTGACAAACGCGCTTCTTCGTGTTATAATCAAGGTGTCACACAAACTAAATAATTTCGGGATAGGCTCTTTTTCTTTTGTAGGGATAACTATACCTTTTTTACACATATTATATCTAGAGTGTTAACGTGGAAAAAACGTAAGCTCCACTAAACTCTAGATGTGTGTAAAAGCCATTCCGATTTAGTTTGTGTGACAACAATCGGGGTTTGCGTTTTTCGGTGTGCATAACTTCGGTTGTGCACACCTTTTTATTTTGGGAGAATAGGAATAATGAAGGATCAGCAAATATTGATTAGCGACTTGTTGGTAGTATTTTTGCTTTTCTTAGTCGTTTATTTTGTTTGGGATTTGATGATGGCAAAAACAATGGAAAAAATCGCCCGTCAAAAGGGATACGGCGAAGATTTTAACGCCTTTATGATATGCTTTTGGCTGGGAATGATAGGTTGTCTTTACGTAATTGCTCTGCCTGACCTAAAGCAACGCGAACAGCTTGACAGAATTATCGAGCTATTAGATCCACAGGTGCCCGCGACCCCACATCAACAAGACGTTGCTTGGAAATTGCAAAGCCCAACCCCCGAAGCTCCTAAAAAAGACGGTAGTGCCGAGGCATTTTTGCGCGAACTTGGAATGAGCTCCGAAGAATACACCTGCAAATCCTTGGCTATTTTTGGAGAAGCTCCTATCGGTGAATGCGAAATGTGCAAAAAGCCGCAAAAAATAAGAAAGAACTGCGGCATTAGAAGGAACAACGCATTCAGTGACATTTCTATTTGCCCCGATTGTATCAATGTGTTTGTGGAGTACAATCCAAAATCGGTTTATAATTTTGAAGCAAAAGAAACAAAATGATATTTTTATAATTCCCCTTTGTGCGAAAGTTCTTGAAGGGGGTGCAGGGGGGAACTTCTTCCAAGAAGTTCCCCCCACAATCTTTTCTGTTCTTACTTACTGTGCCGCGTCAACGATAGCGGTAAATTTTTCTGCAACGAGGGAAGCGCCGCCGATGAGACCGCCGTCTACGTTGGGTTTTGCAAGCAGTTCAGCCGCGTTCTTTTCGTTCATCGAGCCGCCGTATTGAATGGTAACGGACTCAGCAACGTCCTCGCCGTACATCGAAGCGAGAACCTTGCGGATGGTGCCGCAGGTCTCCTCAGCTTGCTCGGGAGTAGCGGTAAGACCCGTACCGATCGCCCAAACGGGCTCGTAAGCGATGATCACGTTCTTCATCTCTTCTGCACTTACGCCTTGCAGGTCGAGCTTGGTCTGCATAGCAACAACCTCGTTGGTGATGCCGCTAAGGCGTTGTTCCTTCACCTCGCCGAGGCAAAGGATAACCTTCATACCTGCTGCGAGAGCAGCCTTGGTACGCAGATTAACAGTCTCGTCGGTCTCGCCAAAGTATTGACGTCTCTCGGAGTGACCGATGATAACGTATTCAACACCGCAAGCAGTGAGCATCTTTGCGGATACCTCGCCCGTGTAAGCGCCTTTTTCGGCAAAGTGAACGTTCTCGGCACCGATCTTAATGTTGGAGCCCTTGGCAGCCTCTTGCGCTGCTGCGATGGTTACGTAAGGCGCGCAGAAGATGACGTCGCAGTTATCCTTGCCTGCAACCATGGGTTTGATCTCGTTGATAAACGCGGTTGCCTCGGCAGGAGTGAAGTTCATCTTCCAGTTGCCGGCAATCACGGTTCTTCTCTTCAAAGGATTCATTTCGTTATACCTTCCTTTATGCAAAATAATGGGGAACGGCGGCTCGCCGTTCCCCGTTTGAATTTTAGAATAAATTACTTGTCAAGCAGGCAAGCGATGCCGGGGAGCTCAAGGCCCTCGAGGAACTCGAGAGAAGCGCCACCGCCGGTGGAGATGTGTGTCATCTTGGGGCCAAAGCCGAGGCGCTCAACAGCCTCTGCGGAGTCGCCACCGCCGATGATGGAAACAGCGCCGGACTCTGCAACTGCAGCGGCAACGGTTTCGGTACCGGTTGCAAAGTTCTTCCACTCGGAAACGCCCATAGGACCGTTCCAAACAACGGTGCCCGCACCCTTGATAGCTGCGGAGAAGAGCTCGCAGGTCTTGGGACCGATATCAAGACCCATCCAGTCTGCGGGGATCTTGTTGGAGTCAACGTACATAGACTCGGTGTTCTCGTCGTATTCTTTGCCAACCTTGTTGTCAATGGGAAGCAGGAAGTTAACGCCCTTAGCCTCAGCCTTTGCCATCATTTCTTTAGCAAGGTCGATCTTGTCGGTCTCGCAAAGGGATGTGCCAACGCCGTAGCCCTTAGCTGCAAAGAAGGTGTAAGCCATACCGCCACCAACGATGAGGGTATCGCACTTTTCAAGCAGATTGTTGATAACGCCGATCTTATCGGAAACCTTAGCACCGCCAAGGATAGCAACGAAGGGGCGTGCGGGATCAGCCAGAGCCTTGCCCATAACGCTGATCTCTTTTTGAATGAGGTAACCGCAAACTGCGGGGAGATAATCGGCAACACCTGCGGTGGATGCGTGTGCGCGGTGAGCAGTGCCGAATGCGTCGTTTACAAACAGACCGCCCTCGCCTGCAAGGTCAGCCAGAGCTTTTGCAAACTCGGGGTTGTTCTTGGTCTCGCGAACGTCAAAACGAACGTTCTCAATGAGTACGCAAGTGCCGTTTTCCATTGCAGCGATCTTTTCCTTTGCATCGTCGCCAATAATGTCGGTTGCAAATGCAACCTTGCCGCCAAGGTCTTGGTTCAGGCGGTCAGCAACGGGCTTGAGGGTGAACTTAACGGGGTCGTTCTTCAGAGCCTTTTCCTTGAGCTCTGCGGTTGCAGCCTCTCTCTCGTTTTCGGGGAGCGCGTCAACCTTCTTTTGCTCCTTCTTGTCCAATTTGAAATTGGGGGTGAAGATAGCGTGAGGCTTGCCCATGTGAGAGGAAAGGATAACCTTTGCACCCTTTTCCATCAGGTACTTGATGGTAGGCAGAGCACCAACGATTCTCTTATCGGAGGTGATAACGCCATCCTTCATGGGAACGTTGAAATCGCAACGGACAAATACTTTTTGACCGGCTTTGATTTCGATATCTTCAATCGACTTCTTGTTGTAGGTCATAGTTTTTTCATTCCTTTCAAAAAAATAAGAATTTTGCACATACATATATATAATACCACAAAGTGGAAAAATTATCAATAGGTTTTGTGAAATTTTTGACTTACTTTGCTACAAAAGTTTTGCGCCAAAGAGAAGTGTTTTTAGAATTATTGACAAACGAAATCTCAGCTTGTCATCCTGAGCGTAGTCGAACTTGCGCTCAACCCGCAAAAGCAAACGGTTACCGCAAACAAAGGCAGGCGATTCACGAATCGCCCCTACAATGGATTATTCTCAACTCTGCACTCTGCATTCTGCACTTTTTCTTCCCCACAAAATTTCTTTTCGTATTGACAAATATATATATTTGGGATATAATAAAAGGGAAGTCTAAACCCTGTGGGAGGTACAAAATGGAGCAAACCAAACTGCAAGCGCTGCGCGAGGCGGCAAGACAGATCCGTATTGGCATTATTAAGAGCACAAACACGGCAAAATCGGGACACCCGGGTGGATCGCTTTCCATTGCCGACATTCTGGCGTATTTGTATTTTGAAGAAATGAATATCGATCCTCAAAACCCTGCAATGCCCGAGAGAGATCGCTTTGTTCTTTCCAAGGGTCACTGCGCACCGGGGCTTTATTCCGCACTTGCAAACCGCGGCTATTTCCCCGTAGAGGAGTTGACAACGCTGCGCAAAATCGGCGCACGCCTGCAAGGTCACCCCGATATGACACTTACGCCTGGCGTTGATATGTCGGCAGGCTCTCTGGGTCTTGGCATCAGCTCCGCGGCAGGAATGGCGCTGGCGGGCAAGATTGATGGCAAGGACTATCGCGTTTACACCGTTGTTGGCGACGGCGAAAGCGAAGAGGGTCAGGTTTGGGAGGCTTGCATGTTTGCATCCCACTATAAATTGGACAACCTCTGCGTGATCGTCGACTGGAATGGACTTCAGATCGACGGTGCCGTTACCGAGGTTATGAATCCCACCCCTCACGACAAAAAGCTTGAAGCCTTTGGCTTCCACGTTATTTCCATCGACGGTCACGATTTCGAGCAGATCGAGGCGGCTTTCGAGGAAGCAAAGGCAGTTAAGGGCAAGCCCACCGCAATCGTTGCAAAAACGGTTAAGGGCAAGGGCGTATCCTTTATGGAAAACAAGGTCAATTGGCACGGCGCGGCTCCCAACGACGAGCAATGCGCACAAGCTTTGGCTGAACTGAATGCGTAAGGAGGGTATCAAAATGGCAGAAAAATTGGCTACCAGAGAAGCATACGGCTCGGCACTTGTTGAGCTTGCAGATAAATACGATTTTGTGGTTCTTGATGCCGACCTCGCAGAGGCGACCAAGACCATCAAGTTTAAGAAAGCGTGCCCCGAAAGATTTTTTGATTGCGGCATTGCCGAGGGCAATATGATGAGCGTGGCAGCAGGCATTGCCACCACAGGCAAGACCGTGTTTGCATCCAGCTTTGCAATGTTTGCCGCAGGCAGAGCATTCGAGCAGGTGCGCAACTCCATCGGTTACCCTCATCTCAACGTTAAAATCGGCGCGACCCACGCAGGCATCACCGTAGGCGAGGATGGCGCGACCCACCAATGCAATGAGGATATCGCCCTGATGCGTACCATTCCCGGTATGACCATCGTTAACCCCTCGGATGCAGTAGAGGCAAAAGCGGCAGTTGAAGCAGCGCTCACCACAAACGGTCCGTTCTATCTGCGTTTTGGACGCTTTGCTGTTCCGGTTATCAACGACAACCCCGACTACAAATTCGAGCTTGGCAAGGGGATTTGTGTTGCCGACGGCAAGGACGTTACCATCGTGGCAACCGGACTGATGGTCTCCATGGCACTTGAAGCAAAGGAGCTCCTTGCCGAGGAAGGAATTGATGCACGTATCATCAATATCCACACCATCAAGCCCATTGATAAGGACATTTTGGCAAAGGCAGCAGAGGAGACCGGTGCGCTTGTTACCGCCGAGGAGCATAACATCATCGGTGGACTTGGTGCAGCCGTTACCGAGGCGATTTGCGAGAGCTGTCCTGTTCCTGTTATTCGCGTTGGTATGAATGACACCTACGGACATTCGGGAACCGTTCCCGCACTCCTTGAGGCGTACGGACTCACCCCTGTAAAAATTGCCGAGGCTGCAAAAAAGGCTATTTCGCTCAAAAAATAAATCACGTGGGGAAGGGAGTCGAGCTTTCTTCCCCCGATGTGATGTAGTAGAAACCCATAAACGGTTATTATCAATCATTCCATCAGCCTGTCATCCTGAGCGAAGTCGAACTTTTGCGGGTTGAGCGAAGCGAACAAGCAAAAGCGCGAGCCACAAGGCGAAGCGGGATCTCGTCACGAGTCTTGGTGGCTTGTGAAAGGGATGTAACATTTGCTGTGGGAGGCCACCCAAATTTGTTAGGAGATCCCATCGTCGCTGTCGCTCCTCGATTTCTCCTCGCTATTCACTCAGAGAAATTTCGACTGCGCTCAGGATGACATACAGTAATTTGGTTTGGCTATAATCGTTATCGTTTTTACCAAAAACAAGCGAATTTTTAACCCTAAATCGACCGAAAGGAAACAGAGCCACCTCTGTGTAAAACTATGAAATACATTTTAGCTTCTAAATCTCCGCGCCGTCGCGAGATTTTGGAAATGCTCGGCGTCAAATTTGAGGTCATCACCTCGGAGGCGGACGAGAGCAGCGACATTACCGACCCTTATAAGCTCGTTGAGGAGCTTTCTCTTCGCAAAGGACTTGCCGTGCGCGATGCGCTCCTTGCAGAGGGGCGCGATCTTTCCGACACCGTTATCATTTCGTCGGATACCGTCGTCGCCATCGACGGTGAAATTTTGGGCAAGCCCCACGACGAGGAGGACGCCCGTCGTATGCTCCGCCTCTATTCGGGCAGAGAACACGAGGTCGTCAGCGGCATTTGTCTGATCGGCAAGGACGCCCAAGGCGTCGCCCACGAGGTCACGACCGTCACCTTTGACGAAATGGATGAAGAGACGATCTGCAACTACGTCCGCGCGGCAAAGCCTTACGACAAAGCAGGTGCGTATGCCATTCAGGGGCTTGCATCAGCATACATTTCGGGCATTGTGGGCGACTATTTCAACGTTGTTGGTCTCCCCGTGCACCGTTTGTGCTGCCTGCACGCACAAATTTTCAAAGAAAATTTGCTTTAAGGGGTAGGCAAACGCAAATCTTTATGTTATAATAGATTTAAGATACTACTAAAGGTTAAGGAGGTGAGCACCGTTGGCAAAGCAGATCGGCATTGATCTTGGTACATCAAACACAATGATATATCTCAAAGACAAGGGCATCGTGTTGCGCGCGCCCTCGGTGGTCGCCCTTGACCGCGCCACCAAAGAGGTTATCGCATCGGGAACGACCGCAAAGCGCATGGTGGGCAAAACACCTGGCAACATTCTCGCTCTGCGTCCCCTCAAGGACGGTGTTATCACCGACCTTCACACCACGTCCCTGATGCTGCACGACTTTTTTGAAAGAATGGATATGACGTCCTTTTTTAACCGCCCCGTAGCGCTTGTCTGTATCCCTTACGGAGTCACCGGCGTTGAGCGTCGCGCCGTAGAGGATGCTACCTTTGAGGCGGGCGCCAAGAACGTGGGGCTCATCGATCAGCCCATTGCGGCGGCAGTCGGTGCAGGCATTCAGATCTCCAAGGCGAGAGGCGCTATGGTCGTTGACCTTGGCGGCGGCGTTTCGGAGACGGCTATCATCAGCCTTGGCGGTGTGGTAGAGTCCAACTCCCTGCGCGTTGCAGGCAACGAGCTGGATATTGCCATCGTCAATTACTTAAAGCAAACGCGCAACATCCTCATAGGGGATATCACCGCTGAGGTGCTCAAAAAGCGCATCGGCTCGGCAGTGGCCGATATCGACCGCGGCACAATGGAGGTCTGTGGCAGAGATCTGCGCACGGGTCTTGCCGTAACCATTGAGGTTAGCAGCGGGGAAGTGAGAGAGGCGATCAAGGAGCCGCTTTCCGAAATTATCTCGATGGTAAAAATGACGCTTGAAGAAACGCCCCCCGAGCTTTCAGCCGACATTTTTGATTTTGGAATCGTTCTTGTTGGTGGCGGTTCGCTTCTGCCCGGCATCGACCGCGCCATCAGCGACCGCACAGGCATTCGCGTCATTACCGCAAAGCGACCGATGGAGTCGGTTTGCTTGGGACTTGGCAGAATGCTGCAAAGCGCGGGAGATTTTTCCGAGTTCGTCAAATATAAGGTCAAATAAGTTACATCAGCAAGGGCGAGCTTCTCACCGCCCTTGTTTTTGTCAAGGAGCAAAAATGAATCAAAATCCCGATTACACCTTCTATCCAAACCAAAGCCCCACACCGCCTATGAGTCCTTTTTCGCAAGCCGATCTTCCGCGCGCGCGCAAGGCGGTTGGCATTTGTGCGGCTGCCGTTGCAATGGTCTTTCTTCTGGCAACGGTTGCGCAATTTCTTATGCACGGCATCGTCTCAATCGTTTATCCCGCACTGATCGAAAACGATTGGTATATATGGCTGCTCTCGTCGGTTCCAATGTATCTGGTAGCAATGCCCGTGGCATATCTTTTTATGCGCCTTGTGCCTGCGCAAAAGCCGCAAAAGAGAAAGCTGCACCCTCTTATGTGGATAGGCTTTCTTTGCCTGTGCTTTGCCGTCACCTATGGCGCTAACATTTTGGGGCAATACTTTAGCTATTGGTTTTCCAACCTGACGGGTATTCAAATTGAGAATGAGCTTGAAGAGATGACGATCAACACTCCCTTTGCCCTCAACTTGCTGTTTGTTGGCATTCTGGCGCCCGTTTTTGAAGAGCTCTTTTTCCGCAAGGCGGTCATCGACCGTTTGCGCCGCTATGGAGATCTGCCCGCCGTTCTCATTTCGGGCTTGGCGTTCGGGCTTGTGCACGGCAACTTCAATCAGGTCTTTTATACCGTTGCCGTTGGCGTTTTGTTGAGCTTTATCTACGTGCGCACGGGCAGCGTGCTTTACACCATTTCCATTCACGCTGCATTCAACTTCGTGGGCGGCGTATATAGCACCGAGCTCCTTCGCCGCGTGGGCGAGACTCTTACCCCTGCCGAGGGTGACGTTGTGGGAATAATCATGGTAGCGGCATACGCCCTCTTTATGATCGCATCTCTCATTGTTGGCACAGTCTTCTTTATTGTCAACGTCAAAAAGTTCTACCAATCACTCCAAAAGGGGGAAGAGAACCTTTCCTTTGGGGAATGGATGCGCGTCATCTTCCGCAACCCGGGCGTTTGGATGTTCTTGGCTATGGTAGCACTTTTGTTTGTTTCCAGCCTTTTAACGTGATTTTTTTGAATTTTTGAAAGGAGGTGTCCGTTTGAACAATCGCAGCTATACTTTGCGCTATCTTGGCATTGTGAGCCTGTTTTGCCTGATCTGCGTGATCTATCTTGGCAGACTGTTTTTTATTCAGATCGCAGGGCGTGAAAACAAATACGAAGCGGACATCACCGAGCGAGAGGTGGTCGTGCAAGCGGTGCGCGGCGAGATCTACGACCGAAACGGCGTAAAGCTTGTGGCAAACCGATATAGCTATGACCTTTCTTTGGCGCACGCGCAATTTTATTCTCTTTCGTTGCACGAAAGAAATGACATATGCCTTAGTGTGCAGACAGCACTTGCCAAGCGCGGCACCGAGGGTATCAGAGAACAAAAATTCTTCCCGTTTGACGGCACCTATCCAAACTATACGTACAGTGCCGACACGATGGACGGTGACTCGATCCGCTCCTATCGCCTCAAGCGCGTGCTGGGGGATATCGGGCTTGAAGCCACCGCTACCGCCACAGAGCTGCGCGATTATTACACCGACACCTACGATCTTTTGCAGCTCGACAACCAAGGCAACCGCCGCTTTAGCGACAAGGAGATCGACACCCTCATTCGTATGTATTACGATATTGATGCCGTACGCTTCCGTTCCTCGGGCGAGTACGTTTTGTGCGAGGGTGTGGATATGTCGCTGATGACCTACATCAAGGAGCAAAACATCAAGGCGGTCAACTTTACCGTTAACGTCGCACGCGAATATTGCTATCCCGGCTACGCATCACACATTCTCGGGTTGGTCGGTCCCATTTATTCAAGCGAGTGGGATTATTATAACGAGCTCGGCTACCAAATGAACGCCATTGTTGGCAAATCGGGGTGCGAGGCAGCGTTTGAAAATTATTTGCGCGGAACTGATGGCAAGGTGAAGATCAAAGAGGACAAAAACGGCAACGTTGTGGACGTTGAGGTCATCACCGAGCCAATTGCCGGCAACGATGTTTACCTCACCATTGACATCAATCTGCAAATTGCCGCCGAGGACGGCTTGGCAGAAAACGTTTCCTACATCGTCGACCGCGCCACGGGCGTGGAGACAGGCTCGGAGTGCCGCTCGGGTGCAGCTGTGGCAATGAACCCCAACACCTTTGAGATCCTTGCCATTGCATCTTATCCTACCTATGATCTGACAACGTATAATGCCGATTATAATTTGCTTTCGCAAGACCCTGCACAGCCGCTTCTCAACCGTGCCCTGAACGGCACCTATGCCCCCGGCTCGACCCTGAAACCGGGCATGGCGGCGATCGCGCTGACCGACGGTGCCATTGGTGCAGCCGAAAGGATCTCTTGCACAGGCAAATATAAAAATACCGTTGGTTGCTCCACCTACGGCACAAACCACTGGGGAAGCATCAACGTGGTGGATGCCATTGCGTATTCCTGCAACAGCTTTTTCTGTGAGATCGGGCATCGCCTCGGCATTCAAAAAATGGAGAATTATCTCACGGGGTTCGGTCTTGGGCAGCCTACGGGGCTTGAGCTCGGTGGCTCCAAGGGTATTTTGGCAGGGCCCACCTACCGCGGTGAGATCCAAAGCCCCGAGCAATGGCAGCCCGGCATGACCTGGCAGGCGGCCATCGGGCAATCCGACCATCAGCTCTCACCCGTGCAAATGGCTTGCTACATAGGCACGCTTTGCAATGGCGGAACGCGTTACACCGCGCACCTGCTCCATAGCGTTTATCGCTTTGGCAGCGATACGCCAAGCTTTGTTTACGAGCAAAACGAGGGCACGGTTCTCGGTCGCGTTGAGCTTAGCGAGGATGACCTGAGTACTGTCTTTTCGGGTATGCGCAAGGTCGTTACCTCAAGCAATACCATTGGTCGTTGGATCAATTCAAGCACCATTCCCGTAGCCGTTGGCGGCAAAACGGGAACGGCACAAACGGGAGGGGATTGCGATAACGCGCTCTTTGTTGCCGCGGCTCCCTATAACGACCCCGACGTCGTTATCTCGGTCGTGCTCGAAAAAGGCTACTCGGGCGGCCTTGCATCTCTTACCGCCGCAAGAATTTTAGAAGCGTATTATAGTGAGAAATAAGAAAAAGTCCAAGTCGGGAGACTTGGACTTTTTTGGCACACCATGGCGGATTCGAACCGTCGACACCAAGCGTCGGAGGCTTGTGCTCTATCCAGCTGAGCTAATGGTGCGTATTTTCTCGGTGATGGTATTATATCACATTTTGTACCCGATTGCAACCCGTTCCGCGCAAAAAAATCCCACACCGCCAATTTTTCATTTCCATTTTTCGGCAAACAAAAATTTTTTGTAGGGCAGGGGCTTGCTCCTGCCGTCTTAAGAACATTTTATTCAAACAAAACGGCGGGAGCAAGCCCCCGCCCTACGTTGTTTTATTCCTTATCAAATAGCTCTTCCATTGTAACGTTCAAAATTTTTGAGATAACATAGATCTCTTTATCGGTTGCACTGCGAACCTGCCCCTCGAGCTTTGAGTAGCTTGTTGGGTTGATATCGCATCCCATTACCTGCATTTTTGCAATAAAATCCTTTTGCTTAATGCCGCGTTCTTTGCGAAGCATTTCTATATTTTTTCCAACCATATTGGCGTTTCCGTATTCTTGTTTGCGAATTTTCATCATTTTTCTCCATTTTTTCTTCTTTTTTAGAATTATATCCCAAAAAAGCCTTGACAAAATTCCAAAAAAGAATTATAATATAAATAATTCCAAAAAGGAATAATAAACATTTGAGGAGAAGAATGATGAAAATTTGCTCGAAATGCGGAAATGGAATCTCCGATACCTCCGACTTTTGCCCCTCATGTGGTTTTATGATTGAGGATTCTATCGGTGATGCGAGACCTGAAGAGGAAGAAGAATATGAAGATTATGAATATGATAAAATCAGTGTTGGACTTTGCATTTTGGCAGTGCTGATCCCTTTGTTTGGCTTTATCTATTGGGCGATTGAGCACGAAAGACCGAGAAGAGTGAGAGCGTGCTTAATTGCCAGCCTGATTTCTTTTGGCTTCGGTGTTCTTTTTAATTTGATTGCTTTGGTGCAAACATGGTAATTTATTCCCAATGATTTTGAAAAAAATAAAAAGCCACGGTTGTGGCTTTTTTATTTTTGAATATCCCTCATACTTTTTCCCAAAACCTCTTGCAATCGCGTCGGGGATTTGATATAATAAAGAATGATTACGAATACAAGAGGTATTAACATGGCAGAAAAGCTTTCTATGCAACCCTACAAGGGCACAAGAGATTTTTATCCGCAGGAAATGAAGCTGCGCAACTGGTTCTTTGGCGTTATTCGCCGCGAGCTGGAAAACGCCGCATTTGACGAATACAACGGCCCTATGCTTGAGTCTTTGGATATCTATGCCGCCAAGAGCGGAGAAGAGATCGCCACCAAGCAGACCTATAACTTTATGGATAGAGGCGACCGTCATCTCGCCATCCGTCCCGAAATGACCCCCACCGTTGCGCGTATGGTCGCGGCAAAAATGGGGGAACTCAGCTTCCCGCTCAAGTGGTTCTCCATTCCCAATATGTACCGTTATGAGGCAACGCAAAGGGGACGTTTGCGCGAATTCTGGCAGCTTAACGTCGATATTTTCGGTTGCAACACCTATGAAGCTGACCTCGAGGTCATTACAAGCGCCATTCGCATTATGTGCGCTTACGGCGCGGACGAGACGATGTTCACCGTGCGCATCAACAACCGTCGCTTCTTCAACGACGTTGTTGCCGCCATTACGGGCAAGGATGCCGAGGGTAGCCGTCAGGTATCCAAGGTTATTGACCGCAAAAACAAGGTCACGCGCGAAAGCTACGAAAAGGATCTCACCGCTCTTGGTTTGACCGCCGAGCAGATCGCGCAAATTGACGCTCTCTACACGATGAGCGTAGAAGAAGCAACCGCGCTTTGCCCCGAGTCGCAGGGCTCGCAGGAGCTTTTGTCTCTGTTCGCGGCGCTTCGCAAGATGGACCTCGACAAATACTGCATCTTTGATTTTGGCATCATTCGCGGACTTGATTACTATACGGGCACCGTTTTTGAGGTGTTCGATAACGCTCCCGAAAACAACCGCGCTATGTTTGGTGGTGGTAGATACGATAATCTCGTTGACCTGTTCGTCAAGAACGCGCGCATCTCGGGCGTTGGCTACGGCATGGGTGACGTAACGCTGGAAAACTTCCTTGTCACGCACAATCTCGTTCCTGCGGCATTTGGCTCGCCCGTCAAGGTGCTTGTCACCCGCTTTGATGACGTTCCCTATGAGGCATACACCTCTTTGGTTGAAAAATTGCGCGACGCGGGTATCGTATCCTCGGTATATCTGGGGCAAAAGAAGTTTGGCAAGCAGCTCGAATACGCCGTTAAGGGCGAATATTCGCACGCTGTCATTATGGGTGGTGACGAGTATGCACGCGGCGTGGTTCGCCTCAAGAACCTTAACACGCGCGAGGAAAAAGAGATCGCTATCGACGACCTGATCAGCGAACTGCAAGCATAAAACAGTGGGGAAGAGGACACGCGCTTCTTCCCCTGATTTGTAGAGAACATTATCGGTTTTTGCCGACTATTACAGGGCTTGTTACAAAAAGCCTTCCCCTTGAGGGGAAGGTGGCGAGCCTGCGAGCCGGATGAGGTGATCGTTGAGAAAAGGGTACCTATCACCTCATCCGTCAAATGACGCAAGCGCATTTGACACCTTCTCCTCAAGGAGAAGGCTTTGAAAGTGGACACCGAAAAGGAGAGCAATATGGAACGAAAAACAGCTTTTATTTACACGGGTGGCACCGTGTTTGACGAATACGTGATCGAAAAACCCGAAAAAGGTGACCTTGTCATTGCCGCTGATGCGGGGTATTTAACCGCCCGTCGCTTGGGCATCACGCCCGACGTCGTTCTCGGCGATTTTGATACGCTTGGAGAGGCGAACATCCCCGACGGTGTAGAATGCCTGCGCGTTCCCGCCGAAAAGAACGACACCGACACGCAGCTTGCCGTGGAGGTTGCCATTGAGCGTGGTGTGTGGGAAATCGTCATCATTGGAGGATTGAGCGGTCGCCTCGACCACACACTCTCCACGCTCGCCATTCTCGAAAACCTTTGGGAGCGCAAAGCGGGACGCATCTATGCCACCCTCACCGACGGCAAAAATCGCGTGCGCTTTATCCGCAATAGTGGAACGATCCTTCCGCGCTCGCAGTACCGTTATTTTTCGCTCATTGCTGCCGATGAACTCGTCAAAGGCGTCTCGCTCGACGGTTGCAAGTACCCCCTTAAGAACGGTCGCATCTCGCGCCGCCATCAATGGGCAGTCTCAAACGAGATCACAGGCAACTGCGCCCTCATCGAGATCAAACGCGGCGGCGTTTGGGTGATTGAGAGCTTGGATTGATATTTTTGTGGAATGGACGCGAGGGAACCTTTTTTGAGAAAAAAGTGTTCCCCCGCACCCCCTCCCAAAAACTCTCTAACAAAAAAGGAAAAGGAAATAAGCTCAAACATAATTAAGAAAGGATGTGAGCTCAAAAGTGTTTTTGCAAAAGCACAAAAGCAAAATTATAAAATTTTCAAAAATTCTTCTTGCTCTCGGCGCATTGGCACTTGGCTCAAATCTGTTGTTTTTGGCGTTTAAGGGCGGAATTCTTTTCACCTCGTTTATGTTTTCAATTGAATATTTTGCACACAATGACGGTATGGTTTTTTGTCGTGTGTTGCAAATTTTGCTGCTTGTTTCCCTCGTTAAGGAATACATTACGAGTAACAGAGTAAAGCAAGGACCAAAGGATCGCTTTACTTGGAAAAGAAAAAAGCGCGGAACCCTTTTGCATTTTGCCAAAAGATGCGTGCTTATCATTGCAATATATTGCTTGGGCGGCGTTGCCGCGCCCGCTGCCATCGAATGCGTTGCCAACAGTTATCGTATTATTTTGATCCTTTTGAGCAGGTTATGGATTGTTGCGGTCGTTTTTCTTGCGCTTAAAATTGTTTTTTATCTTATTCGTTACGCGAGGGCGCTTAACAAAAGAAGGGGATTTATCAAAAGATTATCTGCTCTATGTGATCAAAAAAATGTAGCGTTTGAGCAAAACGGCAACATATTTCCGCTTGAAAAAAGAAACAAAACCGATGCGGATTTTTCAATTGTCAGCTGCGGCACACAATATGACTGCAAATTTATTTACGCACTCAAAAAGCTCGACACAATGAGCTTGACCGACCGAGGAGCAGGCTCGGTTATTCACGATTATCGTTTGGGGCAGGTTCATCTGTTCAGAAGAATTACAACCTTTCGCTACGATTTTGAGGGGCGTGGTAAAAAAGTTTTGATTATTCTCCCCACCCCAAAAAGGGTAATACACGCCGAGGGCGGACGTTCTTTGGAGATTGGCGATAAGGTTGGAGAATATACCGTTTACACAGCCACCGCTTTTTTGAATGCTCTTGAGAGAGATTGCTTGCATTATTTCCAAACCAATAACCAATAAGGGGTAGCAAAAAACGAACGATTATCGCAAACAAAAACGGGCGATTCGTGAATCGCCCCTACGAAAAATATTAAAATCCACCGTAGGGGATGGCGTAGCGAAGCGGCGCGAGCGTAATGAATGACAGTCCGGTGGACTGTCAGAACGTGAGCGTGACCGAGTCGCAACGAGAACCTCGGCGTCCCCAAAACCAAGGTTTTTTGCATCTTACGGCACTCAAAATGCAGGAGAGCAAAAAGACCTTGATTTTTCTTTTGTCGACGTGTATAATAAAAACAGCAAGAACGAAAGGGGAGAATGCATTGAAGCTCACAATTCGAGAAGACCCAAATATCAACGAAACAGAGGTATCTGTTGTGTGCCCCAAAATGACCGCCGAAGTGGAAGAAATTGTTGCAAACATTGGCTTGATAGGGCAAACCTTTGCAGGAAAAAAAGAGGGCGCAACCTTTTTTATACCTGCTTCGGATATTTTCTATTTTGAATCTGTTGACGGAAATACCTTTTTCTATACAGAGGGGGAGACCTACGAGGCAACCGCGCGGTTATACAAAATTGAAGAAAGCCTGCAAAATTTGAAATTCGCGCGAGTATCCAAAACAGTGATTGCAAATTTGCGCAAAATGCGGTGCATTATGTCCGCACAAAACAGCCGCCTTGTTGCAACACTGATCAACGATGAAAAAATCGTTGTTTCCAGACAGTACGTGTCTGAAATTAAAAGAAAGTTGGGGGTGTAACTATGTTCAAAAAATGGTGGAGTTCTTTTTGTCAAGCAATAACACTGGCGATGTTTCTTGGCTTGGTGGTATGCTTAATTTTGCCCAATCTTCAAATTAAATTGTTGTATTATATGTTTTGTCTTACTGCATCTACCCAAGTGTTTTATTTTTTTACGTTTGAATTGCAACTTTTTTCAAAACATCTTTGGGTCAGACGTGCAATTGCAATGTGTTTTTCTGTTGTTAACATTCTAACATCTTCTACTCTGTTTGGCTATATGTGTTGGAACGACAAACGAGATTGGTTGATTTATGGCATTACTTTACCAATTACGGTGCTTTTGATGGTATTTACTTATTATGTTGCCGATAAAATAGAAAAGCGCAACTTAGCTGCCATCAATCAAAAACTCGCAAACGGAAATATGGATGCCAACAAGAAATAAGATTTTCAAATAAACCATTAAGGGATAGCGTATTTGCTATCCCTATATTTGTGTCCTTGTAGGGATCGACGTCCTCGGCGGTCCGCGCCAATGCCAAACAACTCTCTTAGCGGATAGGGTTAGTGGTCCCTAGCCGCTTGCGGCAGCAAAAGCGAGGTTTCACCTCGCGCCGTCCGTCTGTCCGTGCACAAACGACTTTATTTTTTGACCCTTTGTACGAGAGTTTTTGAAAGGGGTGTGGGGGTAACTTTTTTCAAAAAATTTTAACAACAAAAACCCCCAACC
>JBGVQK010000024.1:0-4158 GCA_045127455.1 Eubacteriales bacterium
CGCGGTGGCCCCGGTCTTGGCGGTATTCAGCCCAGCCAATCCGACTATTTCCAAGCAACCAAAGCGGGCGGACACGGTGACTTCCGTATGATCGTTCTCGCGCCTGCGTCGGTTCAAGAAATGGCAGAGCTCACCGTTAAGGGGTTTGAGCTTGCCGATACATACCGTATGACAGCAATGATCTTGGCAGACGGTACAATGGGACAAATGATGGAGCCTGTAGCACTTGACGATCTCGTCGTTAAGCCTGCACCCGAAAAGCCTTGGGCAACCACCGGCACCAAAATGCAACGTCCCCACAACATTGTAAACTCTCTTTCCCTCGTTCCCGAAGAGCTTGAGCAGCTCAATTTCGCTCGTTATGAGCGTTACCGCACAATCGAGGAAAACGAGGTGATGTATGAGGAATATATGATGGAAGACGCAGAGATTTGCATTGCCGCCTTCGGTATTGCCGCACGCGTTTCCAAAAATGCAATCAACGAGGCAAGAAAGCAGGGCATTAAGGTTGGTATGATTCGTCCTATCACTCTGTGGCCCTTCCCGAAGGATGCTTTCCGCCGTGCTGCTGATAAGGTCAACTGCTTTATTTCGGTTGAACTTTCCATGGGACAGATGATTGAGGACGTTCGCCTTGCAACCGAATGCAAAAAGCCCGTAACACTTTGCAACCGTGCAGGCGGCATGATCCCGTCTCCCGAGCAAGTACTCGAAGCGATTAAGAACGCCGCGAAAGGAGGAGAAAACTAATGGTAGTATTCAAAAAGCCTCACGCATTGACCGATGCGCCTTTTCACTATTGTCCCGGCTGCACCCACGGTATCATTCACCGCTTGGTAGCCGAAGTTATTGACGAACTTGGCATCGAGGGCAGAACCATTGGTATTGCTCCCGTTGGATGCTCGGTTATGGCATATAACTATTTTAACTGTGATATGATCGAAGCCGCTCACGGACGCGCACCCGCTGTTGCTACCGGTGTTAAGCGTGCGAATCCTGAAGAACACATCGTTTTCACCTACCAAGGTGACGGTGACCTTGCATCCATTGGTATGGCAGAGACGGTTCATGCCGCTGCAAGAAACGAAAACATTACCATCATCTTCATTAACAATGCAATTTACGGTATGACCGGTGGTCAAATGGCTCCTACGTCGCTGCCCGGTCAGGTTACGCAGACCTCTCCTTACGGCCGCGACACAAACCATTGCGGTTTCCCGATCCGTGTTTGCGAGATGCTTTCCGAGCTGGAAGGCCCCGAATACCTTGCTCGTGTAACCGTTAACAACGTAAAGAACGTAAACAACGCCAAAAAGGCGATCAAAAAGGCATTCCAAAACCAGATCGAAGGCAAGGGCTTCTCGCTGGTCGAGGTTCTTTCCACTTGTCCCACCAACTGGGGTATGACACCTCAAAAGGCATTGCAGTGGATCGACGAAAAGATGATCCCATATTACCCCTTGGGGGTTTATAAGGACAGAAGCGCAAAGGAGGAATCGGCAAAATGAGTACAAAGCAAATGCTGTTTTCCGGCTTTGGCGGACAGGGCATTCTGTTCGCAGGCAAATTTATTGCTTACAAGGGTTTAATGGAAGAAAAGCAGGTCAGCTGGCTGCCTTCCTACGGTCCCGAAATGCGCGGTGGCACTGCAAGCTGTAGCGTCATCGTTAGTGACGAGCCCGTCGGCTCTCCCATTGTTTCCAATCCCGATATTCTTATCGCTATGAATCTGCCGTCTCTTGATAAGTTCGAGTCGACCGTTGTACCCGGCGGTATGATCTTTGCAGACTCCACGCTTATAGAGCGCAAGGTTACACGTGAGGACGTTAAGGTTTTTTACATTCCCGCAACGCAGCTTGCAAGTGATAATGGCACTCCCACGCTGGCGAATATGATCATTGTTGGCAAGGTCCTCAAGGAGATTGGCGACTACAACGAAGAAAAAATTACCGCTGCACTGAAAAAGGTTATTTCCGCAAAGCGTGCCGATATGCTTAAGGTTAACCTTGGTGCTATGCGCCTCGGTGCCGAAAATTGATGCAAATTACAGAAAGGGTAGAACTATGTTGAATATTTCCATTACAAAATGTCAAGCTCCCAAGGCAAAGCCGGATGCTTCGACTCTGGGATTTGGTAAAATCTTTACCGACCATATGTTTATGGCCGATTATTCGCACGAAAAAGGATGGCACAATGCGCGCATCGTTCCGTTTGCAAACATTTCTCTGCATCCTGCATCCACTGTTTTGCACTATGGTTCCGAAATTTTTGAAGGACTTAAGGCTTACCGCCGTGCCGACGGCAAGGTCCAGCTTTTCCGTCCTTTAGAGAACATTCGCCGTATGAACAATTCTGCAGAACGCTTGTGTCTGCCTCAAATGGCAGAGGAGGATATGCTTCACGCACTTCTTACCTTTGTTGAGCTTGAGCAAGACTGGACACCTTCCGCCCCAGGAACCTCGCTTTATTTGCGCCCGTTCCTGTTTGGTAACGACGAAACGCTCGGTGTTCATGCCGTTCACAATGCTACATTCGTTATTATCGCATCTCCCGTAGGAAGCTACTACGCAGAGGGCATCAATCCCGTCCGTATTATGATCGAGGATGAGGACGTTCGTGCTGTCAGAGGCGGCACGGGCTATGCAAAATGCGGCGGCAACTATGCCGCAAGTAACAGAGCAGGGGAGAGAGCCGCACAAAAGGGCTATTCTCAGGTTTTGTGGCTCGATGGTGTTGAGCGCAAATATATTGAAGAGGTTGGTGCTATGAACGTTATGTTCAAGATCAACGGAGAAATCGTTACTCCCGCGCTTACCGGCTCCATTCTGCCCGGAATTACGCGTAAATCCTGCATTGAGGTTCTCAAAAACGAGGGCTATAAGGTAAGTGAGCGTCTGCTCTCCATTGATGAGCTGTCCGAAGCGCTTGAAAACGGCACCTTGGAAGAGGCTTGGGGTTGCGGAACTGCTGCAGTTGTTTCTCCCATTGGTGAGCTTTGCTACAAGGGCAAAAAGTATCCCGTAAACGAGGGCAAGATCGGCACCGTTACCCAACACCTTTACGATACGTTAACAGGCATTCAGTGGGGTAAAATCGAGGATCCCTACGGTTGGACTTATCCCGTAGAAAAATAATCGAAAAATTTTCAAAAACACCTTGACAAATACGTTTGTAAATGTTATAATAAGGCATATTTTTTGAAATGCGTTGAAGGAATTATTTCTTTTTTGAAAGCCTTTTCAGAGAGACGGCGGGTGGTGCGAGCCGTTACGGTAAAAAAAGAAAGTCTCGTTCCGGAGCAGGACCGCAGAACCCTTTAGTAAGCGGTCACGGCATGCACCGTTATCATAGCATAGGGCTTGCTTGAGCCTGTTGAGGTGACCGACTGTGTTCGGTAACCGGGGTGGTACCGCGAATGAGAACATTCGTCCCCGAGGTGGATTTTGCATCCGTCTCGGGGACTTTTTTATCGGGGCGGAAATGATTGATAAGGAGACCAAAAAAATGAAAAAAATCAGAATTGCAGACGCTACGCTTTGCCGTGCCGACAACACGTTTAGCTTTAAGGAAAAAATTGATATCGCGCGTCAGCTTGAAAGACTTGACGTGAATGCGATCGAGCTGCCCGAAATTCAAAACGTTCGTATTGACACGCTTCTTATCAAAACGATTTCCACGTTTGTTAAAAAGAGCAAGATCTCGGTGGCTGCAGGTATGACTATTGAAAGTGTGGAAAATGCCGCTGCTGCGCTTTCTACTGCGGCGCATCCGCGTATTCGCATCGAGCTGCCCACGTCTCCCGTAAGCATGGAGTACGTTTGCCACAAAAAGCCCGATAAGATGATCGCTTGGGTTGAAAAGATTGTTTCTCTTGCCAAGGAAAAGTGTCCCTCCGTTGAATTTTGTGCAATCGACGCTTCTCGCGCAGAGCCAGCATTTTTGAATAGCGTTATCAGTACTGCTATTGCTGCAGGTGCTTGTGAGGTTACTATTTGTGACGATGCAGGAGAAATGCTCCCCGATGATTTTGCAAATTTTGTAAAGGGTATTATCAATCAAGTTTCTGTGCCTGTCAACGTGCGTTGCTCCAATCAAAACAGCATGGCTTGTGCAAATGCCATTATGGCAGTGCGCGCGGGTGCTACGGGCGTAAAGACC
>JBGVQK010000025.1:0-13454 GCA_045127455.1 Eubacteriales bacterium
GAGGACGTCGCCCCCTACGAAAAATCTTTACCTTTGGCAATTAAAAGCCCTACCATATCTTCAAAATAACTTGCGTATTAACAAACGCGAACGATAAACAACATTTGTAGGGGGCGACGTCCTCGACGCCCCGCATTTATGGCAAATCAACTCTCTTAGCGGATGGGGTCTTGGTGGTGCCCAGCCGCTCGCGGCAGCAAAAGCAAGCGTAGGCTTGCGCCGACTGTCTGTTGGTGCATTGCGAATTTGTTTTGATAAACCCTTGTCAGCAAGTTCTTGAGGGGGCGTGGGGGAACTTCTCGAAAGAAGTTCCCCCACATAAATTCTTATTTAACTATCTTCTCAAAAGGACAGTCGTTGTTTGTGAGTACGGGCAAGAGGCGGAAGGAGAAGCGGAAGTCGCGGTCGTCAAGGCGCCATTTTTTGTCGAGCTCGGGGCCGCAGGAATTGGAACCGATGCCGCTGTGGCGATAGTCGATATGAACGACAGTTTCGTCAAGGGGCTTGAGCTCGTAATCGTGAGCGGTGGCGGTGAGCTGACGCGCGGTGAAATGCGAGCAGTTGAAGCTAAAGCTCTTGCACGCCTCGGTGTTGGTGGCAAGCAGACCCTGCCCCGCCGCGTTTGCAACCTGCATCCAGCGCGTTTCGATGTGTGCCATATTCTCTTGCGGGCGAACGTAATGCTCGAAATGCTCAGTGACGGTGGTCTTGAAGCATCCTACGCGAGAGGCGTGCTTTTTGTCGATATAGGACTCAACAGGTCCTCTGCCAAAATAGGCAAGCTGCTCGCAATCGGCAGGCATTTTGAATTTGACGCCAAAACGAGGCAGGAATGCGTTTTCTTTTGCTACGTGTACGTCCATATCGACCTTGACACCCTCGCCGCGAGCGAAGATGTACTTGACATCCATCGTAAGGAGCACGTCGCGCGCAGGCGCGCCCATAACGAGCGTTGCGGCAACGGTGATGACGTTTTCGGTCTTTTCGGCAACTGCACATTCGCGGCAATGCAGGCGCATATTGTTGTAGAATTGGTTGACCCATTGGTGCCTTACGTTGCGGTCGTTGTCGGTGGGCGCGCGCCAAATGGTGGGCGTGACGGCAGCGGTCAAGAACTCCTTGCCGCGACCCTTGAGAGAGGTCAAAAGTCCGCGCGGGCGGTCAATGGTGTAGCTGTTTTCGCCATCCGTAACCACAATTTCGCTTGCTGTTTCACAAACTGCAAAGGTTGCGGGAGCGAGCGTTTTTTCGATGACAGGTGCGGCAGGCGCTTGGATTTCGAATTGCTCAAAGCCGACCTCATAGCCCATCTCCGCCCAAGGCGTTGTGCTGTTTTGGCGATAGGAAAGGTTGAGATAGCAGAAGCCGTCAAGCGCCTCAAGGTCGCCAAGATCGAGCTTGTAGGTGCGGCGGTGACGAGGCGCGATGTTCAGCCCCGTGATGCGCCCTTGGCGGATAACGCGTCCGTTGCGCTCGATGCTCCAAACGAGGTCGAGGTCGGAAAGCGCGGTAAAATAGCGTTGGCTTTGGAGTGTTACGTTTGCGTTTTGTTGGTCGAATTTTTCGGCACGGCAGGGGCGAAGCACTTGCTTGAGCTCAAGCATTCCCGTGTGCGGACGGCGGTCGGGATAAAGCAAACCGTCAACGCAGAAGTTGCCATCATTCGGATAATTGCCAAGGTCGCCACCGTAAATGTACTTGTGCTCACCGGGCTTGCCGAGGTCTACGGAGTGGTCGAGAAGTTCCCAAACACATCCGCCAAAATAAGCATCGTTTGCCATCATCAGTTGCCAATAGTCCTCCAGGTCGCCGGGGCCGTTGCCCATCGCGTGGGAATATTCGCAAAGGAAGAGGGGCTTTTCCATTTGGGGGTTTTCAAAATAATAATGCTTCATCTCCCACAAAGAAGGATACATACGGCTATCAATATCTACGTAGTCAGCCGTAGTACGCATTTTTTTGCGCTCCTCGTGAGAAGCTTTCTTGTATTGGTCCATTACGCGGCGAGAGAGGTCTTCGCTATGCACAAAGCAACCGGGCATACGGTTATGGAAATAGTCTGCCATCAGGACGTGGTTTTTGCCCACACCGCTCTCATTGCCTACCGACCAAAAGAGCACAGAGGCATGGTTTTTGTCGCGCTCCATCATGCGCTCGGCGCGGTCGAGATAAGCATCCGTCCACTCGTCGGAGTCGGTCAAGGCATCCCAAATTCCCATCATGCAAAAACCGTGCGTTTCGATGTCTGCTTCGTCGCAAACAAAGAAGCCGAGGCGGTCGCAAAGCTCCAAAAAGCGCGGGTCGTTGGGATAGTGGCTGGTTCTTATCATATTGACGTTGTGCGCCTTGAGAATGTAAAGGTCGCGCAGCATGTGCTCCATGGGGGTGGCGCTGCCAAGCTGCGGGTGACTATCGTGGCGGTTGACGCCCTTGCCCTTGACCTTTTTGCCGTTGACGTATATGGTTTTATTCTTGATCTCAAAGCGGCGCAGACCGATCTCTTGACGAATAATCTCGTTGCCACATTGCAGATAAAGCGCGTAAAGATTGGGCGCTTCATCGCTCCAAAGAACGGGATTTTCGACTTGCACAGAAAAATCAAGCGTGCCGTCGGCACTCGCCTTACCCGATGCAACCTCTCCTCCCGCGGGGGAAACGAGGCGATAGGTGACGTCGGCTTTTCCCGTCAGCGTCAGCTCTGTTTTAACGGTTGCGTGGGTAAAATCATCATTTAACGCAGGACGTGTGTAGATATCTTCGATGTGAACGCCGTCGCGCGCGAGCAGATAGACCTCGCGGATAAGACCTGAGGAACGAATTTTGTCTTGGTCCTCAAGATAGGTGCCGTCGCACCATTTGAGCACAAGGATCTGCACACGGTTTGTGCCTGCCACCAAAAAATCGTTGACGGCAACCTCGGTGGTCATGTGGCTGACTTGGCTATATGCCGCAAACTTGCCGTTGATATACAGATAGAAGCAGGAATCCACACCCTCAAACACCATATAAAGCTTTTTGCTCTCCAAGGTGTTGGCGTCAACCTCAAAGGTGCGCTCGTAAAGGCCGCAGGGGTTATCGACGGGCACGTAGGGCGGGTCGACGGGAATGGGATAGTTGACGTTGGTATAGTGAGGCGTGTCGTATCCGCGGCCGAGGGCATATTGCCAGCTCATAGGGACAGGGAGACGGTTGCCCGTGCCAAAGCTCCACTCGGGAGCGATAAAGTTTGGCACCTTGTAGAGTGCGTCGTAATAGCGGAAGCTCCACTCGCCACAAAGAGAATAAAAATAGTTTGAATTTGCGCGGTTTGCGGTGTTAGCCGCCGCCTCGCTTTGATATGGAATGAAATAGGCGTGCGGTCTTTCGCATCCTATGTGCAATTGCTTGGGGTCTTGATGGTATTTGAATTCGGGCATTTTGATATCCTTTCTCCCCTAACCGGGACAACAATCATTAAAAACTCGCTATACGGTGTGCAAAATCGGCTCAACTGATAAGCCCTGCCTCGATGCTGAAAAGCCCTTTGATGTGCTCGCGCAGAAGCGGATTTTCGCAGAGCTCGGGGTCATTTGAAAGCAATTCGCGCGCATCGGCGGCGGCTTCGGTAAGCACCGAGATGTCCTCGCCGGCATCGGCAAGACGGAAGGAAAGTCCGCCACTCTGCCGTACCGCTCCGCCCTCGGCGGTAGCCAAAAAGTCACCCGGGCCGCGCTGGGCAAGGTCTTGCTCGGCTATGCGGTAGCCGTCGTATGTGGTGCGCATAACCTCAAGGCGCTCACGCGAGGTGCGCGAGACCGCTCCGTCACCGCCCATAACAAGAATACAATAAGATTTTCTCGCTCCGCGTCCAACGCGTCCGCGCAGCTGATGTAGCTGCGAAAGACCGAACCGCTCGGCGTTCTCAACGATCATCAATGCCGCATTGGGCACGTTGACACCGACTTCGATAACCGTGGTGGAAACAAGCACGTCGAGCTTCCCCTCGGCAAATTCTTGCATAACGGCATCCTTTTCTTTGCTTTTCATACGTCCGTGCAAAAATGCAACACGTACTGCGGGAAGCGCCTTTTGCAGCTCCTCGGCAAACGCAACTGCCGCTTTGAGCGGCGGCTTTTCCTCGCGCGCGAGGAATATCTCATCAAGATCAGAAAGTGTGACCTCTTCGGGCTCTTTTTCTTGCTCTTCGACCGCGGGGCAAACGACGTAGACCTGTCCGCCCTCGTCGACCTGCTTTTGAATGAACGCATTGAGGCGCGCGCGGTAGGTCTCATCGACCACAAAGGTATCTACTCTTTGTCTGCCGGCGGGCATTTCGTCAATGCGGGAAATATCGAGCTCGCCATAAAGCACCAGCGCAAGCGAGCGCGGAATGGGGGTGGCACTCATAACCAAAAGGTGGGCGTTTGTGTTCTTTTCGGCAAGGCGGGCGCGTTGGCGTGCGCCAAAGCGGTGTTGCTCGTCGGTAACCACCAGTCCGGGAGAGGCGAACTCCACGCCGTCCGAAAGCAGTGCGTGCGTACCAATGACGACTTGCAATCGCTTGCTCTCATCCTCGCTTGAAAGCGCCGCCTTGATGCGCCTCTTTTCTGCCGCGGTGGTCGCACCGACAAGGAGCGCGCAGGAAATACCCATTCCTTCAAACACGGGGGCAAGGTCGGCATAGTGCTGGCGCGCCAAAATTTCGGTGGGCGCCATCAGCGCGGCTTGTCTGCCGTTTTGCACCGCGATCAGCATTGCCGCAGCGGCACAAACGGTCTTGCCGCATCCAACGTCACCAACCACAATTCTGCCCATGGGGGTGTTCTTTGCCATATCGCGTGCGATCTCATCGATCGTGCGCTTTTGCGCACCCGTCAGCTCGTAAGGAAGGGTGGCAAGCAAGCGGGAAACGTCTCCGTTTGGGCACGCGGGGGCATCCATTGACTTCTCTCTTCTTTGCGACATTGCCGCGCCGAGCGAGAAGCAGAAAAATTCGTCGTATACAAGTCGGCGGCGCGCGATCATCAGCGTTTCTGCCGACTCGGGGTTGTGAATGTTACGCAAAGCATAGGAAAGCGTGCAAAGACCGCGTTTTTGCAGCACGTCCTGCGGTAACGGGTCCTCAATACTTGCCGCCAGCAGCTCGATTGCCGCGGCAACGTCCTTTGCGATCTGCTTCGGGCTGAGCCCCTCGGTCATGCGGTAGACCGCGCACAAAGACGGCAAATTTGCCGACGGTGCCCAAGGCTCTGCCACGGGTGAGGACATTGTATATCTCTTTCCCACCCTTTCGACCTTGCCGAAAAAGCGAAAGACCGTTCCCACGCGGAACTGCGTTTTGAGATAATCCTGATTAAAATACGTGATCTCGCAAGAACCGCTCTCATCAAACGCGCGGAACTTTAAAAACGATTTATGCGAACGCAATCTCACGACCTTCGCATCACTCGCAACCGTGAGTATCATCGAGCTTTTGCCGTTCTCTCTCGCGTCGCAAAGAAGCACAACGTCCCCGCGATTTTCGTACGCTCTCGGGTAGTGCAACAAAAGGTCGCCCAAAGTAAAAATGCCGATTTTTGCGTAGTATTCCGCTCTCGTTTTGCCTACGCCGCTCAGCACGGTAATGGGCGAATTACGCGTGATAACCATAGTTGCACCTCCTTTTTGTTTTTTGTGGATTGGATGCGGGGGAACCTTTTTCGCGAAAAAGGGGTCCCCCGCACCCCCTCCAAAAAGCACTCTCGTAAATGTATCAAAAATAAATTTGTTAGTTTGCAAACAGACGGTCAGTGTTCAAACGCAGAAATAATCTTTTGCGTCATTTGTTTTTTCCCATTTGTTTAATTATATCTTAATTACCATCATTTGTCAATAAATGTGCGTTTTTTTGCGCAAAATTTCTTTTTTTCGGTAGAGCGTATAACAAAATCACATTGGCACATACTACAAGCAGTCGGAATTTTCAAACGTGCCGCGCAATTTGCGCTGTCGCGATTCCGCAATACAAAAAGGAGACCAATCATGATGATATTGGATCGCATTTCTCTGATTTTGACCATTGTTGGTGCTCTCAACTGGGGCAGCATCGGACTTTTTCAATTTGACATCGTTGCCTGGATCTGCGGCGGACAATCCTCTTTGCTCGCCCGCATCATCTACACTCTGGTAGGACTTGCCGGCGTTTGGTGCATCTCGCTGCTGTTTCGCGCTCGCGAGACCTTTGAGAGAATCGAGGACTAAAAAACGAAGGCTGACGCGCCTGTCGAGATTTTTTCACGGCATTTGCGTCAGCCTTTTTGTTATTTGATTGGGTTATTTGATTGCAATAAGGACGGGATGTTTTCCGTCAATAACCTCCCAAATTTCTGCATTCCAGCCGAGAGTGTCGATGAGGAATGCTTTACTCTGCAAGGCTGCAAGATCTGTTGCGGTTGCGTTGGAGTCCGCAACCGTTACGTCGGTTTCGCCTTGCAAAATCTTGCTTTCTGCGTTATAATAGTTTTTGAAAAGCGTGCCGCCATCATCTGCAACGCCAACAAACAGACCTACGGCAGAAGGTGCGCCGGTATACGTAATGTCGCACGAAGCGAAGCTCTTGCTGATAATGCCGCCACTTTGATTCTTACCTACAAAGCCACCGATGGGGCAGTTTGCCGCACTCGTTATGGTTGATGTGGTGTAGCAGGATGCGATTGTGCCCTTGTTTCTAAAGACAAATCCACCGATTGCGTCATCCTTGGCGCCAGATCCGTTAGTAGAAGTATTCATTTCTAACGCTGTATGGCAATTCTTAATTTGGTTAGTGTTTTCAGCAACAAAGCCGCCGACAAAGGTTTGGTAAAAAAGCGTACTTGTTTTAAAAGTGCCTCTTGCAGAACACTCAGACAGTACCCCATTATTTTGTGCAACAAAACCACCTGCCGTAACTTCGGGAAGCACTTCACCAGAACCAGAGAGAGTTCTGGTAGCATCACAAGTTAGTGTCATATTGCTTTCACACTTTTCTATCTTTCCGCTGTTAGTAGCAGTGGCACCACCAATCCACAAAATAGGATAGGGATAGGCGTATCCAATATACCCACTGTTATAAGATGAAGCACCAACTCCCACATTTGAGGTTGTAACAATTACATTAGCGTTGGTCTTTTCAATTTCACCATTGTTATCGCCTGTAATCCCTCCTATCATAAGTCGCGTGAAAGCAGAATAATAGCGATTATTATACCCAGGGTTGGGTGAACTCAAATACAGTTCGGAAACACCATTAATTTCCGCCGTAATAGTAGAATTGTATATCTTGCCACCATTACTACCAACCAAACCGCCGGCATAAGAGTCGTATGTTCCGCTTGTTGCCGATTTATAGAAGTCATAATTCAACACCGCATCCTTAATATGACAATTCTCAATGGTTCCCGAATTGGAGCCAACCAGAGGACCAGCGGTAAATGTCTGCTGGCTTTCACGCACAGATACAGAGAAAACAAAATCAGAAAGTGTCAAATTTTTAATAGTACCTGTATTAGTGGTGAAGAAGCCTGCGAGATAATCTCCGGAAGAAATAACGAAATCGGAAATTTTATAACCTCTGCCATCCAACTCCCCTTCAAAATACCACAAAGGCGTCCAAACGGTGCCGTCGAGGCTGATGTTTTGCGTGAGATGGTATTTTCCGGTGGAATAATCTCCGATCGCTTTCAACTCTTCGGCGGTGGAAATCGGGATGCTCTCCGAAAAATATGCATAAATGGTTGTATCGGCATTAAAGCCAACAGAAAAATCATAGGGAGTAACAAAATCCGCATCCAAATACCAACCAACAAAGGTGTAGCCACCCTTATAAGGCGTGGCAGGCTTTACGGGAATATCGCCTACGCGATATACCTCGTCAGCCAATTCGTCGCCGCCGTCGGTGTTGTATGAAAGCGTGTAAGTTTCTGCAACGTAAATTGCGTTGACGGTCATATCCTCTGTGACAGACGAGAAATCTGCATCCCATTTATCAAAAACGAAGCCCTCGACAACGGGCGCGGCAGGCGCTTGTGCCGATTCGCCGTACGTTACGCTCTCTTCTTTTAATAAGATGCCGTTTTCACCAAGGAACTTTACAGAAAAGCTGTTTGCGTGCCATCTCGCCTTGAGGGACATATCGGAGCGAACCGCCGTTGTGCTCGTAACCACTCCATCGGTAACCGCATCACCCGTATACCACCCAACAAACGTGTGCCCATCTTTAGATGGAATGCTCAGCTGCAGGTATCCCCCTGCAGGAACCTCTACTGACGACACAAAGCCTTCATCGCCCTCTCCGCCATTGAGATCAAACGTTACCGTATACGTTACAAGAGCACCGCTCAACAGGTCTGCAAGCCACTCCTCCTCGGTACCGTCATAACCGTAAGTATCACGGTAAAGCTCGAAGGCGGATTTGCCCGTCTCGCCGGTGTCACCCTTGTCACCCTTGGGGCCTTGTGCGCCGGTTGCACCTGTGTCACCCTTTTCACCCTGAGGACCTTGCGCGCCGGTTGCACCCGTGTCACCTTTTTCACCTTGCTCGCCTTGCGGACCGGTGGCACCCGTGTCACCCTTGTCGCCCTTGGGGCCTTGTGCGCCGGTTGCGCCCGTGTCGCCTTTTTCGCCTTGCTCACCCTGTGGGCCGGTGGCACCTACGTCACCCTTTTCGCCCTTGGGACCTTGTGCGCCGCGTTCCCCTTGTATACACGAAGTAAAGAGAACCGCCAGCATCAAAACAAAAATCAATGCGATAGATAGCTTTTTGTACTTCATTTTTTCATCCTCCTTTCGATGAACATATCCATTATAACCTATTTCAGGTTAAAAGTCAATACCCTGAAACAGATTATAGTAAAATAAATCGGTAAGCAACTAGAAAGGAGCCGCCGCTATGTATCCACGCTTGAGGGACCTACGCGAGGATCGTGATTTGACGCAAACCAAGCTTGCCAAAATGCTTGGAATGTCGCAAACGGGGTACTCGAAATATGAGACCGGTGAAAACGACATCCCCACTGCCATCCTCATTCGGCTTGCCCGTTATTACAACACGAGCATCGACTTTTTATTGGGCGAGACAGATTGCCCGCAACGTTATAAGGATTAAATCAGGAGTGAATACCGTCTTTCGTTCCTTTTTTCTTTTTTTTAAAAATTCTCGCAAAAAGAAGGAACTTTTTCTTTTTTATTTATAACTTTTGCTAAAACCCCCTTGACAAAACCCTAAAATATAATTATAATAATTAGTGTGGAAGTTTATCGCGTGTTTTAGGCGCGAAATGATTTTAGAAACGAGGATAAATCGTATGGCACAAACGAAATATATCAAGGCGCAGCCGCTCCCCCGTCGTGAATACGACAAGGTGCAGGCGCTCAAGGAAGATTATTTGCAAACTGTTTACCACAAAAAGAAGGTTCTTTCGGGCTGGAAGTTTTGGGAGCGTCTGCGTCGCCTGTTCGGCATCGTAGCTTGCCTTGCTCTCATTGCCTATACCTTTATCGCATTTTTTGTATGGTATGCGGCAGACAACCCCGGCAGCGACTTGTTCTATCACTTTAGCGTAGCCGGCAAAAACATTGCTATTTACAAAAGCACCGTTGGCTACATTGGTGCAGGCCTTGTTTGGTTTGTAGGTCTCGGTCTTGTTTACATCATTCTCAGCTTTGTTTGCAGACACGCTTATAAAAAGTATGCGACTAAAGCCGATCACACCGAGATCAAGCTTGACAACCTCAAGAGAGAAAAGATCGACAATGTGCTTGAGAATCAGATCGTTGTTTCGGTTCGCTCCATTTTTGAGACCCTTGTTGAATACGAGGACGTTCTTGACGGTGAAGAGGAAGACGACGACGAATACGAGTATTTTGACGCTGACAAGGTTGGCGCTCCCGAGGCTCGCGTATTCACCGGTGCAGTTGACAAGGCCGTTGTTTACATTGACGGTATTGAGGTTGGCGCAGTTGACCTTGACAGCGAGTTCTCCTGCTTCCGCGTTGAGCCCGGTCTGCACTCCCTGAAGGTAGTGATCAAAAAGGAATTCCCCTACTACGGCAAGCAGCTCGTTTTGGAAACTCCTATCAACCCCATCAGAGTAGACGGCGACTATCGCATCATTCTCTACACCCTGCTCACCAAGCAAAACAAGGGCGTTATTCGTTACAAGCTCAAGGTTGCTGAATATGACGACATGGTCATCTTTATGCGCGACACCCGCGAGGCAGGCAATCCCGACGAGCTCCACAACGCCGACAAGATGGGCAGATACCTCAGAAGAAGAGCTCGCAAGCTGCACGCAAGAATCTTTGGTGTTCCCGAAACAGATGAAGAGATCCGTATTCGCGAGACCGCTCTGTACGGCGAAGAGACCGCAAATATGGAAGCACTCTCCAAGAACATGGGCAGCACTTATCACGACGCTCGCTTTAAGCAAACAAGCAAGATCGAGGTCGTGCTCAATCAATCCTTTGATAACCCTTTGAGCAAATAAAAACAACAAAAAGGACGAGAATTTTCTCGTCCTTTTTATTATTCGTCGGTTAAATCACATCGCGATCCACGCGCCGAGGGGTGTGAGATCGATCAAAATTCCGCAAACGACCGAGATGCCAAACAAAATTGCCACAACGCGCAGGGAATCCTTCACGGGGCGGTTATTGCGAAAGAGAATGGCAAGTCCCACGCCTGCATTGACCATGAGTCCCGAAAGCAAGGCGCCGCTGCTGAGCACGCCATCCACAAACAGCGAGGTAAGCACCACCGAAGAGGCGCAGTTAGGGATCAACCCCACGATTGCCGATAGAATACTGCCAAGCACGGGGCGGTTGAGCACAACGGTTTTGATATTCTCTTCCCCCACAAGCTCAATGCCAATATTTAGCGCAAAGGTAAAGAGCAGCAAGAAAATTGTAATATACGCGGTATGTTTGAGGGCGGAAAGCACAAAGCGGTCTCCGCAATCGCAGTTTTCGCGCTCGCAAAGCTCCTCGATGCCGGGCTCCTGCTCGACCTTTTTGCCGCGCCAAACAAGGCGCGTGATGCCATCGATGGCAAATCCTGCCCCAATGCCGACTGCAAGCTTTGTTCCAATCAATTTCAAAATGGTGGGAATGGGTGCACCGCTCGAGATCAAAATGGGAAGCATCTCATCGGACGTAGAAAGATAGACTGCGATCAGCGTTCCCGTTGTGATCATACGACCTGTGTAAAAGCTGGTTGCCGCAGCAGAAAATCCGCATTGCGGAAGCACGCCAAGCGCACCGCCAACAAGTGGACCGATCTTGCCCGAGCCACGCAGCCAACGCTCGGGGGCGCCGCCTGCCTTGTGCTCCAAAAACTCCATTAAAAGGTAGGTCAAAAACAAAAACGGAACGACCTTTGCGGTGTCGATGAGTGTGTGCAAAAGGCTATGCCACAAAAGGTGAAAAAACTCATGCATCGTTCTTTTCTCCTTTACGCATACAAGCGGCACAGGTCCCATACAAAACCGAATGTCCGCAGTCGATCAAAAAGCCGTGCTCGTGCAAAATGTGCTCGGCAAAATCGGCACTTGCAAGGCAATCAAGGTGGCTCACGTGTCCGCAAGCGGTGCACTTCAGGTGAAAGTGGTCCTTGCAATCGCACTCCGAGCCGATGTATTGATAAAGCGTTCCGCGCCCTTCGCTACTATGAAATTTACGCAAAACTTCTACGTTGCAAAGCTCTGTGAGGTGGCGATAAAGACTGCTTTTGCCCGTTTGGGCTTGCTCGCTGACCTCTTGATAGAGCTCGTCTACGGTAAATTGGCGGTCGGGATTGCGACGAAAGAAGCTGATAAGCGCTTCCCTACCCGCCGTTTTATATCTTTTTCTCATTTGTTTTCTCCTTAAATTGAGAACAGTTCTCAAATTATATCACAAAAAATCGGGCTTGTCAAGCCTTTTTTCTTTTTTGAAACAAAAGTTGCAAAAATAATAGATAAAAAGTATGTTTTTTTCTTTGTCGGGTAAAATATTCTCACATTTGCAAAAAGCTTTGATTTCTTCTTTTCCTTTTTTCAATACGCTGTTCAAAACATTCAACTTTTGTGCGTTTTTTTCTGTTGATCCCGCGGTGGTTGGTTATCATTGTTACTTATGAAACGCCAAGCCGCGGCACACATTAGTATCAGCAAACGGACAGATCATCATACGTCGGTGAGCGCAAAGCGGCTTATCGGCTTTGTATCTGCGCCCATTGCCTCCCAAAAAAAACAGGACGCCGCCTCCGCGTCTATATATAGGAAAGGTAAAGATGATGAAAAGAAGAATTTGGAAGCTTTTGTGCTGCCTTTTGCTGATGCTGTCTATCCTCCCCCTCGGAACTGTGACAGCCTCGGCAGAGCAACCCAAAAAGGAGTTTGTTTTTGCCATGAGCCATTGCCCGGGATTTGATGCCGACCTCTCGTCCGCAGCTCTACCCTGTGCCGCCACCTACACAGCGGTGCTTTCGGCGAACACCGAGGATCTGCGCGACTTGATGCTCTGCCCCGGTGGAATGCCATTTGGCGTAAAATTTTATACCGACGGTGTTATGGTGGTCGGCTTTTGCGACGTTGACACCGCTCGCGGAAGAGTGAACCCCGCCGCTCGCGCAGGGTTGCACCAAAAGGACGTTATCCTAAAGATCAACGGTGAAGAGATCAAGGGTGCGGCAGATATGACCGCGCGCATTGAAGCCAGCGAGGGCAAGCCCCTGCAGCTGACCTGCCGTCGTGGCGGCAAGGAGTTTGAAGCCTCGCTCACGCCCGTCCTCTCGGCTGCCGAGGGGCAATATAAGACCGGTATTTGGGTGCGCGACAGCGGCGCGGGAATTGGAACCGTGACCTTTCTCTTCCCCGACAGCGGTGCCTTTGCAGGTCTTGGACACGGCATTTGCGATGCCGACACGGGTGCGCTTGTTGGAATGCGAAAGGGCACCGTCTCCGACGTGACCATCTCCTCGGTGGTAAAGGGTGCGGCAGGCGCGCCAGGAGAACTCAAAGGACACTTCAATCCAGGTCGTTCGGGGGCGCTGCTCGGCAACTCTGCCTGCGGCGTGTGGGGCGTGTTCTCCGAGCTTCCCGAGGCATCTCTTGAGCCTATGCCCATCGGGCTTCGCGACGACCTGCACGAGGGGGATGCTTATATTCTTTGCACCGCAACGGGTGACGAGATACAAAAATATGACATTCGCATCTCAAACGTCAAGCGCGATGCCAAGGGCTCCAAGTGCTTCACCGTTACCGTCACCGACCCCGACCTGCTTGCCCTCACCGGTGGCATCGTGCAGGGAATGTCGGGCAGCCCAATCATTCAGGACGGCAAGCTCGTTGGCGCCGTTACCCACGTCCTCATCAACGACCCTACAACCGGCTACGGCATCTTTTTGGAAAATATGCTCGCCAATATGCCTGTTTTGGCAAGGTAGAGAGGGATGACTTGTGGAGAGGGGGAAACTTTCTTGA
>JBGVQK010000026.1:0-81243 GCA_045127455.1 Eubacteriales bacterium
ATTGAGAAAATGGTGATGTATGTTCAACAACCGAAATAATAAAAAAAAAAAGACCCGCGCCCGTGCTTTCCGCACGGGCGCGGTAATCTTTCTTCCCCTCTGTATGTCATCCTGAGCGGAGTCGAACTTTCACCGAGTGAAGAACGAGGTGAAAGCGCGAGGCGTAGCCGATGCGGGATCTCGTAACGCATCTCGGTGGCTTGCCAATGGGATGTTACATTTTCCTCGGTGAGCCACCCAAACTCGTTTAGAGATCCCATCGTCGCTATCGCTCCTCGGTTTTTCCTCGCTATTCGCTCAGAAAAACTTCGACTCCGCTCAGGATGACAGGTAACCGGTTTATTTGCTTGCTTTGTTGCTATGATCTAAATGAAAAAAATTAAAAAGGGCTGTCATCCCTGCACCGTCGGTTGCTCATTCACCGCTGCGGCAGGTTGATTGGTGGTGGTTGTGCTTGCCGCAGGCATCGTGGGGGCAGGGTGAGGGGCGTAGCTGATCTGTTGCATCATCGCGCGAGCGGCGAGGTCCTCTTCGGGTGTACCAAGACCAAAGCTGATGGCAATGGCGGTGTTGACGTGGTTCATCACCGCATCGTCAAGGTGTCCCATTTTCTCTTTCAGGCGGCGCTTATCCAGTGTGCGGATCTGTTCCAAGAGAATGACCGAGTCCTTTGCGAGTCCTACCTCGCCTGCATAAATATCGATGTGTGTGGGGAGCTTTGCCTTGCTCATTCGTGAAGTAATTGCCGCTGCTATTATGGTGGGGCTATATCGGTTGCCGATGTCGTTTTGCACGATCAGTACGGGGCGCAATCCCCCTTGCTCCGAGCCTATTACGGGGCTCAGGTCGGCATAATAAATATCTCCGCGTTTAACGCTCATTGTCTCGCTTCCTTTCTTTTGTTTTCCGCGCAGGTGTTTTGTGTTACTATTCTTTCCAACAAAGGCTGTGGCTTAAACGCCACCCAAAAAAGTTTTTGGGTGGAATATTTTGGCGCGGTGGCTTTTGTTATCAGGATATGCCGTCCTTCGTCGAGCGGTGTCGAAAGCGGGAAAAATTGCACAAAGAAAGGGAAGAAGCGTGTACTTTTTCTTTATTTTATTAAAAAAGTTTAATAAAAGGTAGATTTTTTTTGCAAAAAGGGTTGCAAAGGGGGCAAAAATGTGATATACTACATACGGTAGAATATGAAGCATGGAGAGTGGGCCACGAAAGACCCGCTCTTAATTTTTGGATTTTTTGAAAAAGAGGATAGAATAATGAAAAAGAATGCGAAAGGCGTAGTTGGTGCAGTCCGCGTGATTGCAGAGCCGCTTGTCGAAGAGCTTGGATACGTTCTTTGGGACGTTGAATACGTCAAGGTTGGCGCCGATATGTATCTGCGCATCACAATTGATAGCGAAGAGGGCATCACCATTGACGATTGCGAAAAAATGCATCGCGCAATTGACCCCCTTTTGGATGAAGCAGATCCCATCGACGAGGCATATCACCTTGAGGTCTCCTCTCCCGGTATTGAGAGAGAGCTCAAAGAGGATTGGCAGATCGAGGCTTGCGAGGATTGGGACGTTGAGGTTCGCCTCTATGCACCTCTGAACGGTGCCAAGAGCTATCTTGGCAGACTTGCGGGACTGAATGAAGCAGGCGAAGTTCTGCTCGCAGTTGATGGCAAAGAAGAGCCCATCGCTTTCCCCCGCGCATCCATCGCATCACTCAAAACACGTTTTCAATTTGATTGACCTAAGCGTCACACGGCTATAGATAGAGAAAGGATTGCAAAGCAATGAATACTGAATTTTTTACTGCCCTTGATTTGTTGGAAAAGGAAAGAGGCGTTCCCGCCGCATATATGATCGAAAAGATCGAGGCTGCTCTCATTTCCGCATACAAAAAGGAATATGGCAACAATACCAACGTTCGTATTTTGATCGACCCCAACAAAAAGGATGTCAGAGTGTATCAGCAAAAGGAGGTCGTTGAGGTTGTAGAAAACCCCGAGACCCAAATTTCCCTGACTGATGCAAAGTGCATTGCCAAAAAATATAAGTTGGGCATGGTTGTTGAAACCGAGGTCAAAACCAAAAACTTCCGCCGTTTGAGTGCCGCCGCTGCAAAGTCGGTCATCATTCAAGGTATTCGCGAGGGCGAGCGTCTTGCTATGCAAGAGGCTTATGAAAACAAGCACGAGGAGATCATTACCGCAACGGTCAGCAAGGTTGACCGCGAAACCGGTAACGTGCTTCTGGAAACCGACACCAGCCGCGCTGTTCTTCTGCGCTCCGAGCAGATCCCCGGTGAGGAATTTATGGTAGGCGACAAGATCAAGGTCTTTGTTATGGAGGTCAACAAAGAGGCTCGCGGCCCCGTTGTTACGCTTTCCCGTGCACACGCAGGTCTGGTTCGCCGCCTGTTCGAGCTTGAGATCCCCGAAATCGCTGACGGTATCGTTATCGTCAAGGGCGTTGCCCGTGAGGCAGGCTCCCGCACCAAGATCTCTGTTTACTCCAGAGACGAGGACGTTGAGCCCGTAGGCGCTTGCATCGGTAACAGAGGCGTACGTCTCAATGCCATCATCAACGAGCTTTGCGGTGAAAAGATCGACATCGTTCATTACGATGAGAGAATTGAAGACTACGTTGCAAACGCACTCGCTCCTGCTGAGGTCATTTCTGTTACCATGACGGGTGAGAGAGCTTGCCGCGTTCGCGTTGCTCCCGATCAACTCTCCCTTGCCATCGGTAAGGAAGGACAAAACGCACGTCTTGCCGCACGTCTTACAGGCTGCAAGATCGACATCAAGTCCAGCGATTACGAAGACTGATCAAAATGGAAAAAAAGGTAAAAAAGATCCCAATGCGTCGCTGCTTGGGATGCAATGAACATAAACCCAAGGCAGAGCTTTTGCGCGTGGTTCGCGATCCCGAAGGCGGCATTTCGCTTGACTTCAGAGGAAAAAAATCCGGGCGCGGTGCATATATCTGCCGTGACGTCAAGTGCTTGAAAAAGGCACGCAAGAGCCGTAGGATCGAAAAGGATCTGGAATGTGCTATTCCGGATGAGGTTTACGATGCTATGGAGCAGGAACTTGAAAACAATGAAGAGTGACGAAAATCGCGCATTGCTGTTCTCGCTGGGGCTATGTGCCAAGGCGGGCAAGCTGATCTATGGCGTGCCAATGGTATGCGAGGCACTCAAAAAACAAAAATCGGTTGTGGCAGTATTTGCCGCCGCCGATAATGCTCCCAACTCCGCAAAGCGTTTATCCGACCGGTGCACCTATTACGGTGTTCCGCTCTACACACTTGACCTTGACGGAGAAACGCTCGCTTCGGCAGTGGGCAAGGGGGCAAGACTTGCGGCTTTGGCAGTCACCGACCAAAATCTTTTTCGGTTGGTGCAATCCAAGCTGACACAGGATACAGAAAAAGACAACATCGAAAATTGACCTCTGCGGGGTCAACATCGAAATTTTTATGATTTTGCACGGCGCTGCGGCCGCGCAAGGAATCAGGAGGAAATATGGCTTCTACTATCAATCAACAATTTAAGATTACCAAATTCGCAAAAGATTTGGGAATGAAGAGCAAGGATCTTGTTGCGCTTCTCGCCCAAAACGGAATTGAGGCAAAGACTACCCAAAAGGCGCTCGAACCGTTGGAGTTTGACATTTTGTTTGAGTCCTTGACGCAGGCAAACCAAATTACCGACATTGGCAGCTACCTGGATGGGGTGACCTATATTCCCTCCAAGCCCAAAAAGGCTGAAAAAGAAGAAAAGGGTGAACAGGTCAAAGCACCCGAAGCACCCAAAAAAGAAGAAAAGGCGGAAAAGACCGAAAAGGCTGAAAAGCCTGCAGAAAAGAAGGTAGCCGCTCCCAAGTCGGCTCCCGCTCCCGCGCCCAAGGCAAAGGAAGAAGCCCCCGCTGCACGTCCGCAGAACGTAGCAGAGAAGAAGGTGGAAGAAAAGAAAGAAGAAAAGAAGGAAGAAAAGCAGGCGCCCGTGGCTCCCGCTGCTTCTGCTACACCCACCAAGGAGGCCGCACCCGCAGCACGTCCCGCGGCCCGTCAACCCTACACCGGCAATCCCTACCGTCCGCAGCAAAACGGTGCAGCCGGCATCAACGTAAAGCAAGCACCCGCACAGCCTGCAGCACGTCCTGCTTCCCCCAGTCGCGCACCGCAAGGTCAGCAGTCTGCGTTTGGCGGCAACAAGCGCCCCGAGGGCTTTGGTGGCCGTCCTGCACAAGGTGGCAACGACTTTGCAGGCAAAAAGGATCGTCCCAGCTTTAACAAGGGCAACGATCGCGGACGCGGTGGCAACGGCTTTGACCGTGATAAGGGCGATTTCGTACAAAGCGCGCCCAAGGATACCTTTAAGGCACAACCCATCGTGCGCGGTGCATCCACCAATATCAATCCCGACGGCACGAGAAAGGGCCCTCGCGTAATCGACACCCACACCTCTACCGTTGACCTTTCCAAGTACGATGAGCGTTTGGATAATTTCGTATCCGATCGTGACCAAAATCTTGCAGGCGGCAACCAAAAGCTTAAAAAGCAAAACAACGCTGCACAGCAGGGTCAAAACGCATTTGGCAAGGGCAACAAGAACAACAAAAAGGATAAAGGACGCAAGGGCGCTGCTCCTGCCGTTCAACAACCTGTTAATTACAAGCCCACCTCTGTTGAGATCGGCGCGGAGATCGTAGTCGGTCAACTTGCTTCCAAGCTCCACGTAACGGCAGGTGAGGTCGTTAAAAAGCTGATGCTTATGGGCATGATGGCGACCATCAACCAGGTCATCGACTTTGATACCGCCGCGCTCGTAGCAGATGAGTTCGGCATTGAAGCTACCCCCGAGGTAGTTGTCAGCATTGAGGAGCGTCTGTTTGACGAGGCAGTTGACACCGACGAGCAGCTCCAAGAGCGCGCACCCGTTGTTTGCGTTATGGGTCACGTTGACCACGGTAAGACCTCTATTCTCGATGCTATCCGTAACACCAACGTCACCGCAGGTGAGGCAGGCGGCATTACCCAGCACATCGGTGCTTACCGCGTTAAGATCAATGGACGCGACATCACTTTCCTCGATACCCCCGGTCACGCAGCATTTACCGCAATGCGTGCACGCGGTGCAATGGCAACCGATATCGCAATTCTCGTAGTAGCCGCAGATGACGGCATTATGCCCCAAACCATTGAGGCGATCAACCACGCAAAAGCAGCCGAGATCGACATTGTTGTCGCCATCAACAAGATGGATAAACCCACGGCTAACCCCGACCAGATCAAGCAAGAGCTCACACAGTACGGTCTTGTTCCCGAGGAGTGGGGCGGAGATACCATTTGCGTTCCCGTATCGGCTCTTACAAGACAAGGTATTGACGACCTGCTTGAGAGCGTATTGCTCGTAGCCGACGTTAAGGAGCTCAAAGCAAATCCCAACCGTCGCGCAAAGGGTATCGTTATTGAAGCAAAGCTCGACCGCGGACGCGGACCCGTTGCAACCGTTCTGGTTCAAAACGGTACACTCCGCAGTGGAGATACCATTATTGCAGGCACGGCAGTCGGACACGTTCGTTCGATGACCGACCACTTGGGCAGAAGCCTTAAGGTTGCCGCGCCCTCTGTTCCCGTTGAGATCACGGGTCTTTCCGAGGTTCCCTCTGCAGGTGATGAATTCCAAGTAGTTGAGGATGAAAGAATGGCAAGAACGCTGGCGGATCAACGCCGCGACAAGGCTAAGGAAGACGTCTTTAAGGCTAACGCAAGAGCAAACCTCAACGATCTGTTTGCACAGATCTCCGAGGGTGTTAAGGATTTGAACATCATCGTCAAGGCTGACGTTGACGGCTCTGTTGAGGCGGTTAAGGCATCACTTCTCAAGCTTTCCAACGAGGAAGTCAAGGTTCGCGTTATCCACGCGGCAGCGGGTGGTATCACCGAGGGTGACGTTACCTTTGCAGCGGCATCCAACGCGATCATTGTCGGCTTTAATGTTCGTCCCGATAAGACCGCGCTTGACTCTGCCGAGCGTCAAAACGTAGAGGTACGCACCTATCGCGTCATTTACGAGTGCATCGAAGAGATCGAAGCTGCTATGAAGGGTATGCTCGCGCCCAAGTACCGCGAGAACCTGCTCGGTCACGCAGAGGTACGCCAAACCATTCACGTACCCAACGTTGGCACCATTGCAGGCTCCTATATTCAGGACGGTAAGGTTACCCGTCAGTCGCAGATCCGCGTAGTTCGTGACGGTGTGGTTATTTTTGAGGATAAGATCTCCTCGCTTAAGAGATTTAAGGACGATGCCCGCGAGGTAGCTGCAGGCTACGAGTGCGGTATCGGTCTTGAAAAATTCAACGATATCAAGGTTGGCGATATTCTCGAAGCATTTATCATGGAGCAGATCGAGCAATAATCGCGTGAAGCAGAAAATCCCCAAGGGGGCAAAAGGAAGGAAGTGACCAAACATGCTTCGTGAAAAATCCTGCGGTGCGCTTGTGGTGCGTCGCGATGAAGAGGATGGAAAACAATATCTTTTGATGATACGGCACAAGCTTGGCGGTCACCGTTCTTTCCCCAAGGGACATATGGAGCCGGGTGAGACCGAGTATATGACGGCTGTGCGCGAGGTTTTTGAAGAGACCGCCGTACAGATCCGCATCGACTGCAAATTCCGCGAGACCGTGCATTACAATCCCATGCCGGGTGTTTCCAAAGAGGTCGTGTACTTCTTAACGCACACGAACCAAAAGAACATCAAGGCTCGCGAGGGAGAGATCGCGCAGGTTGAGTGGGTTCCGCTCGAGCAGGTCGAAAATTCTCTCACGCACGAGAATGATAAAGTTGTATTCCGCTCCGCAATGAAGGTTTTGCAAGCCGACGAGCAGCTCGAGGCAAAGGGATAAGAATTCTTTGCCGTGTGCACATTTTTTCCACACATCGCATATATTGTAGTACCACAATTGGTAGGGAAAGGATACATCGCGATGAAAATGATAGTATGGCGCGCCCCCGCGTTTTTAGCCCCACTGCTTCAAAAGCTGTTCGGCAAGCGCAAACCCAAAAAGAAAAACGAATAAAAAGAAAAGATGCAAGCGAATGCTTGCATCTTTTTTTGTAATCGTTTTTATACTTCAAACCCCATATTCTCAATATACGCTTGTGAGAAAACGGAAGAGAAGGAAAGCTCAACGGTTTGGGTCTCTTTGCAAAGAGCGTCGAGTGCGGCTTGGTTCTCTTCATCTATGAGGCAAAGTCGTGCGCCCGCAAGAGCGGTATTGCCAACGATCTGTGTGCGCGAGAGGAGCGTGGGGGAGATAAGCCCCGTCCGCGCAGCACTCGCAGGGCTCATATAATAGCCCAAGCCGCCCGCCAAGAACACGCGCGCAATTTCGTCCATCTTTACGCCGCAATGCGCTGTGAGCGCCTCTACGCCTGCCGCAATGGCGGCCTTGGCGAGCTGGAATTGCCGCACGTCATCCTGCGAGAGATAAATGTCGGGTGTAAGATAAAAGCAGTCATCCTCTAAATAGTGGAAGAGGGGAGAGTCACATTCCTCGCTAAAGGCACCCGTTTCGTCAAGAATGCCCTCATCGAGCAAGAGTGCGATCAGATCGATCACTCCGCAGCCGCAAATACCGCGCGCGGGGGCGTTTTCCACGGTGGTAAAGCGCAACTCTCCGCCCTCGCGCCAAACGCGGTCGATCGCGCCCGAAACGCCACCCATACCGCAGGAAAGATTTGCTCCTTCCAGCGCAGGACCTGCCGCGGTCGAGGCGGCATAGAGCTTGCCCTTGTGCGAGAGGACGATCTCTCCGTTTGTGCCAAGATCCATCAAAAGCTGCGTTTTGTCACTCTTGTGCATTTCGCAAGCGAGAATTCCCGCGCTCACGTCGCTGCCGAGATAGGCGCTGATGGATGGGAGCAAGCGCACGCGGCGAGCATCAATGCCAATATGCGTGCCCTCGAAATATTTGGTTTCAACAAAGGCAGGGGTAAAGGGATACGAGCCGATGCCTGTGGGCTCAACGCCAATCAAAAGATGGAGCATTGTGGGGTTGCCCACAACCAAGACCTCGTCAATTTGCGCACCCGTGCTCCCGAATTTGGCAATGAGGCGGTTGGTGGCATCCACAACGGATGTGCGCATTGCCTCTCCCTTGCCGTCTCCAAACGCGCTGATGCGGCTGAGCACGTCCGCGCCAAACGCCCCTTGCGGATTGAGCGCCGACGCTTTTGCCAAAATATCGCCTGTTGCTTTGTCAACAAGACTTGCGGCAAGTGTGGTCGTGCCAACGTCAAGGAGCATTCCCATCGCGCTTTTGGCGCAAGAGGAAAGAGAAGAGAGCTTCCAAACCTCATTTTTGTCGGCATTCAAAAGGACAGTCAAATCATGTGTCACCAACGTGTGGCAAGAGAGCACCGTTTGATATTCCTCGGCATCTGCCGCGCGGCACTTGACGGCGCATTTGCCACAGCTTCCACGTCCGCCGCAGGCTGCGGGAATAAAAAAGCCGTTTTGTGTCAGGGCATCCAAAAGGTTTGCACCGTGAGGAACGGAAAATATGAAATTGTGGGGCAAAACAGTAACCGTATGCTTCATAAGCGCGCCTCCCACCGAGTTTTCTTATTCGATTATAGCACAAAAAGCGGGAAAGGTCAAGGAGAAAATGGGGAAAAGATAGATTTAGAACCCAAACGTGCGCAGAACGTAGAAAAAAATATAATAGACACGATGAACAAATCAATAAATTCCACTTTTGCAAAAAAATAAAACTTTTTTTCAAAAAGGGGTTGACAAAATAGATGAAATGAGGTATAATATCAAAGTACGAAAAAAACGTATACGTGCCTTTAGCTCAGCCGGATAGAGTGTTTGGCTACGAACCAAAAGGTCGGGGGTTCGAGTCCCTCAAGGCACGCCAAACAAAAAGTGGATACCCATTCGGGTATCCACTTTTTGTTTCCCGTAGCTTTATAACGCAGAACCCCGCAAATTTCCGTACAAGGAAATTTGTTATAACGTGCGCATTGTATCTGTGGTTTACTACTGCATTCGACGCACGTTTGGGTTCTGAGTCCCTCAATCTCCCAGCCTCACGTATTTCATTCGTAACGTGCGCGTTTTTATTTCCCCTCATATTGAAAAATATTGACAACACCCCTCAATTTTGTTATAATAAAAGCAGAACAACGGGAAGGGGTTTTGCAATGAAAAAACTTTTGATAACCGGATTTGAGCCCTTTGGAGGGGAAACGATCAATCCCTCTTGGGAGGTGGTCTCGCATCTGCCCAATCAAATAAACGAATATGCGCTAACAAAGCTCCTCGTGCCTGTGGAATTTGGCAAGGCGGCAAGTGTCGTACTTTGCAAAGCAGAAGAAATTTCTCCCGACGTCATTCTTTGCATCGGCCAGGCGGGAGGCAGGGGCGCTATCACGCCCGAGCTTGTGGCAATCAATCTGCGCTATGCCAAAATTCCCGATAACGCGGGCTTTCAGCCCAAGGATGAGCCCATCATCCCGAGCGGTGCGTGCGCTTATTTTTCCACGCTCCCCTTGCGGCAGATGGCAGAAGCGATAAACGAAACGGGAATTGCATCACAGGTGTCATATTCCGCAGGTGCGTACGTTTGCAACGACCTGCTTTACACATTGCTTGCTCACTTTGAAGGAACGCAAACGCGTGTTGGTTTTGTGCACATTCCGTATGCAAAAGAGCAGGGCAAAGAGCCCTCAATGGAGCTTTCCGAGATGGTAAAAGCCCTTGTTGTCGCCATCGAAAATTTGGATTGAAAAAGAACACACAGGAGAACATCAATGATTTTTGAAAAACAAGTTGTCAACGCCTTTAAGGGCATGATGCACACACGCTGTGATGATACCGAAACAGTCTTTTATTTTTCATCCGACGATTTTGCAGGCTTGCAAAAGGAAGGGTATGCGTTCCAATCTTCTATGGGGCACACCCTGCAAGGATATTTGTATTTTTATGACGGTTACGTCAAAGATAGACTCATCGTTTTTGACCACGGCTTTGGCGGTGGTCACAGAGCGTATATGAAAGAGATTGAAAAGCTCTGCGCGCACGGCTACCGCGTGTTTGCCTACGACCATACGGGGTGTATGGAATCGGGCGGCAAGAGCCCGAACGGTCTTGCTCAATCGCTTTGCGACCTGAATGATTGCATCACGGCTATCAAAGCCGACGAGCGGTTTGCAGGGCTTGATATCTCTGTTATGGGGCACAGCTGGGGCGGATTTTCCACCTTGAATATCGCATCCTTACACCCCGAAATCTCCCACGTGGTTGCTATGTGCGGCTTTGTTTCTGTCGAGGAAATGATAAACACCTTTTTTGCGGGCCCCCTCAAGGGCTATCGCAAGGCAGTGCTCGCTTTGGAGAGGGAATCCAACCCCATGTTTTCAACCTTCCACGCGGTCGAGTCCTTAAAAAACGCAGACGTCAAGGCACTTCTTATCTATTCCGAGGACGATCAGCTTTGCCGCCGCGCGCACTATGATATTCTCAAAGAGGGACTTGGGGATAAAGAAAACGTGCGTTTTCTGTTTGTAAAAAACAAGGGGCACAATCCCAACTATACCGAGGCTGCCCTCGAGTTGCTTGGCAAATTTAGCAAAGCACGCGCAAAGCTTGCCAAGAAAAAGAACGCTACCAAAGAAGAAAAAGCCAAATTTGTCGCATCCTTTAATTGGAAAAAAATGACCGAGCAGGACGAGGCGATTTGGAATGAAATTTTTGAGCATCTTGCTTAAAACGAGGAAAAGAATATGCCCAAATATAACATAAACAAAGAATTTCTGCCGTTCTCGCTTTTTGCACCGCCGATACAAAATGCAAAAATGGCGGGCTGGATGGGTTCTAAAATGCAGCCGCCAAGGTGGGTCAAAAAAAGTCTTGATCGCGAGGTCTCCATTACAAAAGAGACCGTCAAAAGTTATGACGGTGCAAATATTTCGGTATTTGTCATTGACCCTTACGGTCTTGCGGAAACGTCTCCTTGCCTCGTTTACTATCACGGCGGCGGATTTTTCTTCGAGGGTGCAAGGTATCATTACAAATTTGCCAAGCAGTATGCACTCGAGGCGGAATGCCGTGTCATTTTTGTGCAGTATCGGCTTGCTCCCAAGCATCCGCATCCCACGCCCGCCGAGGATTGCTATGCGGCTCTTGGTTGGACATTTGAAAATGCAAAACGGCTGAAGATAGACAAAACCAAAATTGCCGTTGGAGGCGACAGTGCAGGGGGCGCTCTTGCAGCTGCGGTTTGCCAAATGGCAAGAGATCGAGGCAGTGATATGCCTCTGTTCCAACTTTTGATCTACCCCGTTACCGATCGCAGAATGAACTATGATTCTTGCCGCAATTTTGTAGACACGCCTATGTGGAATGCAAAGCTATCAAAACTGATGTGGCAGGGCTACGTGCAGGATGAGAACGCCCCCGATATAGCCTATGCCTCTCCCATGGAAGCAAAGCGATTTGATTCCTTGCCAACATCCTACGTAGAGACTGCCGAGTTTGATTGCCTGCGCGATGAGGGAATTGCCTATGCAAATGCTATGAAGCACGCGGGCGTTGCGGTCACGCTGCACGAAACGCGCGGCACGATGCACGGCTTTGATATTGTAGAAAAAGCCCCCACCACAAAGGCAATGGTCAAACAAAGAATTGCGTTTATGCAGGCGCAATTTTATGGGGAATAAGTCCTTTTTTTAAAAAACGATAAAACAAGCCGATGCGGATTTTATCCGCATCGGCTTGTTTTATATGCCGTAGCTTCCCGTCAAAGGGTCTTTAAAAATGTTGATTTCGGGTGTGGCAAAGGTGAAAATGACAAATAGCAATGCAATAAGAGCCAGAATTGCAATCGCCAATTTTGGCATTTTACAACGCACGGTTTCCTTTTTGAACAACCGCGTTTCATAAAGATAAGCGATCCCTGCCGCAATAAAGAAAATCGCGATATTGATCCAGTCGGGCGAGCGACCGATAACACCGTTGTAGGTGTAGAAAATGACGGGAATAAGGCCAAGACCTAAAAGAATTCCGCGCAGCTTTACGCACCAAAAGTCCTCGCGCTCTTCAAAGAAAAAGCTTTGCACAATGGCAAACACAAGCATTGGCCAAAAGAGGAGCTTCATATGCTCCCAAGTCGATTCATTCACGCCCGAAAAGGGTGCTATCCACACCGCCTTGCCAAGCCAATCGTAAAGAAAATGCAGTACCGTTCCCATAAGCGAGGTAACGGCAAAGCCCCAGAGCTGCCAAAGTCCAATCGAGCGTTTCATAATGCCTCCCACAAACAAAAGATAGCACAGTATATGCGCAAGGGCGGGGAAGTATGCCCAAAATCTTGACAAGCGCCCTCGGTTTTGTTATAATAATATAAGACTTTATACACTCTCTTTTGGCTTGAGAGAAAAAATATCATATTGTGAGGTCGTTATGAAAAAAGCATCAAAGAAAACAACAAAAAAGGTATGGCAAAAAATATTGATCGGTGTTGGCATTTTTGCAGCATCGCTTTTGCTGATCGTGGTCGGTCTGGCTTTGGCGGGCAACGCCTACGTGGCAAGCAAAAGTGCCGACGATATTCCCAATAAGGTTGAGATAGAGCCCAACGCATACGGCACGGTCGTTGCCGTTGATCGCGGCTTGTATGATGCAAACGGCAACCGTTTTGACATCAAGGGCATCAACTTTGGCAATCTCTTTATCTCCGAGGGGTGGATGACCGTCAATTCCATCGGCGCGCTTTACAATGAGGATGGCAGCTTTCAAAGAGTAAACGAGCAAGGCATTGTAGAGGATTACGAGGAAATCTTTCAGGAAGAATTCGATGCCATTTTGGCAGAACGCGTGGCAAACGGCGACTTTACCGAGGAGCAGCTTGCGCAAATGCTGGATGCATTCTTCTACGCGTATTGCACCGAGGCTGATTTCAAGCTGATCAGCGATACGGGGCTCAATACCATTCGTTTGCCCATGTACTACCGTAACTTTATGCAAGGGCCCGACGATGCCCTCACAATGCGCCCTGATGCGTTCCTCAAGCTGGACTATTTCCTGGAGCTTGCAAAAAAGTACGATCTGAAGGTCATTATTGATATGCACGGTGTGGTTGGCGGTCAATCGGGCTTTGAGCACAGCGGTACGCGTGATATCGACTTTTGGAAGAATGAGACCTACATTCAATCTATGTGCGAATTGTGGAAGAACATTGCCACCTATTACGTAGAAGAGCGCCCTGACCTTGCCTCTACCATTTTGGCATACGACCTTGTCAACGAGCCCACCAGCCGCCACGAGGTTGGTACGGGAAAGCTGCAATGGCAGGTAATGGATAGACTTTACGACGCTATTCGCGAGGTAGATACGCACCACGTTGTTTCCATTGAGGGTGTATGGTATACCGCATCTCTCCCGAACCCCGAAAAGTACGGTTGGGAAAACGTACTTTATCAATACCATTTCTACAACTGGAACCACGACAAGGGCATTCCCAACGAGCTGTTTTACACCTTGATGAATGCGCTTTATATGTTCCACGATTACGACGTTCCCAAATTCGTGGGCGAGTTCAGCTTTTTTGGCAACAAGGAAGCTTGGAATAAGTATTTGCACCAATACGATGAGCTTGGCTGGGGATGGACCGTTTGGAGCTACAAGATCGTCTCGGTTGGTTGGTGGGATAGCTCTTGGGGACTTGTCGTTCACAAGATGAACCTCGAAAATTCTGCCGATACTCCCATTGAGGATTACAAGCTCAAGCTTGACATTCGTACCGCCTCTTTTGAAGAAATTATGAGCCTTTGGTCGAACGAACAGACCCAATACAACGGGCAAGAGGGCACCTACAAGCTCTACGAGGACGGCACGCTCTATCATGTGTTCAAGGAATATTTTGGCGAGGATTGCAAGATCGACACTGCCGAAATTGTAAAATAATTTGGCATTTTAAAGGTCAGGAAGAAAATATGAAAAGTACCGAAGTAGTAGCCGCGCTTATTTGGCAGGACGACAAATTTATGATCTGTCAGCGCCCTGCGCATAAGGCAAGAGGCCTTTTGTGGGAGTTTGTTGGCGGAAAGGTTGAGGCAGGGGAAACAAAAAAGGAAGCTCTTGTGCGCGAATGTAGCGAGGAGCTTGACGTGCTTCTTTCTGTTGGGGATGTTTTTATGGACGTAACGCATCAATATCCCGATTTGAGAGTGCATCTCACACTTTTCAACGCTACCATTGCAAAGGGGGAGCCACAAAAGCTCGAGCACAACGACATCCAATGGATCACCCCGCAAGAAATCCCCAACTACGCATTTTGCCCGGCAGATAAGGAGATCCTTGAAAGAATTATCGAAAGGTATGGTAAGACCGTATGAACAAGCTCAAACAAAGCCGCGCGGCAAGCTTTATTGCCGTTGCGCTGGTTTACATATTCGCCACCGTTGTGGGTGTAGCCGTTTATCGCACCCTGACGCTTGATTGGTGGCTCTCACTTCTAATTGCAGACGTGGCGGCAACTGTGGCAACCTTTATTTTTAGCTTGCTATTTCAAAACGCATCGGTTTACGATCCTTATTGGAGCGTTCAACCGCCCGTTATTTTGGTGGCGTTCGCCATTGGCAAAGAACTGACCGCCTTTGGCATTCTGCTCCTTGTTGTTGTGTTCTTCTGGGCGATTCGCCTGACTGCAAACTGGGCGTATACCTTTTGGGATCTCAACCATCAGGATTGGCGCTACACAATGCTAAACGAAAAAACCGGCATCTTTTATCCCGTCATCAATTTTGTGGGCATTCACATGGTGCCAACTCTTGTAGTGTACGGCTGCATTTTGCCGGCGGTGTACGCTGTTCGACAAGGGCTTGAAGCCAACGTTGCAAGCGTGTTGTTCCTTTGCCTCTCGCTTGGTGCGGCAGTTATGCAAGGCGTTGCCGATATCGAAATGCACCAATACCGCAAGAACCGAGAGGGCGCGTTTATCCGCAAAGGACTTTGGAAATATTCTCGCCATCCCAACTATCTTGGCGAAATTTTGATGTGGTGGGGCGTTGCCTTGTCCGTCATTTGTGCAGCACCGAGCGCGTATTATCTTGCGGCGGGAGCCCTTGCCAACACGGTCTTGTTCTTTGCCGTCAGCATTCCAATGGCAGACGGTAGACAATCGCGCAAGGAAGGCTTTGCCGAATACAAAAAGCAGACGAGAATGTTGTTGCCTATCAAAAAATAAGAGGTACGTATGAGCGAAAACGAAGCAACGCGCAAACGTTTGATTGAACATTATAACGCCTATCCAAGCCTGCAAGCAGAAGATATCTTCAAATATCTTTTTCAAAGCGCGTTTGGTTGCGAGCACTTGGTGTCGAATGAAGAAGCAGCACGCACATACATCAAGCGCGAATACGAAACGGTATCCAAAACCGCAGAACCCTATATTGAGCCTCTTGATGGGGAATATAGCCGCGTGTACCTCTCCTATTTGAACGCGGGGCTCTCACCCGAAGCGCTTGCAAAACTGTTTTGCCTTTCCGCCAAAAAAGAAGAGGGCGGCAAAGCGGCTCTGGAACAAAAAATAGAGGTTGCCAAAAGTCTCGTTGCGAGCGGTGCATTGCCACTTGATGGTAACGAATTTGAGCAAAAGCTCGCTACGTGGAAGAGTTTGGGCTATCCCGCAGTGCATCACTCCGAGGCGTTCCGCACCGCCTACAAGCCAGCCTACCGCGTAATTGCCAACCGATACGCAGAGCTTTTGCCATTCCTTGCAAAAATGCAGACAATGAAGAAAATCATCGTCATCGGCTGCCCGGGGAGCGGGAAAAGTACGTTTGCAAGGACGTTGCATCAAAAAACAAATATTCCGTTGTATCATTTGGATATGATGTATTGGAATGAAGATAAAACGACGGTTCCCAAGAGCGTTTTTCTCGAGCGTTTGGGCGCCGTTCTTAAAACAGACGCGTGGATCATTGATGGCAATTACGGCTCCACAATGGAGTTGCGGCTCGCGGCTTGTGATACGGTGATCTTCCTTGATTATCCACTTGAGATTTGCCTTGATGGCATCAAGGAGCGACAAGGGAAGCCCCGTGCGGATATGCCGTGGATCGAAACCGAAGAGGATGCCGAATTTATCGAATTTATCAAAAACTATAACGAGCAGCAAAAGCCGAAGGTGCTGGAGCTGTTCGAACAATATAAGGATAAAAACATCATCGTTTTTACAAACCGCGAGCAAGCAAATACCTTTTTAGAGGGAATTATATTATGATTTTTGACACCAACCAACTGCAATGGACAAGAGAACCTGCAAACTATACCATTTCTGCCGATAAAATTGAGATCACAACAGCTCCGCACACCGATCTTTGGCAGCGGACGTACTATCATTTCAGGAATGACAACGCTCCTGTGTTACAGATGGAGACCGAGGAAAAATTCTTCTCGTTCACCATTAAAACGGCATTCCAAAGCCGACACCGCTTTGACCAATGCGGCATTGTGATGTATCTCGATAGCGAAAATTGGCTCAAGGCATCTATCGAGTACGAGAACGATACATTCGGTCACCTTGGCAGCGTGGTCACAAACAACGGCTACTCCGATTGGGCAACCACCGAAATTGATGCGAGCATCAAGTCAATGTGGTATCGCCTCAGCCGCCGCGAGGATGATTATTTGATTGAGTGCTCCGAGGATGGCGTTACCTTCAAGCAAATGCGCGTTTGCCATTTGTGGCAGGGAAGTGGAAAGATCCGTTTTGGCATTTACGCGTGCAGCCCCGAGGAGTCATCCTTTAAGGCGACTTTTACCGATATGCAAATGACCGAATGCAAATGGCGCGCACACGAAGGGCAGCAGCCGGATGCGCAATAATATTTCATCAAAAAGCTCTTTGGGAGGCTTTCCATTATGAATGTTTTGAAAAAACTGTTTGAAAAAAGCCAAATTTGGTTTGCCGTTGCGTGGATCATAGTATACTGTGTGCTAATGTCGGTGGGCGATACGCTTTCGACATTGTTGGGGCTCCAAAAATCGGTCACTCTCGCGGTGGGCATTTTGATGTCCTGCGTTCTGTTTTTCTTTTTGAAAAAGAACGATCTTTTAAAAGCATACGGTTTTTGCCGTTCCGAGGCGTCTTTGGCATCTATGCTCTACTACGTTCCCATTCTTGTTATGCTGACCGCAAATTTATGGTATGGCGTAACGCTGAATTACGGCGTGATAGAAACCCTGTTGTATATTCTTTCTATGTTCTGCGTCGGATTTTTAGAGGAGGTCATCTTCCGCGGCCTGCTCTTTGAGGCAATGAAAAAGGATAGCTTTAAGGCTGCCGTCATCGTTTCTGCTGTTACCTTTGGCATAGGGCATATCATCAATCTTTTCAACGGCTCGGGCGCCGATCTGCTGCCCAATTTGTTGCAGGTGATTTACGCTACCGCGGCGGGTTTTATGTTTGTAATGATGTATTGCAAAGAAAAAAGTCTGTATTCCTGCATCATTACGCACGGCGTTTTCAATGCGCTCAGCGTTTTTGCAAACGAGGGGAATGCAACGCCCCAAATGCGTATTCTTTCCTGCATTCTGCTCACCGTTATTACGGGCTCCTACGCGATATACCTCGCGCTGAGATTAAGGAAGGAGCAAAAATAAGATCGAACCTCACGCCGTAGGGAAGGGGAGCATACGCGAAAAAGCCTCCGCGACCGAGCCCAAGCAAAAGGGCATTTTGCTTTTGTTTTTAGAACCGACGACGAAGCGATTGAAAGTGACGAAAAAACTTTTCTTTTTTTAAAAAAAGGCTTGACAAACAAAAAAGTGTGTGCTATAATATTAAGGTCGACCCGAAGGGGTTGGCGATCTGGGTGTGGCGCAGCTGGTAGCGCGCTACCTTGGGGTGGTAGAGGCCGCAAGTTCAAGTCTTGTCACTCAGACCAGAAAAGGCAGAATAGACCTTGTGTCTGTTCTGCCTTTTCTTATTTGAATTTCACGACGCAAGACTTCGCAAATGCTATAGCATTTGCTCGTTTTGCGCTATGCCGTACTGTGAGAAACCGCCAAAACAATGGGCGCAAAACTAAGTTCGTAAGCTTGTCACTCAGACCAAATAAAGCCATTGAGCGAAAGCCCAATGGCTTTATTTATTTGGTCTGGTTCCAATCCTTGTGTATGCTTCGCATACGGCGTCTTGGACGCTCGCGTGGCTCGCTATTCCGTCGCTTCGCTCCTTACACTCAGACCACCTGGAAAAGCCCTAAAAACATTGGGTTTTCAGGGCTTTCTTTTTGCTTGCTATGCAGTTTTGGGAGGGGTATTACGCAATTTGTTATGCAGATTGGGTTACGATTATTAGCAAATCTATTTACTTTTTCTCGCATCTATGATATAATAATAAAAAAACTAACGGAGGCGCTTATGAACAAGGAATGGAATTTGGATATTCTCTATTCGGGCTTTGACGACCCGAAATACAACGAGGATACCGAGCTTTTAACAAAGGAAATTGAAGCACTCAACGCTCTCTCGAGCGATATTTCAAGCATTGAAGGGGGAAAGCTTGTCAGCGAATATATTGCAATAAGCGAAAAATTAAATCTTCTTGCAAGCAAGCTTGGCATTTTTGCAAACCTCAAGTACTCGGCAAACACAAAAGACTCCGAAGCGGCATCGGCGCTCGGCAGACTTATGGGTCTCTTAAGTGCAACGGCAGCACCGTCGACGAAAATCTCACAGGCTATTGCAAAGATCGGCAACCTGGATGCTATCATTGCCCAAAACCCTGCACTCAACGAATACAGATATATGCTGAACAATATTCAGCGTGACAGCAAGCATCTGCTTTCCGACAAAGAGGAGGAGCTGTTTGCCAAAATGAACATCTCGGGAGCGGGAGCCTGGAGCGATCTGCAGAGCAGTCTGACAAGCTCGGTTACCGTAACCATCGACGGCAAGGAAATTCCTCTTTCCTCGGCGCGTAATCTTGCTTACTCGCCCGACCCCGAAACGAGAAAAAAGGCGTACGAGGCAGAGCTTGCGTGCTACGACAAAATTAAGGACTCGGTTGCATTCGCTCTCAACAGCATAAAGTTGCAGGTGCTGAACGAGTGCGAAATGAGAGGGTACGAAAGTCCTCTTGCAAAAACGCTCTACACCTCAAGAATGAAGAAGGAGACGCTTGACGCACTCCTTTCGGCAATGGAAGAATATATGCCCGTGTTCAGAAAATATCTAAAGGCAAAGGCAAAGGCGCTCGGTCACAAGGGCGCACTTCCGTGGTATGACCTCTTTGCGCCTATGGGCAAGAATGACAAGAAATACTCGGTAGAGGACGCGAGAAACTACCTTTTGAACGTCTTCCGGAAATTTGACGTCGAGCTATACGAAATGGTCAAGTCTGCATTTGATAATGCTTGGATCGATTTCTACCCGAGAGAAGGCAAGGTTGGGGGTGCCTTTGACTGTGGCGTCCCCTCTGCAAAACAAAGCCGCGTGCTTACAAACTTTGACGGTTCATTCAGTGACGTGGTAACCTTGGCACATGAGCTCGGCCATTCCTTCCATGATAGTCAGGTGTTCAAAAACTCAATTTTGAATCAGGATTATTCTATGCCCGTTGCCGAAACGGCATCCACCTTTAACGAGGTTCTCGTAATGTCAACGGCAATCAAGGAAGCCGTCGACAAGGATGAAAAGATCGCCCTGATTGAGAGCGAGCTTATGGATGCATGTCAAATCATCTGTGATATTTACTCAAGATTCACCTTTGAGGCGAGCGTGTTCGAAAACCGCGCAGATGAATTCATGGGCGCAGACCGACTCTCTTCTTTGATGCTCGCGGCACAAAAAAAGGCATACGGTGACGGTCTTGATGAGGACTATATGCACCAATATATGTGGCTGTGCAAGGGGCACTACTACAGCGGCGGACTCAGCTTCTACAATTTCCCCTATGCTTTTGGCGGTCTCTTTGCAAGAGGACTGTACGCCAAGTATGAGAAGGAGGGCAGGGCATTCGTTGACACCTATAAGGAGATGCTTAGAGCAACCGCAGTTATGGATATAGAAGACTGTGCTAAAATTGCGGGCATTGACCTCACAAATAAGGAGTTCTGGTGCGAGGGACTTGAGGTTATCAAAAAAGAGATAGACGAGTTCTGCGAATTGGTTCAGTAATTTTCAATTTTGAGCGGTCGGGGGTTCATCTGTAACACAAGCGGTGACAAGATTGTAGAATGAATAAAAGGATTGGAGAATTGGTATTATGATTATTGCTAAAAAATGTCTTAAGGTTTCATTGAAAACTTTGTTGATAGTTTCGGTCCTCTTTGCCTTGTTCTGCACGTCGATGCTATCTTCTTGTTCCCAAACCGAAACATCATATAATGCATCGGATTTTGAGACAATGATTAATGAGGTTTCCGGCGCGAACAATCATTTACCTAGTACAGAGCAATTAGGAACTTATGAATCTGTTTTTCTTAATAGCAAGAGAACCAACTATGCTTTATGGGTAATAAACGCACTTTCCTTACACGTAGAATACAATGAGGAAAATTTCGAAAAAGAAGTTGCTCAGATCAAAGCGATTTATTCGTTTGTAAATGAAGAAAAAGAAGGATTACGTGATTATTCTGCTTTCATTTATGGTTATGAAATTCTAATTGTTGATAAAGCTGAAAGGTTAGAGAGCGATTATTCATATTACTACCCAAAATGCTTTATGATGATTGGTATAAATAAAGAAAAACATTCTATTGTTTATATGTACCATTATGATATAGATTTGGATGAAATTAAAGATTTAGATGCTTTCGTAAAAAAGTATTACGAACTAAATTAAGTTTTTTATAAGAACAAAGCGTAACTTATGGGATAGAGCATAGACAAAGCATCAATATCCCGCAAAATTGTTCGTGGAGTCACTCGCAATCTGGTTGCAAGCTCCTTTGAGGTCACGGTTCCGCACATGGCAATAATCTGCACAATGCGCTCCCGAGCAGAAAAAAATCAAGATTTTTCTTGACTTGCTTTCAAATATGTGATATACTGTAAAAAAAGTGTTTGTATTAAAAAGTATTTGAAAGGGAGGTGCGGCTATGGTTATAACCTATGCTATTATGGCGGTTATCGCTACGATCTTGTTGCTTGGCTATTGCGGTCTTGTGCGCAAAAAAGAGCCATGGTTGCTCCTTTTGTACGTTTGCGTTACTGTTGTAAACGTAGGCTACTTTTTGCTTTCTATCTCCAAAACCGTCGAGTTTGCCATTTTTGCAAACGACCTTGTTTATCTTGGCAGCGTTTTTCTTTCCACCGCAATGCTTTTCACCATTGCCAAGCTGTGCGGCTTTGCGCTCAAAAAGAATGTGATAATCATATCGCTTCTTATTGACGTGGCGATGTTTGCCATTATTGCCACGTCGGGATTTTTGCCGTTGTACTACAAAGAGGTCACTTTGGTCTTTGTTGACGGTGCGGCAAAGCTTGAAAAAGTGTACGGTATCCTTCACCCCACATATCTCTTTTATCTGCTTGCTTATTTTGCAGCAATGGTTGCGTGCATTGTGCAATCCGTACGCAAAAAAATGATAGCATCTCAAAAGTACGCCGTTTTGCTCACTGCCATTGTGTTTGGCAACATTGCAGTGTGGTTGGTTGAAAAATTCATCCCTTGGAATTTTGAATTTCTTTCAGTCTCCTATCTGTTCAGCGAAATTGTTTTGCTTGGACTTTATTGGATGATGCAAGACTACATCCGCGCAGATCTTGTTCCCAAGCCTTCACCTGCAGAGGTTCGTGCCGCGGCAATCGACGTTGCCACAATGCCAATGGAAGAAAAGATATTAAAGGTGCTCTCCTTCCTCAAGCCCGGCGAAATGCTGACGGCAAGAGAGCGAGAAATACTCGAATTGGTCCTGCAAAACAAAAAGAGAAAAGAGATCGCCGAGGCACTTTGCCTCTCGGAAAACACCATTAAGACCTACACCCGAACGCTATACGGCAAGGTTGGTGTCGGCTCACGCGAGGAGCTTTACGCATTACTCATTAAATAAACGTCCAAAAGGGCGGCAGAGCAATCTGCCGCCCTTTTTGCGTTTTTTGAGGCATTTTCACCCTTTTTTCACCCCTTTTTCCATTATTTTCACCCCAAAGGGGTGTACCAAAGGCGTTTTTATCTATGATAAAATGTACGTGTGATAGAATCGACAACTATCAAAAAAAAGAAAATGGAGGTGGTGAATATGACCCGCAAGCGAATTCTGTTTGACGAATTTGAGTTTCCACGGGTGAGCGGACTTGAATATCTGCTTGACGAAGGAAAGAGCGTTACAAATTACCTGTTTGTAAGCGACCGTCACGACGGCTTTTCGATGTACTTTGAAAACGGCTTCCCAATATTCAAGGTGCCCGAAAGCGGGGAACGCTCTTACTGCTTGTTCGAAATGAAGCGCCCTGATCGGATCATCAAATTCTTCTGCCCCGAAAAACACAAAAATTTAAGCCACGTTGTGTGGTACTTCTACGTAGAGCTCTTTGACGAGCGGGGAGTGGTACACAAGCTACCGGGGCAGGTAAGGGTGCGACGAAGGGAACCTCTTTTGCGTACTCTCGGAACTGAAAAACCGAAATTCCTCGAAATACTTGAGCAGGTAACCCTAAACAAGCTACCCGTTGCAACTTGACGTCTTTTTGAGAACGAAAGGAGAATTCAAAATGAAAAAAACAAGAAGATTTTTGCAAATCATCTCCGTCATGCTGCTTTGCATGGCAATGATCGCAGGTGTTATGACGATTTCCGCTTCGGCAGATAGCGTTGTCACCTCGGTTGTAGTCAACGGAGAGACCTTGAACGAAGAAAAGCCATACTTGATCAATAAGGATGGCGTGTACGTTGCCGATGATGGCGAGCTGCTTGCTTCCTATTCTTGGGTAGCGCAGTTTAATGCCGCCGAGGGCGTGCTCGTGCTCAACAATTATAACGGTGGCGCGATTTCCACCACCGCCACGGGCGATCTCACCATCAAGCTGATGGGCGAGAACACCATTAAGCATGATGCCATTGGTATTCAAATGGCGCAAGGCGGAAATTTGACCATTACCGCCGATGCGGCGGCAACGCTGGATATTCAAAGCATCCCCTCTACGTCTCATGCCGATGAGGCGGACCACTATGTGGGAATTGACAACAACTTTGAAAACGGCTATGCGACAACTGAAAAATCAGGCGATAGTGTTACCATTCAGGGATATGCCGCCGTTTCGATCAGCTCTACCAAAACCTATAAAAGTGGTAGTGTCAACGGCATTGGCGCATACGGAAGCGTTATGGTTTTGGGAAATGCAAGCTTGAATATTACCGAAACCAACGCCTACACCAGTCTCGCAAGGGGCATTTATTCCCTTGGGGGCGCAATTGTTATCAACACCACGGGCGACGTAAATATTGCGGTTTGCGGTGAGGCGAGCTATAACGTTGGCGAAAACGTGTTCCGTGCCGCAAGTGGAGCCGTTCTTGGTAGAGTGGGTAAGATGACTCTCGATTGGACTTACCCCGAGTTTTATGAAGAATCCGAGGTTGAACTTGATGCCGAGCTGAGCAGTTATGTGATCGGCACGATCCCCGAGGATGACACCAGCGCGACTTATGGGTACAAATTCCCGATCACCGTTACAGGCGGTGTTGCAAAAATGGGGGATGATGTTGTTGAAGTTGCCGCAAAGGGTGAAACTGTCACCGTAGTGGCAGATGAACCCGAAGCAGGTCAGGGCTTCTACCAATGGAGCATCCTCAATGAGGCAGCAATTACCTTTGTCGACGAAAAAGCGGCAACCACAACCTTTGAAATGATTGCCGGTAGCGTTGAGCTGGAAGCGCTCTTTACACCTGCTTATACGATTACCGCCAACAATGCTACCGCAAGTGCAGGCAGTGCGGTATCGGGCAGTGTTGTTACCGTTACTGCAGATGCTCCCCAAAAGGGCTATCAGTTTGCGGGCTGGACGGTTCAATCCGGTGGAGTCGTGCTCTCCGACCCTGCAAGCTCTACAACCTCTTTTGTGGTGGGAGATGCCGCTGTTGAGATTACCGCAACCTACATGGCAACTCCATATTTCATTACCGTCAATGGCGGTGAGGCAAGCATAGATGATGCACCTGTTAGCGAAGCGAGCATTGCAGATACCGTTACGCTTGTAGCTGATACTCCCCCCGCAGGGAAGGCGTTTAAAGAGTGGGTGATCGTATCGGGTGAGGGAACTATTACCGATCCTACGGCAACTACCACAACGCTTACAGGCGTTTTTGGCGATATTGAGATCGAAGCAACCTACGAGGATGCTATCTATACAATTACCGTTACCGATGGCACAGCAAACGTTGAGGGCGCAAAGATGGGCGCTGAGATCACCATTACCGCGGCTGAAGCGGCAAAGGGTTATCAGTTTGCAGGATGGACGGTCGTATCGGGCGGCGTTACGCTTGCAAACCCTGCAAACGCAACCACAACCTTTACGGTTGTCAGTGCAAACGTAGAGGTCAAAGCAAACTATGCCCCCATCGAATACACGATCGAGGTTACCAACGGTCAAGCAAAGATCGATGATACCCCCGTTACCAAAGCAACTATCATCGATACCGTTACTCTTGTGGCAAACACTCCTGCCGCAGGCAAGGTATTTAAGGAGTGGGTCATTGTATCGGGTGAGGGAACTCTTGCCAATGCAACAGATGCTACAACAACCTTGACAGGTCTATTTGGCAATCTTATGGTTCAGGCAACCTACGAGGATGCCACCTACACCATTACCGTAACAGGCGGTACGGCAAGTGCCCAGACTGCAAAAATGGGTGACGAGATCACCATCACCGCAGAGGCGATCGCGGGCAAGACCTTTACGTCTTGGACACTTTCCAGCGGCGGTGTAACGCTCGATAGCGCAACCTCTGCTACCACCACCTTTGTAGTTGGCACCGAGAACGTTGAACTTGTTGCAAACTACACCTTTACCGATTACAGCGTTTCCATTAAGGATGGAAAGGGAACTGTCAACTATATTGATAACGGAATTACCGATGCAAATATCGGGGATTCGATCTATATCGTTGCAGACGATCCCGCATCCGGCTACGCGTTCATTCGTTGGGACGTGCTCTCCGGTGAGATCGAATTGGAGGATCCCACCTCATACTACACCATCTTCACGATGACCGCAGGCAACGTAGAGCTTGAGGCTGTATATGCCGAGATCGTGGTATTGGATAAATTGGAATTTACGGTCACGCCTCCTGCAGTAGGCGCACATCCCACGTTTGAGCTCGTTTCCAAGGATCCTGCAAAATACGGAAGTGAGTACGTTAGCATTTCTTTGAACGATTCTCCTTATACAGAGCTTGGCGCTGAGGATACGTATATGCTTGGTCACTCGTATCGCCTGCAATTCCAACTCGTTCTTGCAAACGGTTATGAGATCGATGGAAACACAAAGGTATACGTCAACGGAGAAGAGACGAGCAGAAGTCTCCCGTTGTGGTTCTACTACTTTGAATTTCCCGTTTCGATCACCGTGATCAACGGTAAGGCGTATGAAGATAGCGCCCGTACCGTAGAGATCACCGAGGGCTTGAGCCAATACGTTTATCTCAAGGCAGACGAGGTTCCCGAAGGAAAGGTCTTTTTGGGATGGATCGTAAAATCCGGTGACGTAACGATCTATTCGCCGAACTACAAGGACTCCGCGTACTTCTATTTGAAAAATGAACCCGTAACTGTTGAAGCAGTGATTGTAGATGTACTCGAGGAAGTTGTTCTTACTGTAACAACTCCCAAGCCCGGCGATCTTGCAACCATTGAGATCACCTCTGCCGATCCCTCCAAATACACGGCGGAGCTGATTGATTTTTACATTAACAAGTCCCCCTACACACACTTGAATCCCACCGATCCCTTTGAGTATGGCAGATCTTACACTATGCAGTTCGAGATCATTGCCGCCGAAGGCTATGCCGTTGCAGAAGGTACCGTTGTTACCGTAAACGGTGATGAGACCTACGGCTATGGCGGAGATATTACGGGATATGAAAAGCAAAGATGGAGCTTTGAGCTTCCCGTTTCCATTACCGTTATAAACGGCAAGGCGTATACCTCAAGCGAATACACCGAAGAGATCGTTGAATTTTACAGTCCCGGAAGCCTCTTCATCAAAGCAGACGAAGCACCCGAGGGTAAAGAATTTTTGATGTGGAAGATCACCATGGACGGTGACATTACCTATAACCATTACAACCCAACAAACATTTGGGTAGGTAGTGCCTCGGTTGTCGTTTGTGAGGCGATCTACGCCATTCCGATCAACACGATCGAGTTGACGATGCCCAAAATAACGGTTGGTAGCACGCCCATCACCACCGTTACCACCGAAAGCGATCTTTACACGGTAGAGGTTGAAGCGTGGTACAACGTCGGGGATACGCGCGTCCAAATGCTGCCCACCGATACTTACGTAGCAGATGCATTCTATGAGTGCAGATTCATCATTACTCCTAAGGATGGGTACTGTGTAGGCAATCACGCCAAGATCAGCGTAAACGGCAAGACGGGAAACACCGGCGGTTACCATGTTGGAACCGCAATAATCGGTGCTTACGTGCAGCTGTATGATCTGATCCCTGTTGGTATTGAGGTCACAGGCGGCAAGCTCTATCTTGACGGCGTAGAGACCAACGAGACCGAGTTCCTCCCCGGTACCACCCTGACGTTGGTTGCAGATAAGAGCCTTTATCCCGAAGGTGAAACCTTTACAAGGTGGTATTTCCCGTCGTACTCTTCTACTTTGATCAAATATACCGACGAAAGAGCCGAAAGCTTTACCTTTACCATTTGCGAACCGCCTGCCAGAGACCGCATGGTTACTATGGAAGCACAGTATGCGGCACTCACCTCTGTTTATTACCTCGACACCTACGTACCGCACCCCGTTGTTGGCGGAACCCCATCCTATGATGCAGGTGTTAACAAATGGCAGAACTACTTTGCTGAGGTGCTTGCTTGGTATGAGGGCGAAACTCTTTTGGAGACAGATCACGTATTTGAGGCAGGCAAGACCTACACCGTAAAAATTCGTCTCGAGCCCGCCCCCGGCTATTACTTCCCGCCGTTGGATTTCGAGTATCTGCGTGCCGATAACACCTTTAGCGGCAACAGTGCGGACGGAATTTTCCTTGAGCGTGGCGAAAATGGCGAATACATCATCTTTGAATCCTCCATTACGGCAAAACAATTCCAAGAGAATATATCCGTAACCGTTACAACACCCGTTGCAGGTATGCTTCCCAGCGACGTTGTAGAAAAGGACGGCGACGTCAATTGCGACGTAGAGTTTGGCGGTTGGCTATACTGGGACGAAGAAAAGGGAATGTACGTTGCATTGGCAGAGGGCGAACGCTTTGAGGTTGGCAAGACCTACCGCGTTGACGTCGAGTTCGCATCCAACGATACCTACTTTATTGATTACAACAATATCACAGCTCTTATCAACGGCAAAAAACCCGTCCGCTTTAGCAGCGGAAACAAGGATGGCGGACTTTGCACTGTTGGATACTATTTGGAGTTTGCCGTAGAGGCAGATGGTTCAACCTTTGACCTCGAAGTAGAAAACGGCAGCGCAACCGTTGACGAAGCCCCCGTTACCGAGGTCGGCGGCGGTATCGTAGTCACCATCACCGCAGACGCTCCCGAGGACGGCAAGGCGTTCAAGGGTTGGGTCGTTGTCAGCGGCGAAAGTGTTGTATTCGTCGATGCAACTGCATCCACTACCACCTTTGTAATGCCCGCAGGCAACGTTAGAATTCAAGCGGTTTACCGCAATATTCCTTATACCATTACCGTAGTGGACGGTGAAGCAGACCTGAGTGAGGCAGGCAGCGGTGAAACGGTTACCGTTACGGCAGGCGAGGCTCCCGACGGCAAGTATTTTGCAGGCTGGGAATGCACCGCAGGCGGCGTAACCTTTACAGATGAAACTGCAAAGACTACCACGTTTGTTATGACAGGTGAAGCTGTTACCGTCAAGGCGGTTTATGCCGACAAGATCGTTTTGGAAGAAATGGAATTCACCATTCCCGCTCCCGCATACGGAGAGAATCCTTCCTACGTGATCACCTCCAAGGATCCCGAAAAGTATACGGCAACGGTTGCATATTGGTATCGCAATTCTGACAGCGAAGATCTGACTCCCGAAAGCACATTTGCATACGGAGAGGGATATACCATTCGCTTTACCATTGCAGCATCCGAAAAATACACGTTTAACTATAACACCACCATCCTTCTCAATGGTGAGGAATGTGGTTCCTATGGTTTAACAGGTCGTCAATACACGCTGTTCCAAATTCCCGTTCCCATTACAATTGAGGGTGGCACGGCATTTGATACAAGCAGCAATCCGATTGACGCACAAGTCAACGGCTTCTACGTAAAGCTCAAAGTGGGCGAGATCCCCGCAGGCAAGAGCTTCTCGCATTGGGAGGTTGTCAGCGGCAACGTTACTCTGTATTCGCCTACCTCTCTCGATGGTGCATACTTCTACATTGGCAAAGAGCCAGTTGAAATTCGTGCGATCTATCACACGCATACCTACGATGATACCTATAAATCCAATGCTACACACCATTGGCATGAATGCACCGATCCCGCTTGCACCGACAAAGAGGGCAGCATCAAGGATAAGGTAGAGCACACATGGGATAACACCTGTGACACCGCATGTAACGATTGCGGACATACTCGCGATATCACACATACCTATAGCGATTATATTCCTCAAAAGGATGCAAACTGTATCGAAACGGGTATGAAGGCGCATTACGAGTGCTCGGTATGCCATGCACTCTTTGACACAAGCTTCAACGCTACCACCGAGCAAGCGTTGACCATTGCTATCAACGATTCTCACAGCTTTGGCGATTGGGCATCCAATGGCGACGGCACGCACACAAGAGTTTGCTCGCGCAACAACGAGCACACCGAAACCGACGATTGCGAGGGCGGTACCGCAACTTGTGTTGCAAAAGCAATTTGTTCCACTTGCGAAGCTGCTTACGGCAACCTTGGCGCACACAGCTATGGCGTCAAGATCGAGGAGGTTCCCACCACCCACACCAAGGATACTCTTACACAGGGTGTTAAGGCACACTTCCAATGCGGCCTTTGCGCAAAGTATTTCGACGAGGGCAAAAACCCCGTTGATTACGAAGATCTTATTATCCCCGCGCCCACTCACGTCTACGGTGAATGGATCAAGGATAACGACAACCACTGGAAGACTTGCGAATGCGGCAAGAAGGATCAGCTTGGCGAGCACGTTTACGACGATGAAGCCGATATGATCTGTAACACTTGTAGCTACGATCGCACCGCTCCGCACACCCATGGTGATGGCGAAAAGGTAAACGGTCAGGCAGCAACCTGCACCACCGACGGTTGGAAAGACTACTATCAATGCTCCTGCGGTCACATTTATACCGATAAGGATTGCACAAACGAAATTACCAGCCTTGTTGACTGGAAGGCAGGCGAGGGCAAGATCGCGGCAGCACATACGCTGGGCGACCCCATCGCGGCAGTAGAGGCTAACTGTACCGAAAAGGGTATGCAGCAGCACCGCAAGTGCTCTGTTTGCGGCACTCTGTTCGATATGGACGGCAACGTAAGAAGCGCCGAGGAGCTTTCCATTGCAACCAACGGCAAACACGCTTACGGTGCTTGGGCATCCAACGGCGATGGCACGCACACAAGAATCTGCTCGCACAACAACGAGCACAAGGAGACCGTTGCTTGCGCAGGCGGCACCGCTACCTGCACCGAAGCGGCAGTTTGCTCCACTTGTAACACCGCTTATGGCGAGGCCAACGGACACGATTATAGCGAAGCAACCTGTACCAAGAAGGCGACCTGCTCGGTTTGTGGCGACGAAACGGGCGAGCTGAAGCCTCACGATTACAGCGAAGCGACCTGCACAAAGAAAGCTACCTGCTCGGTTTGCGGTGGCGAAACGGGCGACCTCAAGCCTCACGATTATAGCGAAGCAACCTGCACAAAGAAGGCTACCTGCTCCGTATGTGGCGCAGAAACAGGCGAATTGAAGCCTCACGATTACAGCGAAGCAACCTGTGCAAAGAAAGCAACCTGCTCGGTATGCGGTGCCGAAACCGGTGATTTTGCCGCACACAACTACGGCGATAAGATCGAGGCAGTTCCCGCAACGCACACCAAGGATGAATTGCTGGCAGGTATGCAAGCGCACTACCATTGCGCAGTTTGCGACAAATACTTTGATGCAAATAAAAATCCCGTAGAGCAAGCAGCTCTAATCATTCCCGCACCCACGCACGTATGGGGCACTTGGGTCAAGAATGACAGCACCCACTGGAAGGCTTGCGAATGTGGCAAAAAGGATCAAGAGGGCGCACACGTTTACGATAACGTAACCGATATGCTCTGTAACACCTGTAACTACGACCGCACCGCTCCGCACACTCACGGAGATGGAGAAAAGGTCAACGGTCAAGCAGCTACCTGCACAACCGACGGTTGGAAGGATTACTATCAATGCTCCTGCGGTCACATCTACACCGAAAAGGAATGCACAAATGAAATTACAAACCTCGTTGCTTGGAAGGCAGGCGAGGGCAGAATCGCAGCAGCACACACACTTGGCGATCTGATTGCCGCAACCGAGCCCAACTGCACGGTCGAAGGTAAAAAGGCACACTACGAGTGCTCCGTTTGCTCCACTCTCTTTGACGAGGAAAAGAACGTTAAAACAGAGAGTGAGCTGACCATCCCCACCAACGGCACACACGCCTTTGGCGCTTGGGCATCCAACGGTGACGGTACGCACACAAGAGTTTGCTCGCATAACAATGCTCACAAGGAAAGTGAAGATTGCGCAGGCGGCACCGCTACCTGCACCGAGGCAGCGGTTTGCTCCACCTGTAACACGGCTTACGGCAAGGCTAATGGACACGACTACAGTGAAGCGACCTGCACCAAGAAAGCTACTTGCTCCGTATGTGGTGACGAGACCGGCGAATTGAAAGCGCACGATTACAGCGAGGCGACTTGCACTAAGAAGGCAACCTGCTCCGTATGTGGAGATGAAACCGGTGAATTGAAGGCACACGATTACAGTGAAGCAACTTGCACAAAGAAAGCTACTTGCTCTGTATGCGGTGACGAGACCGGTGAATTGAAGGCACACGATTACAGTGAAGCAACCTGTATCGCAAAGGCAAAATGCTCTGTATGTCAGCAAGAAACCGGTGACTTCGCAGATCACAAGTATAGCGAAGCAACCTGCACAGCAAAAGCAAAATGCTCTGTATGTCAACAAGAGACCGGCGATTTCGCAGATCACAAGTATAGCGACGCAACCTGCACGGCAAAGGCGAAATGCTCCGTATGTCAACAAGAGACCGGTGATCTTGCAGATCACAAGTATAGCGAAGCAACCTGTACGGCAAAGGCAAAATGCTCCGTATGTCAACAAGAGACCGGCGATTTCGCAGATCACGTTGACGCAAATGAGGACGGAAAGTGCGACGTTTGCCAGCATCAAATGAGCACAATTCCCGAACAGACAACTCCCGAGCCCGAACAGACCACTCCCGAGCCTGAGGGAACGACCCCCGAGCCCGAGAACCCCGAAAACCCCGACGATCAACCCGATGATCCCGAAGAGCCCAAGACGGGACTTTCCGGCGGAGCCGTTGCAGGCATCGTTATTGCTTCTACCGCAGTTGCGGGAGCCGGTGGCTTTGCAGTTTGGTGGTTCGCAATTCAAAAGCATACCGTAGCAGAGCTTGGAAGCGCCTGCAAAACGGTTGGTGGAAAGATTGGCGGTTTCTTCAAGGGCGTCTTTGAAAAAATCAAAAATCTGTTCTCCAAAAAATAATTCCAATTAAAAAAAGCAACGGGCGCAAAAGCGCCCGTTGCCCAAATAATGTGGCAAGGCGGCTGCTTCAAGCTTTTGGGGCAGCCGCTTTTGTTATAAATTCTATTGACAAAACGGCCGAATGCCTGTATAATAAAAATATGCAGGTATATTTTGCATATATTTTTAGAAAGGACGAAAAACAATGAAACGCAAAGCAAAACTTTTCTTGATCTTTTCGATTTTAGTTTGTCTTCTCAGTTCCATAGGCGCAAGTCTTTTCCAAACCAACTTTGGGCAGGTCACATATCACGATATGACCTTTGTTACCGAAAGCGGACACGAATTGGACGCACTCTTGCTCGTTCCCAAAACCGCAACCAAAGAAAACAAAGCCCCCGCAATTGTTGTAAGCCACGGCTGGTACAACAACCGCGAAATGCAGGATCTTAACTACGTTGAATACGCTCGCAGAGGCTACGTAGTGCTTGCCATCAGTATGTACGGCCACGGCGACTCCGAGGTCATCGAATCCAACACCTGGTGGAATGACGAAAACAACGCCAACGGTCTTTACGATGGCGTAAAATACGTTGCCGAGCTGCCTTTTGTTGATGCAAGCAAAATCGGTGTTACAGGGCATTCCAACGGTGCTCTCGCTTGCAGAGAAGCCGTATTGCAGGACAAAGAAGGGCTGATCTCTGCTGCTTTGCTTGTTTCCAACGATGCGGTGTACTATGACGAGGACGGCAACTTCTACAACCAATTCGGCTCTCGCGATGCCGCAATCGTTGCTTGCCAATACGATGAATTTTTCCACCGCGTTGACGGCAATCCCCCAAGAGAGTACATCAATCAGGTAACCGCGCAGTCCTTCTTGCACTTCGGCGTTGATCCCGCAGGGCTTGATAAGCGCGTTGCAGGTGAATTCTATACAGACGAAATTGACGGTGAGGTTGCCATTCGTGCAATCTACAACCCCGCAATCACACACCCGTGGGCGCATTTTTCAACTGACGTAGTTGCATTTAGCGTCAACTTCTTTGACCACGTGTTTGGCGAGCCCGTTTCCCGTGATAGATACGATCAGATCTGGCAGATCAAGGCAGCCTTTAATGCACTTGGCGTTGTTGGCTTCTTTATGTTCCTGGCAGCCCTGACGTTTGCTCTGCTCGAAACGCCTTACTTTGGCGTTCTCAAGGCAAGCGAGCCCGTTCAGCCTTGGCCCGCTCTCGAGGGACGCGCCAAAAAGGTTGCCCGTCGCAGAGGCTTCTGGAGCGTGATATGCAGCATTCTTTTCTACTTTATCGGCTTCATCATCGGCTTTGTCGGCTCTATGTTCATCGGTATTTGGAATCAAGGCGGTTCCTTTGCCATTGGTGCGTGGTCGTTGCTCTGCGGTCTGTTCACCATGGGCACGATGCGCAAGATCAAAAAGCGCACCTATATTGATCCTTGGGAAAGAGGTGTGAAGGTCGGCAAGCCCAAAATGCGTCGTTCTATCCTTCTTGCACTCACGGTCGTATGCGCGGCATTCTTGCTCGTTTTCCTTTCGGATTACCTCTTCCTCACCGATTACAGACTTTGGTGCTTTGCAACCATCAGAGCGTTTGATGCAAAGCATCTTGTCAAGGTTCTTTGCTTCCTGCCTTTCTGGCTCGTTTACTACATTGCAACCAGTGTATCGGCAAACTGCTATGGCTATGCTATGAAGGGCAAGCGTCGCGGCACACCCGTTTTGCGCCAGATGTTCCTTGTTTTCATTGGCCCCGCTTTGATGATCGCAATCCAGTATGCCAAGTTCTTTATTACCGGCAAGATGGTGCTTGACCCCATCACCGGCATTATGGGTATTTGGCTTTTCCCGATCGTTGTGATCCTTCCTATATCCGTTCTCATCAGCAATGCCATTTACAAGCGCACAAAGAACCCCTACATTGGCGGCATCATTATGGCGATCGTAGCGTGCATTCTGACTGTAACGAACACGCTCACCGGCTAAAATATAAGCAAGCGGCAACCGTTTCGGTTGCCGCTTTTCCTTTAAAACAAAGCTGCCACAAGAGCACAGCCAACCGTTTGCAATAGCTTTGATGCAAAATAGGGGCGCAAGGAAAGGTCCTTACCGTCGCAAAGCGAGAGCATTTGGCAATGAATAGAGATGCCAGACCATCCCACCGCGGCACCCGTCACAACGGCGGCAAGCCGACGGTCTGCAAGCTCTGCGGACGCATTCACACCGCCCGAAAGCTCCAAAAGGGAAGAGAGAATGGCGTGCATCTCTTGACTTGCCGCAAAGCGACCGAGCACAAGCTCGACAGCTCCCGTCAGGGTAGAAAAGAAGACCACGTATGCGCAGATCAGCAAGGTGTTGGCCGTTGCATTTCGAATCGCCGACGGAAAGGCGCCTGCCTCAAAGTGCATCTTCGTTGGTGGTGAAAGGGGTGCTTGCGCAGAGCCTTTCTCTTTGCGTTTTTGCAGGACGTATAGCAAAAAGCCGCACAAAAGCGCCATCAAAACCGATGTGACGTATAAAAGCGTGCCAAATCTTGTGTCGTTCCAAAGCGTTGCACCAACGGTGCTTATGAGAAATGCCGAAGAGGGAATAGAGGAGCAAGCGATCACGCGCTCACATTCGGTCTTTTCCATCGCTCCCTTTTCGTATGCCAATATCGCGCACCGCGCCCCTACGGGAAATCCGCATAAGAGCCCCAGCACGACCGCGCAGCACCCTGCACGCGAAAGTCCCAGCAGCTTGCCCAAGGGGCGGCAAAGGGGAGAGAAAAACCATTCCCCCGCGCCGCTTGCCACAAGCAGCTCGGAGAGCACCATAAAGGGGAAAAGGGAAGGCACGACCGCGCGGGCGCAGGTAGAGAGCCCTTGGCGCATACAATCCCTCGCAACGTCTGCACGCCGAAGCAGAAGAGCAAGACTGAAAACAAGTAAAAAGGCAAGGTAGAAGAGCCCGAGGCGAGGGCGCTCTGCCTTTTTTATGTGTGCTAACTGTCTTGTCATTTTGCCCCTCCCGATTGCATAAAATGAGTTTTGATACAAGTTACGCGCGCGGGCTTTGATTTATTCCGTAGGCGAAAAGGGGGAACATAAAAATGGCGAAAAATGAACCACGTAGCGCAAAAAACGGCAAAAAGGTGCAGTTTTCTTGGCGCGAGAATGATATTTTTTGTGCGGATAGCGTTCTTTTGCGAGGCGAGAGCAGCGCGGTGCTTTACGGATGCAAGCGCATTTTGTTTTACGACCGCGAGCGCATTTGCTTCTCTATGAGGGAGCGCGCGGTCTCAATTTTGGGCAAGGAACTTTGCTGCACCGTTTTCTCCCCCTCGGGCGTTACGGTCGAGGGGCAAATAAAAGGGGCACTTTATTGTAGTGCCAACTGCGAGCAATGCCGCGAGCGCATTTGCCGAGAGGGGGGAGAGATGTGAGCGTATCCTTGTTTTTGCGTGGGCATTGTACGGTTGTCATTCCTGCTCCTCACCGCACGGCGGCAATGAATTTGTGCATGCAAATGGGCTTGCAGTATGCAAATTTTGTTTGGCGAGAGGATGGAAGCGTCTGCTTTTCTTGCACCGCTTCCTCGGCACGTCGGTTTCTTGCCGCCTGTCAAAGGCGCGATATAGAAGCCGAGGTGCTCGCCACGCGCGGAATTCCTGCCTTGCTTGGTCGCTTGGGCAAGCGTGCAGGGCTTGTTGTGGGAGCGGTCTTGGCGGTGGCGCTTATCGTTTTGTCGGAGCTCTTCGTTTGGGACGTGCAGGTGAGCGGAAACGAGAGCTTGACCGAGGACGAGGTAATTGCGGAGCTTCAAAAATGCGGATTTGGTGTGGGGAGCTATTTGCCCACCCTGCAGGTGCGCGAGATCGAAAACCGCGTTCTGATGGCATCCGAGCGCATCGGCTGGCTCTCCATCAACACCGAGGGGACTGTGGCGCGTGTGCAGATCATCGAGCACGTTACGGGGGAAAACGAAGGGGAAGGAGATACCTCTCTTGCGCGCCCTGCCAATCTGGTCGCCGCGCGAGATGGGCAGATCGAATATCTCGAGCTTTACCGCGGCAATGCAGTGGTCACGTCGGGGCAGGCGGTGCGTGCGGGGGAGCTTCTCGTCAGCGGTCTGTATGACAGTCAAACGGGGAGCTTTCGCTACACGCGAGCCGCAGGGCGCGTAATGGCGCGCACCGAACGTACAATAGAGGTCGAAATTCCGCTCTGTTATGAGGAAAAAGTGTACGATGAGCCCTATTTGATAGAGGTCGAACTCCATTTTTTCGATTTTTCCTACAAAATTTTCAAAAACAGTGGAAATTCGGATATATTATGTGATATAATAAAATATAATTCTTATTTAGAGCCGCTCGGCAACAATCGCCTTCCCGTATCCCTCTCTCGCACCGAGGCGCACCCCTATCATCTCGAGCAAAGAGAGAGAACGGCAGAAGAGGCGCTGGAGATTGGCTACGAGCAGCTCTCGCAAGAGCTTTCCGCCCTTTCGGGCGAGGTGCAGCTTTTGCAAAAAGAGATCGTTACCGAGATGAGAGAGGACTCCGTTGTCCTCATTTGCACCCTGACCTGCATTGAAAACATTGCTCTTGTGCAGGAGTTTGAAATTACGCAATAAAACCGAAAGGATTTTTATGAACCGAAAGATCATTCGTATGGAACACATCGGTGCCACTGCCAAAATTTTTGGCAATTGCGATAGCAACGCGCACCGCATTGAAAAACAGTTTGGCGTCACGCTTCGCAATCGCGAGACCGAGTCGGGAGACTCGATCGTGATTGAGGGCGAGGATATGGAAATGCTGAATGCCGCCGCTGATTGCGTGGCATATCTGCACGATCTTTGTGCCAAAACCGAGGTCATTACCGAGCAATCCCTGCAATACGCCATTGATATGATCGCAGGTGGGCAAGCCAAAGAGCTTGCCGCCTTGGGAGATGCTTGCATCTGTATTACCACGCGCGGTAAGCCCATCAAGGCAAAAACGCTTGGGCAGCAGCAATATATTGATTCCATTCGCAAAAACACCATCGTGCTTGGTGTTGGCCCTGCGGGAACGGGCAAGACCTTTCTTGCCGTTGCTATGGCGGTCAAGGCCTTGCGCGAAAAGCAGGTGACGCGCATTATTCTCACGCGCCCCGCAATCGAGGCAGGCGAAAAGCTCGGATTTTTGCCCGGTGACCTGCAAAGCAAGATCGACCCCTATCTGCGCCCCCTCTACGATGCACTTTATGAAATGCTCGGCGCCGAGACCTATCAGCGCTTGCAGGAAAAGGGAACCATCGAAATTGCGCCTCTTGCCTATATGAGAGGCCGCACGCTTGACGATTCCTTTATCATTCTCGACGAGGCGCAAAACGCCACCCCCGAGCAAATGAAAATGTTTCTCACGCGCTTAGGCTTCAACTCCAAAGCCGTTGTTACGGGTGATTTGACGCAAACCGACTTGCCGCGCGGGCAAAAGAGCGGTCTTGCCACCGTGGTCAAAATTCTTGAGGGCATTGACGACATCGGCATCCATTATTTCAGCGAGCGCGACGTTGTTCGCCATCGCTTGGTACAAAAAATCATTCAGGCTTACGAAAAATACGATAGAGAGCAGGCTCGCCGCGAGGCGGAACGCCGTGCGGTAGTGCAGCAAAAGCTGCGTGCCGAGCGCTCTGACAAAAACACAAAGTGAGGTCTACTATGAACAGAAAAATGAATTTGCGCATTTATTTTGACAACCACCAGGACAAGCTCCCCCTGACCTATCGCCTCAAAATGCTTGTACGCGAGGCAATCGAAGCCACGCTCGATTACGAGCAATACGGCAACCCCTGCGAGGTTTCGGTCACCTTTGTGGATAATGCCGAGATCCGCGATCTGAACAAAAAATTCCGCAGCATCGACAAAGCAACCGACGTGCTTTCTTTCCCGCTCTTCGATTATGAGGGTGAAAGCGAAGAACCCCCCGTTGACGAAATGCTCGGTATGCTTGGCGATATCGTGCTCTCCTTGGAAAGAGCCGCCGAGCAGGCAAACGAATACGGTCACAGCTTTGAGCGCGAGGTCGCGTTCCTTACGGTGCACTCTATGCTGCATCTGCTCGGTTACGACCATGAAACGGGCGAAGAGGATGAGGCAGATATGCGCCGCCGCCAAAGCGAGATCATGGATCGGATGGGACTTTCTGTTCACACGGAGGTATAAAAATGGCACGTCAGCAGATCGACACTGCGGGAAAGACCGAAACCTTTTTTACGCGCAACGTCAAGCTCATTACGTTTCTTATCTGCGTCGTTGTTATCCTTTCTCCCTTTGTTCTCACCTACATACAAGATACCATTGAGGATAAGCGCCTTGAAAAGCGCCCCGAAATGACGGTTGACAATCTTGTTGCCATTGCCGAGCGGGGCGATGATCTGCGCCAGCGCGATCTTTCAAACTTTGTAGGCTATCGCACCGAGGTTGAAATGCAGGGCATGAAATACGCGATGTATCGCATTCCCATTACACACGAGGACGATCTTGTCCTTTCCATCAGCTTTGATGCTTCTCTTGACTACGTCTTTCACCTCAAGCTGATCAATCAGGATACAAAAGAGGAGCTTGATCTGCTTTCCGATGAGGTGAAGGATCTTGAGGAGTTCCTTACGGGCTCCCTAAACTAACCGACAAAAAAGGATTTTTGATTTTATGAAAAGAACCGGATTTATATCAATCGTAGGTCGCCCCAACGTGGGCAAATCCACCTTGCTTAACAGCATTCTGGGGGAAAAGATTGCAATTGTTTCCAGCAAGCCGCAAACCACGCGCAACCGCATTGCGGGCATTGAAACGCGAGGAGACGATCAATTCGTTTTCCTTGATACCCCCGGCATCTTTAAGCCGCAAAACAGTCTTGGCGACTTTATGGTCAAAACTGCAAACAGCACGATGCAAGAGGGCGATATGGTCATTCTTGTTGCCGATGCGGGCTATGCTCCCGGTGACGTGGAAGAAGGCATCATTGCATATCTCAAAAAGTCGGGCACGCCTGCCATTTTGGCGCTCAATAAGGTAGACCTCTACCGCCGCGAAAAGATCGCAGAGACCATTGCCGCCTATGCCGCAACGCACGATTTTGAGGCGGTGGTTCCGATCTCCGCAAAAAAAGGAAAATATGTAAGCGAGGTGCTTGACGAATGCTCCAAGCTGTTGCGCGAGGGCGAGTGGTTCTACGATGAGGATATGATCACCGACCAACCGCAGCGCCAAATGGTTGCCGAGATCATTCGCGAGAAGATCTTGCGCACACTCGATAAAGAAATTCCGCACGGTGTTGCAATTGTGGTTGAAGAATACCGCGACGAGGGCAGCATTGTTCGTATTCGTGCCGAGATCTTTTGCGAAAAAGCCTCGCACAAGGGTATTCTCGTTGGCAAAAACGGCGAGACGCTCAAGCGTATCGGCTCCTACGCTCGCGAGGATATGGAAAAGCTCTTGGATGCACAGGTCTACCTCAACCTTTGGGTAAAGGTTAAAGAAAACTGGCGTGACAGTGCACGCGGCATCCTCAATTTCGGTTATACCGAGGAATAAAAAACAGAAAGGGAACTCTCATGCGACACGAAAGTATCGACGGGGTTGTTGTGCGCGTGCGTGACTACGGTGACCACGACCGCTATCTGTCGGTGCTTACGGCAGAGGCGGGGAGAATTATGATCCTCTCCAAGGGTGGGCATTCTCTCAAGGGGCCGCAAACCGCCATTAGTCAGCTCTACACCTACGCAAACTTTGAATATTACCGCAAAGGGGATTTTAACATCCTCAAGGGCGGCTCGGCTTATCAGCACTTTTATGCGCTCAGTATGGATATTGACCGCCTCAATCTCGCGGCATATCTGTGCGACCTTGCCTGCGAATTGACCGACGAGGGAGAGCCCGCCCCCGAAATGCTGCGCCTTTTGCTCAATTCGCTCTATGCCATTTCCAAGGAGCTTTATCCGCAAGAGATCATCAAGGGCGCATTTGAGCTCCGCGCAATGGCAATGTCGGGCTATGCCCCCGATCTTGGCACTTGCTCGGTGTGCGGCAGAGACCAAGACGAGCACTTTTATCTGCACATTATGAACGGCTCGCTTCTTTGCTCCGAATGTTTTTCAGAGAAGGGAAAAGAGGTTAAAAAGTTCACCGCTACTTCCTATGACGACATTCGCCAAAGCGAGACGGTTGCAGGGCTTACCCCTGCCGTGGTTGCGGCAATGCGATATGTGATGTGTGCTCCGCTTGAGCGACTGTTCGCGTTCGGGCTTGAAGAGGCATCCGACGTAGATGATTTTGCACGCGCCGTGCAAACCTACGTGCTCTCTCACTTGGAGAGGGGCTTTGATTCACTTAATTTTTATCATACAATGCGAGCACCTGTGCCGCACAAGGAAACCAAGGTATGAATTTTACACAAAAAACACTCACAACTCTTGAATTTGATAAGATCTGCGAAATGCTTGCCGACTGTGCTCCCACTGCGGGCGCGCAAGCCTTGGCGCGTAGATTGACACCGTCGAGCGATGCCGTCGAGGTATTGCGCCGTCAGCGCAGAACCACCGATGCGCGCAAACTGCTTGAAACCAAGGGCATGCCGCCCTTTGGCACGGTGATCGACGTTGCCGATGCTTGCGAGCGTGCCGTTAAGGGCGCGGTGCTTTCGATGCGCGAAATTCTTGACGTAGGCAGGCTTTTGCGCTCTGCCCGTCAGGTAGGAGAGTACGCAAAGGCAAATCGCACCTTTGAAACAACGCTTGACGAAATATTCGGGCGCCTGCTTTCCAACCGACATCTTGAGGATAGCATCTCGCGCTCTATCATTTCCGAGGATATGATCGCGGATGAAGCCAGCCGCGAGCTTGCCGAGATCCGCCGCAAGATCCGCGAATCCAACAATCGCATCAAAGAGACGCTGCAGCACTACATCAGCGGCTCTTATTCCAAAATACTCCAAGATAATATTGTCACTATGCGCAACGGGCGCTACGTTATTCCCGTAAAGGCAGAGTGCAAGAATGAGCTTAAGGGACTTATTCACGATACGTCCTCTTCGGGTGCCACCATTTTTGTGGAGCCTATGGCGGTAGTGGATGCCAATAACGAATTGCGCATGCTCCACTCCAAAGAGGAGCACGAGATTGAGCGCATTCTGTATTCCTTTTCGTCCGACATCAGCGCAGCATCCGAATCCTTGCGCCTCAATTACCTCAATTTGACCGAGCTTGCATTCCTCTTCACCTGCGCCGAGCTTTCCTTGCGTATGGGCGCGGTAGAGCCTCGCATTTCGGGTGAGCAAACGGTAGAGCTGCGCCGCGCAAGACATCCCCTTATCGACCCTAAAAAGGTCGTTCCCACCAACATCAAAATCGGTGGGGAATACGATACGCTCATCATCACGGGTCCCAATACGGGCGGTAAGACCGTGACGCTGAAAACCGTAGGACTGTTTGCCCTAATGACGCAAGCGGGACTGCACATTCCTGCCGAGCCCGATTCCTCGATTTGCGTGTTCAGTCGCGTGCTTGTTGATATTGGCGACGAGCAGAGCATCGAGCAATCTCTTTCCACCTTTTCCTCGCACATGGTCAACATCGTGCGCGTAATGGAAGAGGTCGACGAAAAATCCCTTTGCCTTTTTGATGAGCTTGGCGCGGGCACCGACCCCGTTGAGGGCGCGGCACTTGCCATTGCCATTATCGAGTCGGTTCGTCGCGTGGGTGCTCTCTGCATGGCAACTACGCACTACACCGAGCTCAAAACCTTTGCGCTTGATACCGAGGGTGTGCAAAACGCATCCTGCGAGTTTGACGTTGCCACGCTCAAGCCGACCTACCGTCTTATGATCGGCACGCCCGGCAAATCCAATGCGTTTGCCATTTCTTCCAAGCTGGGACTGCCCGAGGAGATCATCAATCTTGCAAAAGAGAACGTCAATCGCGATCACCAACGCTTTGAAGAGGTTATCGAGCAGCTCGAAGCCACCCGTCTTGAAGCCGACCGCGCGCGAGACGAGGCAATGCAGCTCAAGCGCGACTACGAAAAGATCAAGAGTGATGCCGAAAAAGAGATCAAGACCCGCTTTTTTGAAGTGGAACGCCAAATTGAGCGTAACCGCCGCGAGGCACAGCAAATGCTGGATAGTGCAAGAGCCTCGAGCGATTTTATCTTTGCCCAGCTTGAAAAAGCCAAAAAGGCAGAGACCGAAAAGCGCCTCTCCGAGGAGCTTGACGAGGCACGCCGTGCCGTTCGTCGCGCCATTCGCGAGGGAGGCGAGAAGATAGACCCGGTTGAAGAAAAGAAGGACGAAAAATACGTTCTTCCGCGCGACCTCAAGTGCGGTGATAAGGTCTATATCGTTAACATTGATAAAGAGGGCGTTCTGCTTGAAACGCCCGATAAGAGCGGCTCTGTTTTGGTGCAGGCGGGCATTCTCAAAACGAGAACAAAGCTTTCCAACCTGCAGCTCATTGAAGAAAAGCCGCAAATCATCAGCGGCAAGCAAAAAAAGAACGCATCCGAGTTTCACTCAAAGATCAATCGCGATTTTCGCGATGAGATCGACCTGCGCGGTATGCTTGGCGACGAGGCTTGGCAAGCCGTTGATAAGTACCTTGACGAGGCGGTTATCGCCAACTTTGGGCGTGTGCGCCTCATTCACGGCAAGGGAACGGGTGCGCTCAAAAACGCCCTTTGGCAGCACCTCAAGCACGACCGCCGCGTGGCAAGCTTCCGCATAGCCGCCTATGGTGAGGGTGATGGCGGTGTAACCGTCGTAGAGCTCAAATAAGGAGAGAGAATTATGAAAACAATTAACGTAACCGTTTGGAATGAATTTCGTCACGAAAAGACCGACCCTGCGTGCAAAGCCGTTTATCCCGATGGACTTCACGCAACCATCAAGGCTTTTCTTGACGTCAACGAAGATATGAACGTGCGTTTGGCGGCACTTGACGACCCCGATAACGGTCTGCCCGACGAGATTTTGGAAAGCACCGACGTTCTCATTTGGTGGGGTCATATGGCACACCATCTGGTGCCCGACGAGCTTGCCGAAAAGATCCGCGAGCGCGTGTATCTTGGCAAAATGGGCTTTATCGCCCTGCACTCTGCGCACAAGTCCAAGCCCTTCCGTGCTATTCTCGGCACAAACGGCAACCTCTCTTGGGGCAGAGAGCAAAAGGAGATCGTATGGACTCTCCTTCCCGCGCACGAGATCGCGGCAGGCATTCCCGACCACTTCCTTTTGCCCAAAGAGGAGCTTTACAGCGAGCCCTTCTACATTCCCCAACCCGACGAGCTCATCTTTTGCGGTTGGTTTGAGGATGGACACGTGATGCGTGCCGGTGCAACCTTCTACCGCGGCGCGGGCAAGGTGTTCTACCTGCAACCGGGCCACGAGACTTGTCCTGCTTATCACGATCCCAATATGCAACGCATCATCACCAATGCCGTTCGCTGGGCAAAGCCTAACGATTTTGGTTATACTATTAAGGACGAATGTCCGCAAATCACTTGGAAAACTGTTGACGAGTTCAACAAATAATCATTGAAAAAAAGAAGAGTAAGAATATCGGCGCAGAATGATCTGTAGTGCCTGTCGAACGGGGAGTTGTCGATGGGACGAATAGGGAAGAATCCCTTGCGGTCGGTATTTTGCATCCCGCTTCATCGGCTGCGGTGGCATAAGAATGCCTCCTTTTTGCCAACGAAACGAGGTGGAAGGAGGTTTATTGATTATGAAAAACGAAGCTTCTAAAAAACGTCTTGGCAACAATTTGCGCCTTTTGGCGGTTTCTGCCTTTCTTGCTGCGCTTAGTATCGTCTGCGGCAAATATTTAGCACTTCCCGTGGGCAACGTGTTGCGCTTCAGCTTTGAAAATTTGCCCATTCTTTTGGCAGGTATGATGTTTGGCCCCATAACGGGAGTCCTTGTTGGCATTGTTGCCGACGTTTTGGGCTGTGTGATGGTGGCGTATACCATCAATCCGCTTGTCACCCTTGGTGCGGCTTGCATCGGGCTTTTGGGAGGAGTATTGTTCCGCCTAACCAAAAAGCTGCCCCTTTTGTGGCAGACCTGCATCACCGTCATCCTGACACACCTTGTGGCATCTGTCATAGTTAAGACCTTTGGCCTTGCGGCATACTACGATATGCCGTTCCACATTTTGCTTTTGTGGAGACTTTTGAACTATGCCGTTGTAGGCGTTGTTGAGTGGCTACTTTTGTATACGATACTCAAAAACCAAGCCCTGCGCCGCAGTTTTGAGTCGCTGTGAGGATATTGATATGAATTACGAACAAGCACTCGAATATATCCACTCGGTAAACTGGGCGTTTTGCAAGCCCGGCCTTGAGCGCATCACCGCGCTTTGCAAAGCGCTTGGAGACCCGCAAAAAAAGCTGCGCTTCATTCACGTGGCGGGCACAAACGGCAAGGGCTCAACCTCTGCTATGCTTGCATCTGTTTTGCAAAAGGCAGGGTACCGTACGGGACTTTACACCTCCCCCTACATTCGCACCTTTTGTGAGCGTATTCGCATGGATGGCGAGAATATTCCCGAAGATAAGCTTGCGGCATTGACCGATCGCATTCGTCCCATTGCCGAAAAAATGGCGGACAAGCCCACCGAATTTGAGCTCATCACCGCGCTTGCATTTGCTTATTTTGCAGAATGTGCGTGCGACGTTGTGGTTTTGGAGGTTGGACTTGGCGGTCGCTTGGATTCGACAAACGTCATCGAGAATACCGCGCTCTCCATCATTACGGGCATTGATTTTGACCACACCGCGCTTCTGGGTAACACCATAGAGGAGATCGCACGCGAAAAAGCGGGCATCATCAAGCCCGGCCGTCCTATTCTTTTTGGCGGCGGCAAGGGCGTGGCGTTTGATACCGTTTGCGCAGTCGCGCAAGAAAAAAACGCCCCCTTTTATTGCGTTGACCGCTCTTCCTACAAAGAAAGAGCCGCCACGCTTGAGGGAACAGTATTTGATTACTTGCACTATACAAATTTGCATCTGCCCCTGCTTGGCGCATATCAGCCATACAACGCAACGCTGGTGCTGAGTGCCATTTGTTTGTTGCGCGAGCAAGGCTTTTCGATTGCGGAAGGTGCCGTTCGCGAAGGTCTTTTGGCGGTGCGTTGGCCTGCGCGCTTTGAGCTTCTTTCGCGCGACCCCATCATCATTTACGACGGTGGGCACAACCCAGAGGGCGTGCGCGCTGCCGTGGCAAGCGTAAAAGCATATTTCCCCAATCAAAAGGTCAATCTGCTTGGCGGTGTTATGGCGGATAAGGATAGGGGCGAAATGATTGAGACTATGAAGCCCATTGCCGCTTGCGCATTTGCGGTCACGCCCAACAATCCACGTGCTCTTACGGCCGACGAGTATGCCGCACAGCTTGCGTCCTTCGGCATTCCTGCCACGTCCTATGCAAGCGTTGCCGAGGGTGTCAAAGCCGCCATAGGATCGAGCAAAAAAGAGGGCATTCCTCTTATCTGCCTCGGTTCGCTTTATCTCTATGAGGAAGTCGAAAAAGCCGTTCGCGGCTTGCTTCGTTCCTAAATAAACGTGAGTTCGAAACCATCCTCACGAAAAACAAAACTAAGGAGAACTCCAAAAATGAAAAACACAACAACCAAAAACAGCCTTGCTTACATCAGCGAGGCGAGTGCCATTGCCGCACTCTACGTAGCCATTACCGTTGCTATCGGTCCGCTGGGGAACGCCGCTATTCAATGCCGCATTTCCGAAGCAATGTGCATTTTGCCCATCTTCACCCCCGCGGCAATTCCGGGGCTGACCATTGGGTGCTTGATTTCCAACGTTGCAACGGGATGCCTTTGGCAGGACGTTCTGTTTGGAACGCTCGCAACCCTGATCGGAGCTATCGGTGCGCGCCTTTTGCGCCGCGTTTGGTTCTTGGCACCGCTTCCCACGGTCGTGGCGAACACACTCATCGTGCCCTTTGTTCTGTCGTATGCCTACGGCGTACCGGACGGAATTCCGTTTTTGATGCTTACGGTTGGCATCGGTGAGGTCATTTCGGCATACGTGCTTGGCATTGCGCTTTATTTTGCACTTCGCAAAAATGCTCGATATATCTTTAAAAACGCACCAAAAGAAAAGATTTGAATTTGTGAAAGGAGGTCGCGTATATGGAGCTTGATATCACCTTACCCACGCCTGTGGCGCGTGCGCTGTCCGTTTTGGAAGCGTGCGGCTACGAAGGCTATACCGTTGGCGGTTGCGTGCGCGACAGTCTCCTTGGCCGCACCCCAAACGATTGGGATATTACCACCAACGCCACACCCGAAGAGATGAAGGTCTGCTTCAAGGGTTTTCGCGTGATTGAGACCGGCATTCGCCACGGAACTCTGACCGTTATCGTTGACGGTATGCAGCTTGAGATCACCACCTATCGCAACGATGGGGAATACCTTGACAACCGTCACCCCGTGCAAGTGACTTTTTCTAAAAACATCGAGGACGACCTCTCGCGCCGCGATTTTACCGTGAACGCAATGGCATATCATCCCCAAAAAGGATTTGTCGATCTGTTCGGCGGCAGAGAGGATCTGCAAAACAGAATCATTCGCGCCGTAGGCGACGCCAAAACGCGATTTGAGGAGGACGGCTTGCGCATTCTGCGTGCCATTCGTTTTGCATCTGTTCTTGACTTTGATATTGCAGAGGACACTGCAAAAGCCGTTCATGCGTGTAAAAATCTGCTCTCGGGCATTGCTGCCGAGCGCATTCGTGAGGAGCTTTGCAAGCTGATCTGCGGGCGTGGAGCGGTACGCATTCTGCGCGAGTATATCGATGTGATCGCCGTCTTTTTGCCCGAACTTGCCCGTTGTGTCGGCTTTGAGCAAAACACCAAGTACCATTGCTACGACGTTTTTGAGCACACCTTGCAAGCGCTCTCTCTTTGCAAGGATGCGGACCTTGTTACACGCCTTGGCATTCTTTTGCACGATATCGGCAAGCCTTTGTGCTACACCGAGGACGAGCAGGGCGGACACTTTAAGGGACACGCGCCTGTTGGTGTAGAGATTACCAAAGAAGTGCTTTCACGCCTGCGCTTTGATAATGAAACAATACGACGTATGGAGCTTTTGGTCGAGTGGCACGACATTCCGCTTTCAGCCGAGAAAAAGCGTGTCAAGCGTCTTTTGCAAAAGCTTTCGGATGAGGATATCCTGCGCCTTTTGGAGATCAAGCGTTGTGACCGCCTCGCGCACGCGCCAGATTTTCGGGAGATGCCCCCCGACCTTGCGCTCATTCCATCGGTTATGGAAGAGATCCGCGCCGAGGATGCTTGCCTTTCTCTGCGTACACTTGCCATTGGCGGTGATGATCTAATGGCGCTTGGCGTTCCCAAGGGAAAGCAAATCGGTGAGCTTCTCCACGCGCTCCTCGATGACGTTATCGAAGAACGCTTGCCCAACGAAAAAGAAGCCCTTTTGCAAGCCGCAAAAGAGCGTATGAAAAAAGCATAAGCAATTTTTCATTGCTTATGCTTTTCTTTTTTATTCTATAATATCGCTCACCGAAAAGGAGAAACGAAGCGTACCGGTGTAGGTGTCGGCTTGCGTAATGTTCTTTTGGTCAATGCGAATAAAACCGTTGGCTTCTCCAACCTCGGTAAAGGTGGCAAACACGTCGCCGCTTTGCAAAGCCTTTTGCGCATCTGCCTTGGAGAACACCTCGTAGGGGAGCCAGGAGCTGCCGTCGGCATTCTTAAGGGCAAACACACCGTCGTCACCGTAAACGCGAACGTCTATCTGCTTTCCCTCCAAAAACAAAACCTCGGGAACGCTGATGGTAAAATCCTTTTGATAATAAGAGGTTTCGGGTGTACGTAAAAGATCGGCTGCCGAAATTTCGGTAGGCACGACCACCGAGTAGGTAGGGCCGTTTGTTGCAATTACGGTTGCCGTAACGTTTGCTTCTTCGGCACAGATCGTTACCGTCATAGCGCCAAGGAGCAAGAGGATGAGAAGGAGCGAAAAAATCTTAATGGTAGCTTTCATTTTTGACCCCTCCTTACTGTTCAACATCCGCAACGGAATAGGAAAAGATCAACACACCGTTGTAAATGCCGGATTGTGAAATTTTGCTTTGGTCGATGCGGATCCATGCGTCCACGCTGCCGTTTTGGGTAAAGATCGCAAAGGTATCGCCGCTTGCGATAGGGGCTTGCGCGCCCTCGTCGGCAAAGAGCTCAAAGGGAAGAATGATGCCGTTGTTATCCTTGAGGCAAAAGATGCCGCTCTGGTCACCTGACTTTACAGAAACCTGAATTTCCTTTTCGCCAAACAAATTGGAAACGTTGTTGACCTCTACCGTAAACTTGGTCAAGCTATGGCGGTTGGGGTCGGTCTCGTTGGTTTGACGCAGCTCTCCTACGTCAATGGTGGAAGGAATAACAACGGAATAAGTAGGAGCGGGAACAGAGGTGGTAAACTTCATAGGTACGCCCATTACGGTAGGTGCTTGTCCCATATCAAGGTCGGAGTCCGTGTCAACCAAAACCTTAACGGGTGTTGATTGCCCTTCGCTGACCTTTCCGTTGCCAAGCTGACCGCAGGAGTTGTCACCCCAGGTCCAAATAGAGCCATCCTGCGCAATGATCGCACCGTTTTGGTAGCTTGCGGCAATGGCGGTTGCAACGGGGGCTTTTTCTTCTTCAAAGAGAGGAACAAACGTGGCGGTAGCAGAACCGTCGCCATTGTTGGGCATTCCCGCACCTGCGGTGTAGACCTTTCCATCGACTGTGAGCAAAACGGTTTGCGCATCCGAGGTGGCAATGGCGGATACGCCAAGAGCGGCGGTATCGGTCACCTTAAATTTTACGGCAGCTTTGTCGCTCGTCTCGCCGTTTCCGTACTGACCAAATTTGTTCAGCCCCATAAAACCAACAGTGCCGTCGTTTTGCAAATATGCCGAATGATTTGCACTCAAATCGGCACAAACAATGGGGAGTGCTCCTTTGGCTTCGGGCAGAGCGGTGGGCAAATGGTTTTCGGGTGGATCTTCAAGTCCCAATACGCTGTTGCTTCCGCTGCCCCACAAATAAACCTTTCCGTCAACATCAATTGCCGTTACCGAATCGTAGCCTGCGTGAATTTGCTTTACAAAAACACCGCTCAGGGCTTCGATGAGTGTAGGAGTGGCAGAGGCTTTGGCGGTTGGCTCATATCCAAGCTGGAGCTTATCGTTGAGCCCAAAGGAGTACACCTTTCCGCCCTCGCTCAAAGCAAGCGAGAAGCGGTGACCTGCCGCAACGGCAACAATGCTTTTGCCTTGCAAGCCCGCAACAAGAGTTGGGGTGGAAAGCGTGTCACCTGCAGCGGTTCCAAGCTGACCTGCCTCGTTGTTTCCCCAAGCGTAAACGTTGCCGTCGGAGCCAAGCATCAAAACGTGGTCGAAGCCTGCGCTAACAGATACGGCAGTAACGTTTTGGGAAAGCGGGATCTGGGTAGGGGCGGTGATATTGGTTCCTGTCTCCTTTGAGGATGCCGTTCCCAAAACGCCGCTTGCGTTATCGCCCCAGCCCCAAATTTCGCCGGATGCGGTTTGCACGATGATAAATTTGTTTCCTATGGTAATCATAGGAGCGATAGAGGAAGGGGATGCTGTGGTAGAAAGAGTAAAAGCGGTTGTGAGCGCCAAAAGAATGCACAAGAGAGTCAAAAGGCACAACACACGTTTTACGCGATGTCGCATAGCAAATTCTCCTTGGATGTGAATTTCTATTATTTGAGCATACCTGCAAGGGTAGCGTTTGCAGATGCAAGTGCCTCTGCGATCTTTTCGGTGTCGCGTCCGCCAGCCATAGCGTTGTCGGGGCGTCCACCACCCTTACCGCCGGTAACGGCAGCAACGGCACCAACCAATTTACCTGCGTGCGAGCCTGCGGCAACGGCATTCTTGCCTGCAATTGCGAGGAAGTTGAGCTTGCCCTCGGGAGCGATTGCAAGAACGGCAACTACGTCGTCGTAACGAGCCTTAATTTCATCAGCAAGCGAGCGTGCAGCGTCAACCTGCATATTGCCCATATCGGCAGCAACGAGGCGAACAGAGCCAACGCTAACAGCCTCAGCCATAATGCTATCGAGCTTAGAAGCGGCAATTTTGGAGTTGAGAGATTCGATCTCCTTCTTCATTGCCGAAATTTCGCTTTGCATTTGTGCGGCGCGCTTTGCAAGGTCTGCGGGCTTTTGCACCTTCATTTCCTTTGCGGTGTCGGCAATCAGAGCGTTCTTTTCTGCCAAGAGGCGGAGGACGCCCTCGCCCGTGGTAGCTTCAATACGACGTACGCCTGCGGCAACAGAGGACTCGGAAAGGATCTTGAAGAGTCCGATCTTTGCGGTATTGTCTACGTGCGTACCGCCGCAGAATTCAACAGAGCTTTCGCCCATGCGAACAACGCGAACGATCTTGCCGTACTTTTCGCCAAACAGAGCCATAGCACCAAGCTTTTTAGCTTCGTCAATGGGCATTTCGGTCATAGAACCGACCTGACCTGCAAGGATCTCAAAGTTTACAATATTTTCTACTTCTGCAATTTCCTCAGCGGTCATAGCAGAGAAGTGGGTGAAGTCAAAGCGGCAAACGGTATCAGATACGTAAGAACCCGATTGCTCAACGTGATTGCCGAGAACACGACGGAGTGCGCTCTGGAGCAGATGGCAAGCCGAGTGATTTCTCATAATTGCCTCGCGACGGTGAGCGTCAACTCTTGCATCAACCACGTCGCCTACCTTCAATACACCGTTTGCAACGGTGCCAAGGTGAATATAAATGCCGTCGGTCTTTTTGGTGTCGGTAACGGTGATAACTGCCTCACCGCAAACGAGCGTGCCGGTGTCACCGATCTGACCACCGCCCTCACCGTAGAAGGGGGTGGTGTCAAGAATAACGGTGCAGTCACCCTCGGATACTTCGTTTACAGACATATCGTCAGCAAGAATGGCAAGAACCTTAGCGCTTGCATTCATAGAATCGTAGCCAACAAAGTTGGTTGCGGGGATGTCAGCCAAGAGGTTCTTGGAAGCATCGGACCAACCGCTGATGTTAGCGCGTGCCTCACGTGCGCGAACCTTTTGCTCTTGCATCAGAGCGGTGAAGCGAGCCTCGTCAATGGCAAGACCTGCTTCCTCTGCGATCTCGCGCGTGAGGTCGATGGGGAAGCCGTAGGTATCGTAAAGCTTGAATACGTCCTCGCCCGAAAGGGTGGTGAGGTTGTTACTCTTTGCATCTTCAACAAGCTTGTTCAGGATGGAGAGACCTGCATCAATGGTTGCATCAAAGCGTTCTTCTTCAATTGCGATAACCTTGAGGATATAGTCCTTCTTTTCAGCCAGCTCGGGGTAAGCACCCTCGGATTCGCCAATGGCGATCACGCCAAGCTCGGGCAGGAAGGAGCGGTTGATGCCAAGGAGCTTACCGTGGCGGCAAGCGCGGCGCAAAATGCGGCGCAATACGTATCCACGACCCTCGTTGGAGGGGATAACGCCGTCGGAGATCATAAAGGTTGCGGAGCGGATGTGGTCGGTGATAACACGAATGGAAATATCGGTGTTCTTGTCAACGCCGTATTCCTTACCTGCAATTGCGCAAACGTTGTCAAGCACCTTGCGAATGGTGTCAACCTCGAACATATTGTTTACGCCCTGCATAACGCAAGCGAGACGCTCAAGACCCATACCGGTGTCGATGTTCTTTTGTGCGAGCTCAGTATAAGTGCCGTCGCCCATGTTGTTGAACTGTGAGAACACATTGTTCCAAATTTCCATAAAGCGGTCGCAGTCGCAACCGGGCTTGCAGTCGGGAGACCCACAGCCATATTTGATGCCGCGGTCGAAATAAATCTCGGAGCAGGGGCCGCAAGGACCTGTGCCGTGCTCCCAGAAGTTATCAGCCTTACCAAGGCGCACGATATGCTCGGGATTTACGCCAACCTTGTTGACCCAAATTTCGTAAGCCTGCTCGTCCTCTTCGTAAATAGAGGGCCAGAGAAGGTCGGTGGGAATTTCAAGCGTTTCGGTCAAAAATTCCCAAGCCCACGGAATTGCTTCTTCCTTAAAGTAATCTCCAAAGGAGAAGTTGCCAAGCATTTCAAAGAACGTGCCGTGGCGAGCGGTATGTCCAACTCTCTCAAGGTCGGGGGTGCGGATGCACTTTTGGCAAGTGGTTACGCGATGGCGCGGAGGTTCTTCCTCACCCGTAAAGAATTTCTTCATGGGTGCCATGCCCGAGTTGATGAGCAACAGAGATTTGTCATTGATAGGAACGAGCGGGAAAGAGGGAAGGCGCAGATGTCCTTTGGACTCAAAGAATGCCAAGTACTTTTCACGCAGTTCGTTAAGGGATGTCCATTTCATAGGGGTATATCCTTTCGATTGATTCGATAAATTTGCATACGTAGCAAGTATAACACAAAAAGCGTGGAATGTCAATTCTTTTATACAAAAAAGTAGGGAATTGACGAAAAAACGACCCGTAAAATTTTCTCTGTTGCTTTGAAAAAGAAGGAAAGGACACAAAAAATCGACAGAGTTATTGTTTTCTCTGCCGATTTGTGCTATAATGAAACTATATCGTAAGGCGGATACGGAGTTTGCCCGAAGCCTTTGTAATACAAATATAAAACTTGCGGTAAAATAGAACGGTAAATAAGAATTTGACGAGGAGGGTGTTAACAAAGATGGCAATAAATACGACGAAAAAAGAAAATATATATTTTATAATCAACTGTTTGGTTATTTTTATTATTGGATTTGGAACATTTATTTACTCAATACATCCCGATTTTAGTGACTTTCGAAATTCTATATATGGATTAATAGTTAATTTTTTGGTTTTAGCAGGAATAATACTGTATGTAACTTTATCCCGTAAAATCAGTATGCCGTTGTTAGGAAAAATCACAGTTTGGGTATATGGCTTGTTATTTTTATTATCAGGCGTTTTCGATTTTGGAAGAATAGAACTGCTTTTCTTTTTTATCTACGCCATCGTTAATGTTTGTGTTGCTATATATTTATATAAAAGACAAGGTATTGCTTATAAAAGCATTTTGTTATTCGGTGTCTTTTCATATTTAACAACTTCGTTTGTCGTGTTAAGGGTAAAATACTTGCACAATGAATTTACTTCACCTTTTATGTGGGTGGCAATTATCGTATCAATTATAGTATTTATTCCGTGCTTAATTTATGTTATCAGATATTATAAAAGATATGGAGTTTGGGAGACACATATTGCCTTACCTTTTTCGGCGTTGCTGATCAGCTTTGTATTAGTATGGATGACACTCTCATCTATGAATATTTATTTGGACACGTCTACTCCTACATATGAGGAATATATCATTATAGACAAAGATATTAGAGCAGGTTCAAGGCAAGCAACAACTTATGAGCTTGAAGTCAAAAAAGACGACACTACTTTTACGATTGGAGTTTCTGAAAAAACATATTATGACTATGAGATAAATGATACAATTCAGTTATCCATATATAGCGGAGCATTTAACGAGCCGTATTATATACATGAAAACAATAGCGACTAATGTGTCAAATTCCAATTTGTCGGGATGATGATAAAAAGTGAGGGCTGACGATTCATTTTCGTCGGCCCTCAAAAAAATGGATAAGAGAAAACGAAGGCAAAACAACCGCTGAGGAATCTTACGAAACCTCAGCGGCGTTTTTACGTTTATCTGATTACCGAAGAATGACTATAGATATAGAATTCCTCTTGGCTCGGCATCCACTTCTTTTCTTTTGGTGGAAAAGCGGCGTCAAAGGCTTCAACTGCGGCGATGTCCTCACAGCAATCGGCGGCGGTTGAGGGGATGTACATCCACTTTCTGCCGTCAAGTGCGTTCGGTACAAGCTCGCAAACGAGAAGCGCCGTCGGGAAGTTTCCGTCCACGATGAAGCTGACGTTCTTCTTTTTGCAATTTACGAAACCACGGCTGACGTAGTTGCCCGGATTGCCGAAGTTGATGTTTACATCATAGCCCATCTTTCGTGCAACATCAAAGGAATGCTCGATCAAGATCTTGCCGAGCTTCTGCCTCTGATATTCGGGAGCGACGCAAAGCGGCCCGAAGGAAAGAATTTCCTTGCGTTCACCGTTCTCGTCTTCAAGCCAAGCCTTGGTGTACATGATATTGCCGACGATCTTGCCGTCAAGTTCAAGCACGAATGCAAGCTCGGGGATGAAGTCGGGATGCGAGCGCATCGTATGGACGAAATAATGCTCGTCTGCGCCCGGCTTATAGACGTTCCAAAATGCCTCGCGTGTAAGTTCTTCTACTGCTCTGTAATCTTTTTCTGTTTCTAAACGCATCGTCAAATTTTTCATTTTTAATCCTTTCATATCTGTTGACGCTCAGGCACGAGAGGAATGCTGAGAGTGTATTTGCAAACCTCTCGTTTACAGTACAATCTCCAAAAGGTTGGTGTTTTTCAAACAGCACACTCCAATAAAAATATTCAAGCCGAGGCTTGTAGATACATTATACCACAAAAATGTGAATAGTTCAACCCCATAGGCATATAAATGACAATTTGTCCATCAGAATAAACGAACCCCGACAGATTTTCAAAATCTATCGGGGTCATTATTTTGTGAGCGCTTTTTTGAAGGGGGTGCGGGGGGAACGTTTTTCTCGCGAAAAAAGTTCCCCCCGCAATCTCTTAAAACAAAACTCACGCTTGCGTCAAATTGAGCTTTTCAATCACAGCCTGCGCTGCCTTATCCATATAATCGTTTTCCATCAGCTCGATCATTCCGCGGTCAACGAGGGCGGAGAGCTTGGGATCCATGGGAATGCGAGCGAGCAGATCGTAACCGAATTTTTCGGCAACCTCTTCGATGTGGCTGTCGCCAAACACCTTGATCTCCTTGCCGCAGTCGGGGCACTTGACGTAGCTCATATTCTCAACAAGTCCGAGAACGGGTACGTTCATCATTTTTGCCATGTTGGCAGCCTTGCTGACGATCATCGAAACGAGATCCTGAGGGCTGGAAACGATCACAACACCGTCAAGCGGCAGAGATTGGAACACCGTCAGCGGTACGTCGCCCGTACCGGGAGGGCAGTCGACGAGGAGAACGTCAACGTCCCAAATGGTCTCGGTCCAAAATTGTTGAACCGTTCCCGCGATCATCGCGCCACGCCAAATAACGGGCTTGGTCTCGTCGTTGCCGAGCAGCAGGTTGACAGAGATCATATCAATTCCCGTTTTGGTGCGAGGGGGGATCATTCCGTTTTCGTCGCCAAAGACCTCAACGTTGTGAAGGCCGAACGCCTTGGGGATAGAGGGGCCGGTAATGTCGGCATCGAGAATGCCAACCTTGTATCCCTCTCTTTGCAAAAGAACGGCAAGCATAGAGGTGACGAGCGATTTACCAACGCCGCCCTTGCCGCTAACAACTCCTATAACGTGCTTTACGTCGCTCAGCGCATTTGCAGGGATCTGCAGGCTCTGCGGCTTTTCTCTTGAAGCGCAATTGCTGGAGCAAGTAGAGCAATCATGTGTACATTCAGACATTTTTGATATCCTTCTTTCTCTGTTTGAATTTTTACTCAATAGATATTATACACCCTTTTTTCAAAAAGGCAAGACTTTTTGAAAAAAAGTAGAAAAAACTTATGGAAGCGTTTCGACGTAAGAATTGTAATATTGTTCTTGAAAATGCACCATTGCCGCGATTTCCTCCGCCGTAAAGGTCATTCCTTCGGGCGCGCCGACGAGCTTGTCCTCCACATCGTCCTCGCGGTGCACAATGGCAATGATGTGTGCGTCAAATTCTTTTACGGGAGCATCCACGCCCAAAAGATAAACGTCCATCTCTTCACCGTCTCCACCGAGCACGCCCGGAATATAGCCGTAATTGATGGGATAGACGAGGTCGTATTCTCCCTTGTGATGCACGTAGCCGATGGGGCGGTCAATTTCGATATGCACCGTTTTGCCAAGATATGAGCGCGCGAGCGCTTTTCTTTCTTCAAAGGTCATTTTATATTCTCCTTACGGGATAGGGCAACGCTTCTCCCTTTTTCCAAAGACGAATGACCTCATCCACCTCGTCGGGCGTTTCGGTGCTGAAGAGGAAATGGTGAGAAGTAATATTCGCTTTTGTAAGCTGGTCTTGTCTATCCGACATCGACGTGGGGAGACTGTTATAGATGACGTTGCGGTGCTCCCACTCGCGCAAAACGGGGAAGCGCACACCGCGACGGTCGGTCAGAATTGCGACGTTTTTGTTACACGTATCGCAATCGGCAATCTCGCGAATGACGCACTTTTCAACTGTCATTAAGGGAATTCGTCCGTAAACGATGAGCGAGGTATTACCCTTGATGTCACGCGCCTGCGGCAACGTGAGCTCGGGCGAGAGGATGAGGGAGTTAATTCCCATCTCTTCCAGAGCACAAACCGATTCGCAGTTGGTGACGTTGAAGCGAAAATCGCCCACGGGAATAAGCCCTGCTTGCTTAACAAGCTCAATATGACCGAGGTTGCCAACGAGTGCATAACGCACACCTTTGGCGGCTGCGGCGGAAAGCATTTCGCCAACTCTTGCAAGATCACCTTCAAAAATGACAGGCGGCAAAACAACACCGTCACACGTGGGTGTCTCTTTGCCAAGCGGCAGATAGATGCGGTCGAAGAATTCTCTTGCCAAGGGTGTGATCTGCTCGGGGGTGTAGAAGCGCGCGGTTTTCTCTTTTTTGCATACGTTGTGCGATTTTTGCGGAACGTATGGCATTTTTTCAATCTTTTTTGGGGCTAAATTGCTCTCCCATTCGGCAATTGCGCGGCGGCGCAAATCGTTGAGTCGCGATACGGGGAGCATCAGTCTGTCGTCCATTTCGACGGTAAAAGAGCCAATCGAATAAGGCGTTCCACCGAGCTTTGAGAGATTGCGCTCCAAATGCTCGGCACAAAGGGGTGCGGTGAGTGCCGCTTGCACAACGTCGCCCTCTACCGTGATTTGGCGGTTTTTATCGCTCACGGTAAGTCTAATCGGCTCGTTTTCTTTCATACGTACCGCAAAGTCGAGCGGAATTTTGCGTGTAATGCCAACAAAAGGCGTCAGCGTGCGAGAGGCGGATTTGTCGTCCTCGGAGCGCACACCAAGCATTTTGCTATCAATTTTTTCTTTGTAATAACCATCCGTAAATCCGCCACGCGAGAAGATGGAGGCAAGCTCACGCATTTCGTCGGGGGTAGCGGCACGGCGCTCATCAAGCAGCCTGCGCCAAATGCGCGCGGTGTCGCGCACGTACTCGGGGGCTTTCATTCTGCCCTCAATTTTCAAGGATGCAACGCCGCTCTCGATCAGTGCAGGCACGTGCTCGGCAAGCGAGAGGTCCTTGAGAGAGAGGGGATAGGGGCATCCGCCTTTTTTGCAAGCGAAGGGAAGACGGCAAGGCTGTGCACATTCACCGCGGTTTCCGCTTCTTCCACCCACGAGAGAGGAGAAGAGGCATTGCCCCGAATGGCTGACACAAAGTGCGCCGTGAATGAACATTTCCACCTCAAGCGGGGAATTTTTCACTGCTTCAAAAAGATCACTCGCGGGCGTTTCGCGCGCAATGACGATGCGGCTAAAGCCAATCTCTTTCAGTTTTTTTGCCGACTCTGCATTGTGCGAGGATGCCTGCGTGCTTGCGTGAAGCTCCAATGTGGGAAAGCTGCGTTTGAGTGCCGCTGCTACGCCAAGGTCGGCAACAATGAGGGCATCTACGCCTGCGTTTGCCGCTTCCTCGGCGGCGGCAAGAGCCGCAGGGATCTCGCGATCTCCCACAAGGGTGTTGAGCGTGAGATAAACCTTTACACCATAGGCGTGCGCGCGCAAAACGGCGGAGCGCAATGCGTCTCCGCCGAAATTGTGGGCATTCATTCTTGCATTAAACGTGGTACCACCGAGGTAAACGGCATCGGCACCGCCTTCAATCGCTGCGTCAAGAGCTGCGGGAGAACCCGCAGGGCATAGCAGCTCGGGCAAGGGTTGGATGCGCTTATCAGACATCACTAAAGGTCAAAAAATCAAACATCGCGCCAACGCGATTCTTGGGAGTGCTCTTTTGAGAGGTGGTCTCTTCAACAACAACGGGAGCCTCCTCAACGGGAGCAACCTCTGCAATTGCTTCCTCTGCGGTTGCGGTCTCTTCAAATACAGAGATCTGCGCTTGCTCTTCCTCTGCCTTTTTGTTAAACGGCTTGGGAACGTACTTGGGCTTTTCTTCCTTTACGGGAGCGTTAGCAGCTGCGGCGTGGTCAAGGATAGAACGCATTACGCTGGCATCCTTGCGCAGATTGTCTACTTCCTCCTGCAAGCTTTCAATGGTCTTTTTGAGCTTTTCGTTCTCTGCGGAGAAGCGGAAAGCATCCTTTTCTACCTTTTTGAAGGCCTCTTGCATTGCCATTCTTTCAGAGCAATATGCGAGAGCGCAAAGGATAGCTGCCTCGTTTTTGGTGCAACGAGGGCTCTTGAGGTTGATATCACGCATGCGGCGATCAAGCATGCCAACGATATTTTCTACCTCATCGGGGGAAGCGTCACTGATGATGTTGAGCTCCATGTCTGCAACTGTAATGCTGTACTTTTGTTTCATAGATGGTACCATGAATCCTTTCTTCCGCCGCCCCAAATCGCGTGCAGGGCGGGAATTATTTGTGAAATGCCGCATTTTGCAACACGACATAATTATCTAACTATATTATACAATAAAAAAATTGAAAAGAAAAGGGGTTTTTTGAAAAAAGTTTGAAATTTTTTCATTTTTCTGACATTTTTTTGTTTTCCCTTCAAAAACGGGTGCAAATACTTGCAAAAGTGGCGGAAATATGCTAAAATAGAGGCAACAAAAAAGAGAAGAAGGGAAGGGAGAAAAAGAATGGAACCCAAGGACTACACAGTTATTAAAATTGAGGGCGAATATGCCTATCTGCGCGATGATGCCGCCCCTGCGACTCCGCCGCTTTTTATTGCATTGGCACTCCTGCCCTCGGGCGTGGACGAGGGCACAAGACTGCATTGTGAGCTGTTTCAGTATGAAATTATAGAATAAGAATTATTCTTTTTATTAAATATTGCCGCTTTTGACCCTAAAAATGCTTTTTAGAAGCGAAAAAAGGCTACTGTGCAAAAATCACAGTAGCCTTTTTTTCGGTTATCTTTAGACAAATGTGAAATTGAAGTAGAGTTTAAATTACTTAATTTCAACGGTTGCGCCTGCCTCGGTGAGAGCAGCCTTAACTTGCTCAGCCTCATCCTTGGAAACGCCTTCCTTGATAGCCTTAGGAGCAGCCTCAACGAGGTCCTTAGCGTCCTTCAGGCCGAGACCGGTGAGCTCACGAACAACCTTGATAACGTCGAGCTTCTTAGCGCCGAAGCTTGCAAGGATAACGTCGAACTCGGTCTTTTCTTCTGCTGCGGGAGCTGCTGCGCCTGCTGCTGCAACTACGCCTACGGGAGCTGCTGCGGATACGCCGAACTCTTCTTCAACTGCCTTAACGAGGTCGTTGAGTTCAAGAATGGTAAGGGACTTAATTTCTTCAAGAATGTTAGTAATCTTTTCGGATGCCATTGTTATTTACCTCCAAAATTTGAGTATTTTTTATTTTGTGTATTTTCCGATCACATCAAGCCGGGGATCGGAGTCCGGAATGGGGAAGAGACGCAAAAATTATGCTTCTGCGGGAGCCTCTTCGGTGGTCTCGCCGTCCTTGTCGCAAATAGCCTTGATAGCATAAGCGAACTTGTACAGAGGAGACTGGATAGAGCCGAGGAACTTTGCAATAAGAGTTTCCTTGTTGGGGATGTTTGCCAACTCGTTTACGGTAGCTGCATCAACAACTGCGCCGTCAACGTAACCTGCAAGAATGTTAAAGGACTCGATCTTATCAGCATATTCCTTCAGGATCTTAGCTGCGATAACGGGATCTTTTTCGCTGATAGCGATAGCGGTCATACCGGTAAGGTATTGCTTCATATCGCCGTAGCCTACCATATCGCATGCTCTGCCGGTCATGGTGTTCTTCATAACAACGTACTTAACACCGGCCTCACGCAGAGCCTTACGCATTGCGGTGTCCTTATCTACCGTAATACCTTGGTAGTTAACAACAACGCCTGCCTCGGAATTTTTAATTTGTTCTGCCAGATCAGCAACAAGTTGTTGCTTCTGAACGAGAATGGAATTGCTGGGCATTCTGATTGACCTCCTGTTAGATTTTCGAAATAAAAAAATCTTCCTTCCGGCAAGCACACTTACAGCCGTGAAGAAAGATTGAACGCACAATTTGGGATTCAATTCATCTCCTCGGCAGGAAAGCGTCAGCTTTTACCGGAACCTGCTGTCTTTGGATAACGCAGGTATTATACCACAAAGAGAATGCTTTGTCAACCCCTTTTTTGAAAAAAGTTGAAATATTTTTTACTTCTTGAAAATGAGAGGAAAAGAACGGAAAAACAGATGTTTTTTGGTAGGGGCGACCATTGGTCGTCCGTTAAGTGCTCAAATGTTTTTTTGCGGTGGGGAGACCCCTCCCCTACGGCGCCGGAATATGTTTTGTAGGGGAGGCGTTTCGCCTCCCGAGATCGGGCGGCGGAGAACCGCCGCCCCTTTGTGTTAGTTTACTTGTTTGAGATAATTCCACTCAACACCGTCGGAAGAGGTGAACAAATAACAAGGCTTGCCCGTTCCTTCGTGAACGGCTTGCACATACAAATAATACGTGCCGTCAATATATTGCAGGTCGTATGCTTGAATACCCCAATCTTTATCGGGAGAAATTGCAAAGAAGTTACTTAAATCAACAGGAATCCAAGAGATGCCGCCGTCTTTTGTAATGTAGGTGCGCTTGTGAAAGCTATAATCACTTGCCCAATGGCGTCCTGCAATGATGCCGATATCCTCAGTGGCGAATTTAGCCAATATCATACACTCCCTTAAATTGGTGTAGGGGGCGTTGCTACAGTCAATCGAAGTCCAAGTTTTTCCGCCATCTTGTGTTTTGTAGAGCTTGGAAACTTTTTGGTATCCGTATGCAAAATCGGAATGTCCGCCTTCCTCGATGACAAAAATATAGCCGTTTTTATCATCTACAAAGTTACAAAAGATCTGGTTTTCATATATCGGTTCATCCCAAGTGATAGTTTGCTCGGTGATCTCATCGCTTCCTTCGGCGAAAGAAAGAATTTTTATGGACGTGCCGAGACCGTCAGGGTGATATACGAAAATTCCCTTATCGCCAAATATTGCGGTGGCATTTGAAAACTCTAAATCTTTAATTTCGGTGTAGGTAAAGGGGAATTCGAGCGTTTGATTCCAAGCACCAATTTGCAAATACACTTTTCCGTCGTTTTCGTACAAGACTGAAGAAATGCTTTGATTGGGGCCGAGATCGTTTTCGCTATTCGGTACCAACATCCAATTTGTCAAATTCTTTGACCAAAACTGCATTTCTTTTCGATTATTACCGGAGCTTTTAACCGTTAGATAATAGCAGTCATCGATAAGCACCATATCAACGACCTCTGAATAGTCCCACTCCCCATTGAGAGGATACGGTAATAAAATTGGGTTCCAAGTGAGCCCACCGTCCTGTGTAATGTAGGTGCGCTCGTGGAGGTTGCAATCAGTTGCCCAAATGCGTCCCGCGATGATTGCGATATCCTCGGTGACGAATTTTGCCAATACTAAGCTCTCCCGTAAGCTGATGTAAGGAATACTGTCGCAGTTGACAGATGCCCAGGTCTTTCCGCCGTCTTGTGTTTTGTAGAGGTGGGCAACTTTTTCAGCGCCTCTCGAAAAGCCGGGAGCGTCAATTTCCTCGGTTACAAAAATGTAGCCGTTTTCATCATCTATGAAGTTGCAAAAGATCTGGTTTTGGCATATTGCTGTATCCCAGGTGATGGTTTGCTCGGTGATCTCATCGCTCCCCTTGGTGAAAGAGAGGATTTTGATAGACGTTTCGCTGTGGTCGGGGTGATAGACGAAAAATCCCTTGTCGCCCACAATTGTGGCAGCGAGTGGTGCAAACTTGATTTCTACAATATGTTTGAAAGTAAAGGGGAGTACAAGCGTTTGATTCCAAGCGTCGATTTGCAAATAGACCATTGAGCCGCTTTTGGAGTATTCGTATTTACACACTACTTTGTCAGAGCCATCACTGTTAGATGAAGAATAAATGGTGCGAACAATGGTATCTTTTATTGTGAACGACCAACTGTCTCCGCTTTGCAAATCATCTGTATTGGATTGTTCAACAACTACCAATATGCTATCTTCCTTGAATTGCATGGTTCCCGAAATCAGCTCGTTTTTGTCAGTGAAAATGTATTTTCCGTCCTGCAGTGTTACTGTTAAATCAAAATCATCAAATGCGTCAAGTTGGAGTACGCGCAAGTGACATTCGATTTTTCCCTCACTAACAGAAGTAATGGTGAGATCGTCCGGAGGGATGGCGGAAGTATACCAAGTCCCTTTGTAGCTCTCCAAATCAGAGAATGAGGTAGGATTTTCGAGGTTCATTGATGTGAATTCGATTCCGGATTGTTTGGTGATTTCGGTGGGGTGATGAAGCGCGAAAGTATATTCGAGATATAAAGCATTGAAGCTTTCCTTGTCAAGAGAGGTGCGTACTCCGTCGATTTCTTTGAAATATTGTAATTCATAAGGTGTGAGATTGTCTACATCGGGTATATAGACAGATTCATCTTTGCACCAGAAACTAAGACCTGCCAGTTCACCGTTTTCGGAAATTTTTTGGGCGTAGGCATAATGATTTTCACCTTTGCTATAACCGCTTTTATAAATGGTACCGTCCGGGCCGATGGCACCGATGTGATTCGTGTCTCCTTGGAATGTGTCGACTATTTTTATATGACCGTCCACAATGGTGAAGAGTACGTAAATATAGTAATTTTCGTCAAGAAGTATCAACTCATCGGTGCCGTCACCGTTGATATCTTTTATACAATATCCGGCTTTGGTGGGAACTACATCGTAGGTTGCTTGAATCAGTATGTTGAGTATCTCATCTTCGCGGTTGTATTGTTTGACAAAAATAGTATCATAATTTTTATAATTCTTTTTGATGAGGAGCAATTCTTGGAATTGTTTGAGGATGTCTTCGTAAGCATTGCTGGATGTAGGGGTGGTTTCCGGCACTTCGGTTGTTGTACTCTCTGTCGTCGTATTATCTATCTTATCCTCGCCGGCGGGCGTCTGTTGGCAGGCGGTAAGCGGTGCGGCTAAAAGGGTAGAGGCGAGCAGTAGAGTTGCAATTTCTTTTTTCATCGTTTTCTCCTTTCGCGGTATTATTCTTCTACAAACGTCCAATTTATCAAATCAGTAGAAACAAGCTGCTTTGAATATTTTTGAGCACCAAGCCCCCGCGCTGTTCGCAAAAAGATGATGTATTCTCCGTTTTCGTAGGCAAAATCGTATGCTTCGATGGAACCGAGCTCTATGGACGAACCAACTTTGTGCCAGGTTTTTCCACCGTCGGCAGTGACGTAGGTTTTGGATGACAGATCATCGTTGGCATGGTGGCCGCCAAATATGCAGCCGACTTGATCGTCCAGCATTTTTGCACAGATGATATCTTCTTTCCAATAAATCGAGGGCGAGGTTTCAACGGGCTGTTCAACCCATGTTTCTCCACCGTCTGTCGTTTTGAAAAAGTGAGATAATTCAATAGGAGAGCCGCCCAAAAGGAACAAATATCCTGTTTTTTCGTCAATGAAATTGCAATATTTCTGCCCGTAGCTGTAATCCCCATCGGGGAGATTGAGGGGACGAATGGTGACCTCGGGATTCCATCTGGTAAATTGAATCAAGCTGATGGGCTTATCATCGGGGCTGAAATCTCTGAAGAAGAGCGTGCCCTCTGTCTCACTCAAAACAGCGGAGCAAGAATCCAACACATCTTCTATGATATACATATCATCACGTTTGGGAACGATGAAGAACTGATGCCACTCGGGAATATAGAGGATGAGGTTGCCATCCTCGTGAATGATATAATGAATACCCTCGCTATGGGTGCCATTGCAGGGAATGGTGTTGCGAGGTTGCACAAGCTTCCAAGACTTGAGGTCGGTGGATTCATGCTGTGTTATATATGAAAACGATGCTCCGCGATGTCTCACGCTCAACACATATTTTCCGTCTACATATTCAATGGATAGCTCTTCGTCATACCCGTATTCCTCGTCTGTTTCCGGTGCACCGTAGTCGGGATGCGCCCAGGTTCTTCCGCCATCGGTTGTGACGTATATTACACCGTCACCGTGCCAAAGTTTTTTGATAAAGCCAGTGTCCTCGGTAAACATTTTTGCATCGTCAATGCCCAAATGCATACTGGGTTCGGGGGCATCAATAATAGGTTGGCGCTCCCACGTTTTGCCGCCGTCTGTGGTTTTGAGGAAGGTTAAAAATTCGGTATCCCAGTAAAAAACAAAGGTATAACCGATTTGGTCATCTATGAAATTCCAGCGCACGTAATAATCGTTGCCGAGATATTCCTCATAAGGAGATGGAGAGTTGTCGGTGCGTGTTGCGGTCAATGTCCATTCTGTAAAGTCGGTGGATTTGCAGATAAAGGTGACTTTTTCTTCCTCGTCTCCTTTTCCTTCCAGTTTTTTCTCGGCCTTAAAGCTTGCTACGTATTCATCGTTGTAAACGAGGATGCCATTAAATTTGACGTAATATTCCTCGTTTGGATCCACGCAAGAGAATGGTTGCAGCTGCCACGTACCACCGCCGTCGATGGTGGTATAGACGTCATATTGGTGAGTGATGTCCTCACTGGTATAAACAAAGTAGCCAAAATCGCGCGTCAGGAGAAAATCCCACGTTTTCAAATACCCGTTTGTTCCGCCAAAGGGTTCTCCCTTGGGACTCCAGGTTTTGCCCATATCGGTGCTTTCGTAAACTTGAATTTGCCAATTGTCATTTGCAGTAGCAGTATTTGCTTCACCCTCTTCGGTGTATAAGATGTAAAATTGGTCGGGGCTGTAAAGATTGTAATCGATATGAGGAGAAGAAAAGGGGCGGGTCTCCCATTCAAATTCGTTGATGTGGCTTTCCAGAATGGTACCGCTTTTGTCGATTTTCATCGTTATGACCTTTATCCATGGATAACTCTTATTCATAAAGTAAGGGTCAAACTCTGCCAAAACGTAGAGATAATCATCAGTGACCAAAACGTCATGCACATAGGTTGCGTTGGTTCCGTCGGTGATTTTGAAGGCTTGATCCCAGTCCTTAACGTAAAAATAGTGGTTGTCAAAGTCGTCGTTATAAACAAACGTATAGACACCCGTGCCGGAGCGTTCTTCCCATTTGTAGATGTCCTCGGGAAGAGTGAAGAGCGAGCAGGTGATGTTTTCGCCAACAATGGGGTGCTCAAAGTTTATTTCATCGTCGCTTGGCGGCTCGGGTGTTGTGTTTTCGGGTGGTGTTTGTGGCGTGGTTTCGATTGTGGTTATCTCCGGCGTCGTATTATCTATATCATCCCCACCGTCGGGCACCTTTTGGCAGGCGGTGAGTGATGCGGTCAAAAGGGTGGATGCGAGTAGCAGAGTTGCAATTTCTTTTTTTAGCTTCATAGGCAATTTTTCTCCTTTTCTTTGGCGTTTTTATTTCAAAAAATGTAAAATTTCAGGTTATAAATTTATTATACCAAATCCGGTTTTTCTTTGCAACATCTGTGCTTCAATTTTTTTCGTCTCTGCTTAAATTTTTGAGTGTTTTTGTCACTTTTCATAGTTCTTATATCTATCCAATCTTTATTTTCTATCTTTTTACTATTGACATTTCTTTTTATATATGATATAATCTATTAAAGGCAAAAACGAATGACTCGGCACCGCGCGGGCAGATTGGCGTGCGGATTGACTGCTCGGGGAAGTTTGTTTTGTCAAATTTTATATGATGTGAAGGAGATGCAGATGATCTTTCGGAACGCAACGGTTTGGACGCAAAATGGATTTGCAAAGCAGGATGCCATTTTTGATGGCAGAGTGCTTTCTTTTTCCAATTCCCAAATTGCCGCTGTTTCTATTCCCGAAATGCCTGTTTTTTCCAATTGTCTCATTTTACCCGGTTTTTGCGACGTGCACGTGCACTTACGCGAGCCGGGTTTTTGTTATAAAGAGACGGTTGCAAGCGGAACGGCAGCGGCGGCGCGCGGCGGCTATACGGCAATTTGCTCCATGCCAAATTTGAATCCCGTACCAGATTCAAAGGAACACTTAAACGTACAGCTCGATGCCATCAAAAAGGATGCCAAAATTGCCGTTTATCCTTACGGCTCTCTCACCGTAAACGAGGCTGGGGAAGCGATGGCAGACCTTGACGGCATGGCAGCCGACGTCATTGCTTTTTCGGATGACGGCAAGGGCGTACAAGATGAAAATATGATGCGCGACTTGATGCTTCGCGCAAAAACTTTAGGCAAAATGGTAGTGGCGCACTGTGAGGACAATTCGCTCCTCTATGGCGGCTACATTCACGACGGTATTTATGCAAAGGAGCATGGTCACCGCGGCATCTGCTCCGAGAGCGAATGGGGCCCTATCGCACGCGACTTAAAACTCGCCAAAGAAACGGGATGCGCTTACCACGTTTGCCATATATCCACAAAAGAGAGCGTTGAACTCATCCGCGCCGCAAAGGCGGATGGCGTGAACGTTACCTGCGAGACCGCGCCGCACTATCTTGTACTCTGTGATGAGGATCTGCAAGAGGACGGCAAGTTCAAAATGAATCCGCCCCTGCGTTGTGCAAGTGACCGCGAGGCACTCATTGAGGGTATTCTTGACGGAACGATCGATATGATTGCCACCGACCACGCGCCGCACTCTGCCGAAGAGAAGGCAAGGGGCTTGGAAAAGAGCGCGTTTGGTATTGTCGGGCTTGAGACCGCTTTCCCGATTTTGTATACCGAGTTTGTAAAGAGCGGAAGAATGACACTTGAACGCCTTGTGGACTTGATGAGTAACAATCCGCGCCGTCGTTTCGGTATTACGTCCGACGTAGGCTTTACGGTTTGGAACGTGGAAAAAGAATATTCCATCGATCCCGAGGAATTTGCAACGCTCGGCCGCGCAACACCCTTTGAGGGCAGACGCGTATTTGGAGAAAATTTGTTGACCGTTTATAACGGTTCTGTTGTATATAGCATAAACGAGGAGGAATGAGAAAATGGCAAAGAGAACAGATTTAAAAAAGATTTTGATCATCGGCTCGGGTCCCATCGTTATCGGACAAGCTGCCGAGTTTGACTATGCGGGCACGCAGGCGTGTCTGGCACTCAAGGAAGAGGGCTACGAGGTTATCCTTGTCAACTCCAACCCCGCAACCATTATGACCGATACCACCATTGCCGATAAGGTATATATGGAGCCCCTGACGCTTGAATACGTAGCCAAAATTCTGCGCTACGAGCGCCCCGATGCCATTGTTCCCGGCATTGGCGGTCAAACAGGTCTCAATCTTGCCATGCAGCTTGAAAAGAAGGGCGTTTTGCGCGAATGCAACGTCGAGCTTCTTGGCACCAGCAGTGAGAGTATTGCGCGTGCCGAGGACCGCGAGCTTTTCAAGGAGCTTTGCCAGTCGATCGGTGAGCCCACCATTCCTTCCGAAATTACCTATTCTCTCGAAGAGGCTAAAGAGGCTGCAAAGCGCATCGGCTACCCCGTTGTTCTTCGCCCCGCATTTACCCTTGGCGGCACGGGCGGCGGCTTTGCCAACGATGAGCGCGAGCTCATTGAGGTTGGCACAAACGCGTTCAAGCTCTCTCCCGTTCATCAGGTTTTGATCGAGAAGAGCGTTAAGGGCTACAAGGAGATCGAATTTGAGGTTATGCGTGACTCCCACGACAACGCCATCACCATTTGCGGTATGGAGAACGTTGACCCTGTTGGCGTACACACGGGTGACTCGGTAGTCGTTGCCCCCATTCTTTCCCTCAGTGAGCACGACCATAAGATGCTCAACGATAGCGCAATCAAGATCATTCGTGAGCTCAAGATCGAGGGTGGCTGCAACGTGCAGTTTGCGCTTGATCCCGAGTCCAGCCAATATTACCTCATCGAGGTCAATCCGCGCGTGTCGCGTTCCTCGGCACTTGCTTCCAAGGCGAGTGGCTATCCCATTGCACGCGTTACCGCAAAAATTGCCGTTGGTATGACGCTTGATGAAATTCCCGTAGCGGGCGGAACGGCAGCTATTGAGCCCAAGCTCGATTATATCGTTGCAAAATTCCCGCGTTTTCCGTTTGATAAATTCACAACCGCCTCCAACCTGCTCGGCACACAAATGAAAGCTACGGGCGAGGTTATGGGCATTGGTTCTAACCTTGAGGAGTGCTTCCTCAAGTCGGTTCGCTCGCTTGAGATCGGCGTTTGCCACTTCCACCTTGCAAAGTTTGACGATATGAGCAAGGAAGAGCTGCTCGACTATATCAAAGACTATCGCGACGATAACATCTACGCCATTTGTCAACTGATGCGTATGGGCGTTTCTATTGAAAAACTCCACGCGGTCACCAAAATTACCGAGCTGTTCCTTGAAAGCTTCAAGCGCATCGTCGATATGGAAAAGACCCTTGCCGCAAACGTGGGGAACAACGAAGCTCTCCTTGACGCCAAAAAGATGGGCTTTTCCGATAAGTTTATTGCACGCCTTTGGGGCACCGACGAGCTTTCTATTTATAACGCACGCAAAAATGCCGGCATTACCCCCGTGTTCCGCATGGTCGACACGATGCACACCGGCAAGTATATCGCATATCTCTATTCCTCTTATTCGGGAGAGAACGATTCTCGCTTGACCGACAAGAAAAAGATCGTTGTTCTTGGTGCAGGCCCCATCCGCATCGGTCAGGGCGTTGAGTTCGACTACTCCACCGTACATTCGGTGCAAACCATCAAGCGCGAGGGATACGAGGCGATCATCATTAACAACAACCCCGAAACGGTCTCCACCGACTACACAACCGCCGATAAGCTCTATTTTGAGCCCCTTACTCCCGAGGACGTTATGGCGATCATTGATTTTGAGCAGCCCGAGGGCGTTATCGCATCTCTTGGCGGACAGACCGCGATCAACCTTGCACAGCCTTTGATGGATCGCGGTGTAAAGATCATTGGCACCGATTGCGAAGCCATTGACAGAGCCGAGAACCGCGATAGCTTTGAGCGCGTTCTTGAGGAATTGAACATTCCCCAACCGCAGGGCAGAGGCGTTACCACCATTGAAGAGGGCGTTGCCACCGCAGAGAGCATTGGCTACCCCGTGCTCGTTCGCCCCAGCTTTGTTCTTGGCGGAAGAGCGATGCAGATCGTTGCAAACGAGGATCAGCTTCGCCGCTACCTCAAGACCGCATTCGATATTGATGCCGACAAGCCTGTTCTCGTCGACCATTACATTCAAGGCAAAGAGGTTGAGGTGGATGCCATTTGTGACGGCCGCGACGTATTTGTTCCCGGCATTATGGAGCTTGTAGAGCGCACGGGTATCCACTCGGGTGACTCTATCAGCGTTTACCCCACCTTCAGCATTTCCAACAAGGTCAAGGGCATCATTTTGCAGTATGCAAAAAAATTGGGACTTGGCATTGGGATCGTAGGTCTTTACAACATTCAGTTCATCGTTGATAAAAACGATAACGTATATATCATTGAGGTCAATCCGCGCTCCTCGAGAACCGTTCCGTTCCTTTCCAAGTCTACGGGCTACAGCTTGGCGGACATTGCAACCGAGGTCATTCTTGGCAAGAGCCTCAAGGAGCTTGGCATTTTCGATATTTACCCTGCCGAAAAGAAGAGATGGTACGTTAAGGTTCCCGTATTCTCGTTCAACAAGATCCGCGGTCTTGATGCTTACCTCTCTCCCGAAATGAAGTCTACGGGCGAGGCGATCGGCTACGACGATAAGCTCAACCGCGCGTTCTACAAGGCACTTCAGGCATCGGGCATGAAGCTGCAAAACTACGGCACCGTGCTTGCCACCATCGCCGATAAGGACAAAGAAGAGGCTCTGCCGCTCATCCGTCGATTCTACAATCTCGGCTTTAACATTCAGGCAACCGAGGGCACTGCAGCATTTTTGAAGAAAAACGGCATTCGCACCCACGCGCTCAAAAAGATCAGCGACGGCAGCGACGAGATCCCCGAAGCAATGCGACAGGGCTATATCGAATACGTTATCAATACGCGCGATATCGGTAGCGTTGAGCAAATGAAGGACGGTCAGGAGATTCGCCGTTGCGCAACCGAGAACAACGTCAATCTGTTTACCGCGCTCGATACCATCAGCGTTCTTCTTGACGTGCTTGAGGAGACCACGCTGACTATTTCCACGATCGACGCTTGATGATAGGAGACAGTATGAAGCAAGGCTTATTTACGATTATTGAAAATGAACAGCTGACCGATAGCGTGTGGCAGATGCGCCTTGCGGGCGATACCTCTGCCATTACGGCTCCGGGGCAGTTTGTCAATATTTTGCTCGAGGGCAAATTTTTGCGTCGCCCCATTTCGGTTTGTGACTGCGAGGATGACGTGCTTACGCTTGTTTACAAGGTAGTGGGCGGAGGCACCGAGCAGATGAGCCAAATGGAAAGAGGCGAAACGCTTGATATCCTTACGGGTCTTGGCAACGGTTACGATCTTACGCTTGCCGGTGAGGCGCCGCTTTTGTTGGGCGGTGGCGTTGGCGTGCCCCCCCTCTATATGCTTGCAAAAAAGCTGGTAGGAGAGGGCAAAGAGGTCAGTGTTGTGCTCGGCTTTAATACGGCAAGCGAAATTTTTTACGAAGAAGAATTCAAAGCCCTCGGGTGCGAGGTCTACGTCACCACCGTTGACGGCAGTCGCGGCATTCAAGGCTTTGTTACAAACGCAATGGAGAATATCGCATACACGCACTTTTACACCTGCGGCCCCGAGCCGATGCTCAAAGCCGTTTGGCGTGCAAGCACGAGTGACGGTCAGCTCAGCTTTGAGGAAAGAATGGGCTGCGGCTTTGGCGCGTGTATGGGATGCTCCTGCAAGACCCTTACGGGCTACAAGCGCATTTGCAAAGAGGGGCCCGTTATGAGAAAGGAGGAGATCCTGTGGCAGAATTAAAGGTAAATTTGTGCGGCATCGAATTGGATAATCCCGTCATTCCCGCAAGCGGTTGCTTTGGCTACGGCTATGAGTTTGCCGAGCTTTATGACATCAACTGTCTTGGCACGTTCTCCTTTAAGGGTACAACAAGGGATCCTCGCTTTGGCAACCCCACACCTCGCATTGCCGAGTGCTATGCGGGTATGATCAACGCTGTGGGACTCCAAAACCCCGGTGTTGAAAAGGTGATTTCTGAGGAGCTTCCTCGCCTCAAGCAATGCTTCCACAAGCCGGTTATGGCAAACGTCAGCGGCTTTTCGGTTGAGGATTACGCCTACACCTGCGAAAAGCTTGATAAAGAGGAGCAGGTCGGCTGGCTTGAGGTCAACGTCAGCTGCCCCAACGTGCACGGTGGCGGTATGAGCTTTGGTACCGACCCCGAGGCAGCGGCAGAGGTCGTTCGCGCGGTCAAGGCGGTTACAACCAAGCCGATCATCGTCAAGCTCTCTCCCAACGTTACCGATATCGTTTCCATCGCAAAGGCGTGCGAGGAGGCGGGGGCGGATGGTATCAGTCTGATCAACACGCTTCTGGGTATGCGCATTGATCTCAATCGCAAAAAGCCCGTCATCGCCAACAAAATGGGCGGATTTTCGGGCCCTGCCATTTTCCCCGTAGCGGTGAGAATGGTTTATCAGGTCTCCCACGCGGTCAAAATTCCCGTTGTGGGTATGGGCGGTGTTACGAGTGCCGAGGACGTCATTGAAATGATGATGGCAGGCGCTACTGCCGTTGAGGTGGGCGCTGCAAACCTTGTCAATCCTTACGCTTCGCGCGACATTGTGGCAGATCTTCCCCGCGTAATGGAAAAATACAAAATTGAAAAATTGACCGATATCATCGGTATTGCATAAAGAGAAGAGAATAGGAGATAGATTATGGGAAAAGACGTTATCATTGCGTGCGATTTTGACAGCGCCGCTAAAACATTTGCATTCCTCGACCAATTCACGGGCAAAAAGCCCTTTGTTAAAATCGGTATGGAGCTTTACTATGCCGAAGGTCCCTCTATCGTGCGTGAGATCAAGGCAAGAGGACACAAAATTTTCCTTGACCTCAAGCTGCACGATATTCCCAACACCGTTAAAAAGGCGATGGCAGTTCTTTCTCGCCTTGACGTTGATATGACCAATCTGCACGCGGCAGGCACGGGTCGTATGATGGAAGCCGCAATCGAAGGACTTACCCGTCCCGACGGTACACGCCCGATGCTGATCGCAGTTACGCAACTGACTTCCACCGACCAAGAGAGCATGGAAAACGACCTGCTCATTAAGAAACCCATTGCCGACGTTGTTATGCACTATGCAAGTGTGGCAAAGAATGCCGGTCTTGACGGCGTTGTTTGCTCGCCTCTCGAGGCAGGCAAGGTGCACGAGCGTTGCGGCGAGAGCTTTGTAACAGTCACCCCCGGTGTTCGCTTTGCCGACGGTGACGTTGGTGACCAAAAGCGCGTTATGACCCCCGCCGAAGCAAAACGCATCGGCTCCGACTACATCGTAGTTGGCAGACCTATCACAGCAGCAGCCGACCCCGTGGCAGCGTACGAGCGTTGCGTCGCTGAATTTGTTGATTGAGAGGGAAGAGAACTATGGAAAATTACAAAAGAGAATTTATACAATTTTTAGAGAACGCCGGCGTGCTCAAGTTCGGTGATTTTACCGCAAAGAGCGGTCGTAAAATTCCGTATTTTATCAATGCGGGTATGATCAAGACCGGCAACGACATTGCAACCCTTGGCGAGTTTTATGCAAAGGCATATTTTGAAAAGCTCGGCAAAAGGCCCGCAGTTCTTTACGGACCTGCGTATAAGGGGATTTCGCTGTCTGTTTCCGCAGCCGTTGCACTTTCCAAAAACGGCCTCAACGTGCCCTTCTTCTTCAACCGTAAAGAGGTGAAAGACCATGGCGAGGGTGGTGTGTTTGTGGGTTACGTTCCCCAGGCGGGCGAGGAGATCGTTATTATTGAGGACGTTATCACCGCAGGCACCGCTATTCGCGAGAGCATGGAGATCCTTTCTCACCTTGAGGGCACTCGTGTTGCTGCAACCTTTATTATGGTCGACCGCAAAGAAAAGGGACAAAGCGATAAGGGCGCTATGCAGGAAATTGAGGAGCAATTCGGCTTCCCGGTATATTCTATCGTTGACGTTTACGACATTATCGAATACCTTGAAGAGGATGAAAAGAATGCCGAAAACGTAACACGCATTAAGAATTATCTTGCAGTAAACGGAGCAAAAGCATGAGAAGTTTGATTGATATTCGCGATCTCAGCACCACCGAGATCGACGAGCTGATTGCAACGGCAAACGATATTATCGCCGACCCCAAAAGGTATAGCGAGGTTTGCCGCGGCAAAAAGCTGGCAACACTGTTTTTTGAGCCCTCAACGCGCACGCGCCTGAGCTTTGAGGCGGCAATGTACGAGCTTGGCGGCAACGTTCTTTCTGTTGCGGGCGGCAATTCCTCGTCGGCAGCAAAGGGAGAAAGCGTTGCGGATACGGCAAAAACCGTTTCCTGCTATGCCGATATCATTGCTATGCGTCACCCCAAAGAGGGGGCACCCTTGGTGGCTTCAATGAACGCGACCATTCCCGTTATCAACGCGGGGGATGGCGGACACAACCACCCCACGCAAACACTTGCCGATCTGCTCACTATTTCGCGCGAGAAGGGGAGACTCTCCAACCTCACCGTCGGTCTTTGCGGCGACCTGAAATTCGGTCGCACCGTGCACTCGCTCATCGCAGCGCTTTCACGCTATACGGGTATTCGATTTGTGCTCATTTCCCCCGAGGAGCTTCGCGTTCCCGATTACGTCAAGGCAGAGGTAATGGAAAAGAACGGCATTCCCTATGAGGAGACCACCGATCTGCTTTCGGCTATGCCCGAGCTGGATATCCTTTATATGACACGCGTTCAGCGCGAGCGCTTTTTCAGCGAAGAAGAATATCTGCGCCTCAAGGATAGCTACATCCTCACGCCCGATAAGCTCAAGGGAGCAAAAGCGGAGCTTTCCATTCTGCACCCCCTGCCGCGTGTAAACGAGATAGCGGTTGCCATCGATAACGATCCCCGCGCTTGTTACTTTAAGCAAGTGTTCAACGGCAAAATTATGCGTATGGCACTCATTATGAAGCTTTTGGAGGTGACAGTATGAACATTGATTCCATTAGAAACGGCATTGTGATCGACCACATTACGGCTGGAAAGGGCATGGAGCTTTACCGCCTGCTCTCGCTGGGCGATCTTGATTGCACCGTGGCACTGATCAAAAACGTCACCAGCCAAAAAATGGGCAAAAAGGATATCATCAAGGTGGATGCCGACATTGATTTGAATATGGATATTCTCGGCTACGTCGATCAAAACGTTACGGTCAATATCATTCGCGGCGGCAAAAACGTTGAAAAAAAGCGCATCGGGCTCCCCGAGCGCCTGACCGACGTGCTCAAATGCAAAAATCCGCGTTGCATTACCACCACCGAGCAGGAGCTTTCGCACGTGTTTGTGCTCACAAATGCCGAGGAGCGCGTGTACCGTTGCCTTTATTGCGAAGCAAAAGCCGACGGAAATGAGTAATTTTGATCCCAAAACAATTTGTTTTTTGGTCAAAAATACAGTTGACAAACAAAGCGTTGTGTGATATAATCTATACTTAATAAATACAGAGCAAGGAGAAACGATATGGCAACCTTTATCAACGAGCCTTCCCATACCTTTAACGAATATTTGCTCATTCCCGGGTATTCCTCGGCAGAGTGCGTCCCCGCAAACGTCAGCCTCAAAACCCCTTTGGTAAAATACCGCAAGGGTGAGACTCCCGCTATTATGATGAACATTCCCATGGTTTCTGCCATTATGCAGTCTGTTTCGGGCGACCGTTTGGCTGTGGCATTGGCAACCGAGGGCGGTGTTTCCTTTATTTACGGCTCGCAGACCATCGAGGATGAAGCCGCAATGGTCAAGCGCGCAAAGGATTATAAGGCAGGCTTTGTTAAGAGCGATTCCAACCTCGCCCCTACAGCAACAATGGCTGATTGCATCGCGCTCAAGGAAAGAACAGGGCACTCCACCATTGCTATTACCGAGGACGGTACGTCCGAGGGCAAGCTGCTGGGCATTGTTACAGGCAGAGATTACCGTCCCAGCCGTATGGACCCTGCCACCTGCGTCAGCGATTTTATGACGCCCTTCTCCAAGCTTGTTTGCGCCAAATTGGGTACCACACTCAAGGAGGCAAACGATATTATTTGGGAGCACAAGCTCAACTCTCTCCCCATCATCGACGATGAGGGCAGACTTTGCTATATGGTATTCCGCAAAGACTACGACTCCCACAAGCAAAACCCCAACGAGCTGCTTGACAAGAGCAAGAGATACGTTGTTGGTGCGGGTATCAACACCCGCGACTATGCCGAGCGTGTTCCCGCGCTGATCGAGGCAGGCGTTGACGTGCTTTGCATCGACTCCTCCGAGGGCTTTTCGGAGTGGCAAAAGAGAACCATTGCGTGGATCCGCGAAAAATACGGTGAGAGCGTAAAGGTAGGCGCAGGCAACGTGGTTGACGCTGCAGGCTTCCGCTTCCTCGCGGAATGCGGTGCAGACTTTATTAAGGTCGGTATTGGCGGCGGCTCCATCTGCATCACACGCGAGACCAAGGGCATCGGCCGCGGACAGGCAACTGCTCTGATCGAGGTTTGCGCCGAGAGAGACAGATATTTTGAAGAGACCGGCATTTACGTTCCCGTATGCTCGGACGGCGGCATCGTTCACGATCACCACATCACGCTCGCCTTGGCAATGGGTGCGGATTTCGTTATGCTTGGCAGATATTTTGCACGCTTTGACGAAAGCCCCTCAAACAAGGTCAGCATTGGCGGCACCTACTACAAGGAATATTGGGGCGAGGGCTCTGCACGCGCGCGCAACTGGCAAAGATATGACCTTGGCGGCGATAAGAAGCTTTCCTTTGAAGAGGGCGTTGACTCCTACGTGCCTTACGCGGGCAGCCTGAAGGATAACGTAGCCATCTCCTTGGCAAAGGTCAAGTCCACCATGTGCAACTGCGGTGCGCTGACCATTCCCGAGCTGCAAGAAAAGGCAGTTCTCACGCTTGTTTCCGCCACCAGCATTGTTGAGGGCGGCGCGCACGACGTTATTCAAAAGAATAAAGAAATTAAAAACAACTGATAGCAGATAAAAAAGGCTTCCAAGGTAATAGACCTTGGAAGCCTTTTTGTTTCATTTTAAATTATTGACCTGAGCTCTGTGCAAAGCCTTCTTTAAAGCCGTTGATGAATTCCTCATAGGTTGCTTCATCTACGTAGGGCTTGAGGTTCTGATCGAAGAAAGCGATGAATTCTTCTTCGGTCATCGAGCCAAACATAGCGCTCGCGCCTGCTGCAAAGATCAGGAAGAGCACAAGGAATACAAGGGCTACGATGCCCAGTACAAGACCTGCAATTGCCTTGCCGTCCATTTTGCCGCCGTTTTCCTTTTTGGAAAGGAAGGCAAAAACGATTGCAAGCACAGCCGCAACACCCATTACAATAGTGCCGAGGATCTCACCGCAGCAGCAACAGCAGCCTACGAGGGAAACGATACCAAGCACCAAAGAAGCGATGGAAAAGCCGTTTTTCTTTTTGGGTTGGGGAGCAAAGCCGCCATAAGGATTTGTTTCAAAATTGAATTCGTTATTCATAATGTCCTCCTGTAAATTTTTTTCTTTATTATATCACGAATTTTGCGCACTTGTCAATCACTTTTGAAAAAAAGATGAAAATTTTGGATTATCCCTTTTCAAACGCATCTTTTTATGTTACAATATAAAAAAAGAAAGCGAGGTGAGAGAATGAAGACAAAGGTGAACGTACGCCATCCCAAATTTTTGGCTCTGCACGGCGCGGTGATCGTGGGCGCACTCCTCATTCCCCTGTATATGAAGCTTACCTCGTGGCTGGGCGGTATTTTTGGCGATTGCCTGATGCATCGCTTCTTTATTTACTGTCCGCTTTGCGGCGGAACAAGAGCCGTAGCGGCACTTGTGCGCCTCGATTTTGTATCGGCGTGGAATTATAATGCCTACGTTGTCATTCTCGCCGCCATTGCCGTCGGTCTTGACGTGTGGGCGTGGGTGCGGTATTTTCAAAAAAAGGAGCCGCTGATCATTCTCCCCAAATGGACGTGGGTCGCCTTTTGCACGTCCTTGGTGGTTTATCTGATTTTGCGGAACGTTTTGATGATCTTTTTTGGCATCGACCCAACAGGTGACCTTGGTTACTTTTGGGAAGCGATGCGTGTGCTTCGGGGCTGACCGATATGGCTGTGTGCCAACGGTCGGCTCTTTTTGTTTTCTTCCCACCAAAAATTGCAAAAAAGTGAAAAAAGCGTGCAAAAATCGCACGACAAGCATCGCCACCACTCGCCAGAGTGCGCGGTGTTTTTTCTTTTTTTATGTCAAAAGGGGCAAGGCTTTTGTCTTTTGCGCGCTTTTGCGCCTTTTCTCCTTTCAAAAAGAGCAAAACCGACCAACCGTTTGCGACGTTTTCTGCGCGCAAAAAGGAGTAAAATAATGAAGAATACAAAATCAGGGAAGGTAAATGAAATCAAGGAAGGTGAATGTTATGCAGGAAGAAAAAATGGGCGCATTCGGTATGCGAAAAACAAAAGAGAAAAAAGAGGCACAAGAGGGCGTTTGGATCCCTCGCTTGCAACGGCTTTTGTGCGAGATCCTATGGGGCTGTGCGGGCTGGGTATTTGGACAAGCAGGGCTCGTGCTGAATACATATCCGCTTGGCGTAGCGTTGCTTTGCGCTTCCTCGGGGCATACCCCTGCAGTGCTTGCGGGGCTGCTCGTTACCGCATTTGTCAATATGGAGAACGCGGCGCCTTACGTTTGTGCGTATCTCACAGCCGCCATTTTACGCATTGTTGCAGCAGCGGTGTTCGATGCGCCCGACGCGCGCTTTGAGGCACCCAAAACGCTTCAAAAACGCTTGCAGGAGCGCATTCGCGAAAAAGCCCCCTTAACCGATGACGAATGGAAGAAAAAGGAGAAAAAAGCCGCACGTGCAGCCTTTTGGAGCCGTGTTTTTGGGGAAAGCATCCTTTTGCGAATGTCAGCCGCGGCACTCTCTGCTCTGCTGATCTCGCTCTACCGCATCATCGCGGGGGGATTTCGCTACTATGATTGGTTTGCTGCACTGTTTATGATCTTGATGTCTGCGGCGGCAACCGTTATATTCGCCCTTTCACTTGAGAAGAGAAGTGAGAACAAGTGGCTCATAGGCATTTCCGAGGCGGCACTATTGTTCTCGCTTGTTTATGCCTCGCGCACGGTCACGCTCCTATCCTTTCCGCTCGCACCTATGGCAGCACTTTTTTTCACGCTTTATATCTGTGCAAATCGGAGTGCATTGGAAGGCATTTTAACGGCAGGCATTGCGGGGCTTGCCTACGACCCGATACAAGCCCCTGCGCTTTTGCTTGCGGCACTTGTTTCTCTGTTTTTAAAGCAGACCAAAAAGGAAAGCCCCACCGCCACCCTCTTGCCCGTTATTGCAATGCTTGCGTGGTCGGCATACGTCAAAGGCTTTTTCATTCTTTTGCAGCTCGTTCCTGCTGCGTTGCTTGCGGGAACGGCGTATGTAGTGGTGCAAAAGACGGCGTTTTTTTCCAATTCTGCCACCGGAACAGGGGATGGGGAAGAGGATACAATACACAACCAACAACAGCAGGTGGAAAGCATCCGCTATCGCGATTCCAACGAGCGTTTCCGCGGTATTTCCGATGCGTTTTCCTCGCTTTCCGAGGTCTTTTATAATCTTTCCGACCGTTTTCGCCGTCCCGGAACGCTCGACTTGCGCCTTTTGTGCGATCGCTCCTTCGATGCCTTTTGCAACGACTGCCCCAACAAGAACATTTGTTGGGGGCTTGAATACACCGCAACGCTTGGAGCGGTGAATGACCTCATCGCGCAGCTGCACACGCGCGGACGTGTTTCGGACGAGCACGTAGACGAGCAGCTTGCCAACCGTTGCACGCGCATCGACGGCATTCTGGAACGCATCAACGCCGATTGTGCACGACTTACGGGCGAGATGCTGCGCAACAACCGCACCGAAATTTTTGCAATGGATTACGAGTCGGCAGCGGACATCATCAACGATGCACTCGAAGCCGATAGTGGCGAATATTTGGTAGATGCCGAGCTTGGCAAAAAGATATCCGAATACCTAAAGGATGCCGACGTACGCGCCGAAAGCGTGACCGTTTTTGGCAACCGTATGCGCAAGATCCTCATTCGCGGGGCAGAGGTCGACGAAGCAAAGGTCACCTTTGAGACGATGCGCAGCGACCTTGGCGAGATGTGCTCCTCGGAGCTTGATTTTCCCGCGTTTGAGGTTGAAGGCAACGTAAGCACAATGACGCTGACCGCCAAGCGCAAAATCGCCGTTATCAGCGCGCAAAGCAATATTTCTGCCGACGGTGGTGTCAGCGGCGATAGCGTCAATCTCTTTTCTAACAAAAAGGACTATTTCTATGCGCTCATCAGCGACGGAATGGGCTCGGGCAAAGAGGCGGCGCTCACCTCGGGGCTGTGCTCGGTGTTCCTTGAAAAAATGCTGCGCGCAGGCAATCGCGCGGCGACGTCCTTGCGTATGCTCAATAATATGATCGCTTCGCGCGCGCAGGATAGCACAAAGGAGTGCTCTTCAACGGTCGATCTTTTGGAGCTCGACCTGATGACGGGCGAGGGCGTATTTCTCAAAAGCGGAGCCGCCCCAAGCTTTGTTGTGCGCGGAAAGGTCGTGCGACGCTTGCAAGCGGGAACGGTGCCCATTGGCATTCTCAACACGCTTGACGTGCAAAAGACCGATTTTCCTCTGCGCGCGGGGGATACGGTGGTAATGGTGAGCGACGGCATTTTGCAAGGAGATGAGGCGTGCGAATGGCTGACCTCGTATCTTACGACCGCCACGGCGCAAACGCCCGAGGAGATCGTTTATCACATCTGCCGCAGATGTGCCGAGCGCGAGACGCGTGACGATTGCTCAGTGGTCGCCCTACGCATTCTCGACGCCGATGAAGCCGAAGAAAAAGGCAGGGAAGAGGACTAAAGCAAATAAAAAGGGGAGAAGCCAAACGCTTCTCCCCACATTGCAAAAAAACTTTTCAAAGGGCTTGACTTTCCCACAAAAATCTGCTATAATATACCCGTTCCAAATAAAATCGAGGTGTGGCGCAATTGGTAGCGCGCTAGCTTTGGGAGCTAGATGCTGCAGGTTCGAGTCCTGTCACTTCGACCAAAATTGGCTTTGGGAAGCAATTCCCAAAGCCTTTTCTTTGTTTCCACCGACGCAAATTTTGAGGGCTGACGATTAATTTCGCCAGCCCTCGCTCAATGTCAAAACAGCGGTATTATGAATCAATATTCATACAAATACTTGCCGTCTTGCATCTGCTTTATTTTTACACCGAATATATCCTCGATAATGGGTAAGTTGCAGAGTTCACTCGGTGTTCCGTAAGCAATGATCTTACCATTGCTCATCACGGTGAGCTTATCCGAAAAATCAAAGGCGAGTGGCAGGTCGTGCATCACGGTCACGATCCCCTTGCCGTTATCGGAAAGCTGTTTTAACAGCCTCATCAATTCAAGCTGATGAGCGATATCAAGATAGGTGGTAGGCTCGTCCAGAAGAATGTAATCGGTATCCTGCGCAAGTGCCATTGCTATGTAGGCGTTCTGACGCATACCGCCGGAAAGCATAAACAGCGGCTTTTCTGCAAAATCTGCTATTCCTACCTGTTCCATAGCGGAGTACGCAATTTCTCTGTCGCGGCTTGTATATTTTCTTGGATAGCTGAGATAAGGAAATCTACCGTGAAGCACCATTTGCATAACCGTCATATCGGGAGTGTTCTTTCCTTGCGAGAGATATGCGATCTTTTTGGCAATCTCGTTTCTGCTCATTGTAAGGAGATTTTCGCCGTCAACAGTGATCTCACCGCCTGACAGTGGCAAAATGCCGAGTATAG
>JBGVQK010000027.1:0-2305 GCA_045127455.1 Eubacteriales bacterium
AACCGTTTTATAGCGATTGATAAAAGCCCAAAATTATTTTTTTAGAAAATCATCAATGGCTTTGGCTGCTGTTTTACCTGCACCCATTGCAGAGATAACGGTAGCGGCTCCCGTAACGGCATCACCGCCTGCATATACTGCATTTCTCGACGTCAGACCGTCCTCGTTAACAACGATTCCGCCCCATCTGTTTACTTCAAGTCCTTCTGTTGTGGACTTGATCAGAGGATTGGGTGACGTACCAATCGACATAATGACGGTGTCAACGTCAATGGTGAATTCACTATTCGGGATCACCACGGGACGACGTCTGCCTCTCTCATCAGGCTCGCCAAGCTCCATCTTAACGCAGGTCATACCCGTAACAAAGCCGTTTTTGGGATCTCTTGCGTTGTCAGGATTGTTATAACCGAGAATTTCGGTAGGATTAACGAGCAGACGGAACTCGATTCCTTCTTCTTCTGCGTGCTCAACCTCTTCACGACGTGCGGGAAGCTCCTCCATCGAACGACGGTAAACGATATATACCTTATCAGCACCAAGACGGAGCGCGGTTCTTGCCGCGTCCATAGCAACGTTACCGCCGCCAACGACCGCAACCTTACCGCCCTTCATAATAGGCGTTTCGGGCTTCTGAAGATAGGATTTCATCAAGTTGCTTCTGGTAAGGAACTCATTTGCGGAGTAAACTCCCTTGAGTGATTCACCGGGGATACCCATAAAGTTAGGAAGTCCGGCTCCGGAGCCAACAAAAACAGCCTCGTATCCCATCTCGAACAGCTCGTCGATGGTCAAGGTCTTACCGATAACCACATTGGTTTCAATATGAACGCCGAGCTTTTTGAGCGTATCAACTTCCTTTGCTACGATCTTCTTGGGGAGACGAAACTCGGGAATGCCGTACACCAGCACGCCGCCTGCGGTGTGAAGTGCCTCGTAAACGGTGACTTCGTAGCCACGCTTTGCAAGATCACCTGCGCAGGTAAGACCGGAAGGACCGGAACCAACGATGACAACTTTATGTCCGTTGCTCTCGGGTTTTATGGGCTCTTCGGTGCAGAAGGTATTGTGCCAGTCTGCAACAAAACGTTCAAGACGACCGATACCAACCGACTCACCCTTGATGCCTCTGACACATTTGGACTCACACTGCGTTTCCTGCGGACAAACACGACCGCAAACAGCGGGAAGAGAAGAGGACTTGGTGATGATCTGATATGCTCCCTCAAAGTCGCCTTCCTTAATTTTAGAAATAAACTCGGGAATGTGGATCTTAACGGGACAGCCGGCAACGCAAGGCATATTTTTGCAGTTCAAGCATCTGTTTGCCTCATCTATTGCTTGCTCCTCTGTATAACCGAGTGCAACCTCGTCAAAATTGTGTGCGCGTACCTTTGCATCCTGTACGGGCATTTCGTTTCTTGTCAGACTCATATTTGCCTTTGCCATTTTACTGTACCTCCTTTTTAAAGAGATTACAAGAATTCTCGTATGCGTGTCTCTCGAAATCGGAGTACATTCTTCCTCTCGACATTGCCTCGTCAAAGTCGATCTCGTATCCGTTGAAGTCGGGACCGTCAACGCAAGCAAACTTAGTGACCTTTTTGCCGTCAACGTTGAGTGTAAGACGGCAGCCGCCACACATTCCCGTTCCGTCGATCATAATGGGGTTCATAGAAGCGGTTACAGGTATACCGAAAGGCTTTGCCGTAGCGACAACAAACTTCATCATAATAAGCGGACCAATGGTAATGATCATATCGAACTGCTCGCCCGCTTCAAGCATTTCTTTCAGCGGAACAGTTACGTTTCCGTGCTCACCGTAAGAGCCGTCGTCGGTCATTACGCGAAGCGTATCCGAGCAAGCCTTGAACTCGTCCTCAAGAATGAGGAGGTCTTTATTTCTGAAACCGATAATGCTTGTAACGTGTGCCCCCATAGCATGGAGTGCCTCGGCAATCGGCATAGCGATCGCACAACCAACGCCACCGCCAACGATGCAGACCTTGCGGAAACCTTCAAGGTGTGTCGCCACGCCAAGAGGACCGACAAAGTCCTGAATGTATTCTCCTGCTTCCTTGTAGGAGAGCTTCTTGGTGGTACCGCCAACAACCTGGAAAATGATCTTTACAGTTCCGTTATCTTTATTTACACCCGCAACAGTCAGAGGGATTCTCTCTCCGTCCTCGTCCACACGAAGAATAATAAATTGTCCGGGCTTTGCTTTATTAGCAACCAACGGTGCCTCGATCCAAAGCTGGATGACCGTGGGATTCAGCACCTTCTTTTCAACTATCTTGTACAT
>JBGVQK010000028.1:0-41736 GCA_045127455.1 Eubacteriales bacterium
AAGTAGAGGCGCAAAGAAAAAGGCTATAAAAAAAAGAAACGCCGAGGTTTCATTTCGCCTCGTGCGCGAGGCGACAAGGGCTACGCGCCCTTGACCTCGGAAACTTTTTGAAAAAAGTTTCATCAAAAACTTTTGCAGAAAAACAGGCACACATCATTTGATGTGTGCCTGTTTTCTTCTATACGTCAATCAAAATTGAATCTTTTTCTCAATGTATTCCTTGAGCTCGCTAATAGGCAGACGTACCTGCTCCATAGTGTCGCGATCACGTACGGTTACGCAGTTGTCGGCAGGGGTGTTCTCATCGCCAACGGTCTCAAAGTCAATGGTGATGCAAAGAGGTGTACCGATCTCGTCTTGACGGCGATAACGCTTGCCGATAGAACCGGTCTCGTCGTAGTCAACCATAAAGTACTTGGAAAGCTCCTCGTAAACCTCGCCTGCCTTGTCACCCAGCTTTTTGGAAAGAGGCAGAACGGCTGCCTTGAAGGGCGCGAGTGCGGGATGCAGATGCAGAACGGTACGAACGTCGTTCTTCGCTTCGTCGATCACCTCCTCGTCGTAAGCGTCAACCAGGAATGCAAGAGCCACGCGGTCGGCACCCAAAGAAGGCTCGATAACGTAAGGAATGTAGTGCTCGCCGGTCTCTTGATCGAAGTAGGTCATATCCTTGCCGCTGTGGGTTTGGTGTTGACCAAGGTCGTAGTCGGTACGGTCGGCAACGCCCCAAAGCTCGCCCCATCCAAACGGGAAGAGAAATTCAAAGTCGGTGGTTGCCTTGGAGTAGAAGCAGAGCTCGTCCGGATCGTGGTCACGCAGACGCAGATTCTCGTCTCTCATACCAAGATTGAGAAGGAATTGATGGCAGTAGTTCTTCCAATATGCGAACCACTCGAGGTCGGTGCCGGGCTTGCAGAAGAACTCAAGCTCCATTTGCTCGAACTCACGGGTACGGAAAACGAAGTTACCGGGGGTGATCTCGTTACGGAAGGACTTACCGATTTGCGCGATACCGAAAGGCAGCTTTTTGCGCGTGGTGCGCTGTGTTGCGGGGAAGTTTACAAAGATACCCTGCGCGGTTTCGGGGCGCAGATAAACGGTGTTGGTGTTATCCTCGGTAACACCGATAAAGGTCTTGAACATCAAATTGAACTTCTTGATGTCAGCAAAATCATGGCTGCCGCATTGCGGGCAAGCGATTCCCTTTTCCTTGATGTAGGTCGACATTTCTTCAAAGGTCCAAGCGGCAGGATTGTCGTCAAGACCGTTTTGGAATGCGTAATCCTCGATGAGCTTGTCAGCGCGGTGACGCATTTTGCATTGCTTGCAGTCCATAAGGGGATCGGAAAAGCCGCCAACGTGACCGGAAGCGACCCATGCCTCGGGGTTCATAATGATGGCGCTGTCAAGGCCTACGTTATATTTGCTCTCCTGAACGAACTTTTTCCACCAAGCGCGCTTAACGTTGTTCTTAAACTCAACGCCAAGAGGACCGTAGTCCCAGGAGTTTGCCAAGCCGCCGTAAATTTCGGAGCCGGGGAAAATGAAGCCGCGAGTTTTGCAAAGCGCGACGATTTTATCCATTGTCTTTTCAGAATTATTCATAACACATCTCCTCTGTGAAAACTATCTTTATTATTGTACCATCTTTTTGGGGGGATGTCAAGAGAGTGTGGGATTTTTTTGACAGAAAAATCATTTGTTGTTGAGCGTTATCTTATTTTTTGAACTCGAGAATAGAGCTCCGTTTTGCCATTTTGCAAATTCTCTTAAATCCTACTATGGATGCATCAAAAGACAACAATCTTTTCTTGTTAGCATCATAGAAGGTAATTGAATTTGTTCGCCCGTATTTGACCTTTTTATATTTGATGTCATTCCATAGGACTTCCTTTTTGTATTTGAAGCATAGTATCCAATATTCTTCCTTTAGTGAAATCTTATTGACCGTGCAACGGTATGTCAGAAAGGTTGGCGAAAGTATGAGCATAATAGCGCCAAGAGATAAAACAAACACTGCTATATCCCAAGCCTCTCTATTCAAGAACAGTATAAGCAACCCAATGCAAATTGCTAAAACAGTGGAAACCACTATGGCTTTGTTGAACGATTTGCCATTACGTGCAACAAATTCGCCGTTTGGAAGATCCAATTCCTCGCAGGCGGCAGATGCATCTAAATACTCAAATAACTCGCGAATGCCATGTCTGCTCATATCGCTTGCTCCTTTCGATGTAGTATAAAGTCGTTTTGACAGCTTCGCCTCGTTATGACGTGAAATCACAAATGCGGCAAGTAGGGCGGGGGCTTGCTACGTTATTCTTACAAATCGATAATCAAATCAGATTTGTAATTGCCCACGCAATAACAATAATACCAACGCAAATTGCCACCGCCAAAAACATAAAAATCATATCCCACGTAAAGCGGTCTTTGCCACAGAAATTTTCTTTGTAGGCATATTTCGAAAAAAAGGAATATCGAAAAGCATCCCGAAATGAATCCTTGCACACCTGTTGCACACTCATTTTATCGGCTTTTTTGAGGATCTTTAATATTGTCTTTTCGATTTTTCGGAGAACCTTTTCTTCTTGATAGACGGTTTCCACAGGCGCTTCTCCGACGTGCGGACGTACCACTTGTTTCAAAACAAATGCGTACTCCCGACGGCTTGCGCGGTGAACGAGCTTTTTATCCAAAGGAACGATAGTCAAAACAAGGCTATGCCATTTGTTCGGTTCAAAATTATATCCTTTTTCAATCTCGCGTTTTTTGTTTCGCGCGCGTTCCAAAGCATTGAGTATTATTGTTCTAGAGTATGCATTATTGCTCTTTTCCCAGACTTCTTCTTCAACGTACTTTTTAGATAGGACAAGCGCTATCCCCTTTTGAGTAAGCTGGTTTTCATATTTTTTAATGAGCTCCAAAACTCGATCTCTGATATCTGTCACACCCCCACCGCCTTTCTGCCATCATTATAGCATAAAGGTGTGGAATTTTCAAGTGTTTCTGTGCAAAGAAAACACACGTTTGACAAGCAGCGCCACGATTGGTGCGAGGATCATTCCAAGCAGTCCAAAAAACGAAAAGCCCACGTAGGTTGCAAAAAGCGTGAGGAGCGGGTGTAGCCCCAAGCTTTTGCCAAGCACCTTTGGCTCTGCCACCTGACGAATAAGCGAAATGACAAGATAGAGGATGAGCAATCCAAAACCAAGATAAAAGTTCTTTTGCAACAGCATTACAATGCCCCACGGAATGAGGATCGTTCCCACACCGATAATGGGTAAAAGATCGGCAAGTGCGATCAAAAACGCAAGCAGAAAAGCATATTCCACGCGTAATATCCAAAAACCGACGAGCAGGAGCGCAAAGGTGAGCGCTAATAACAAACCGTATGCTTTTAGGTATTTTCGCAGTACGTCACGTAGGTTTTCTTTTATGCGTGGCATTTTTTGTTGCCATCGGTGCGGCAAAAAAGCACCGATCGAGTGCGTAACAGAACCCTCGTCTGTGCAAAAATAAAAGCAGGCGACCACACTCACGATCAAAAAGAAAAGCACCGACGGCAGTGCCGAAAAAAGCGATGCGGCAAGCTCGGGAAGGCGAGATGCGAGCGAGGAGAGCATATTCCCTACCATTTGCATAATGCTATCGTAAAACGCTTGTGCGCCACCCTCTTGCCCCGCAGAAAAGAGACCGAAGCGCGCACCGATCCCCTCTGCCCAAAGCATAAGGGAATTCATTGCATCAAAAATGCCGCCATCCGAGAGCAGGCGCTGGACAAAATTGCCAAGCTCAGCTATGAGGCGCACGCTCCCTACCCAAAGTCCCCATCCGCCAAAGCCAAACACCAAAAGGAGCAGCACGGTGGCGCACACTCCGCGCGGCAAATGCATTTTCTTTGATACCTTATTCGCCACGGGTCGAATGCACCAAGAAACGGCAAACGCCACCAAAAACGGCAAAAGCAGCGGCAAGGCATACCGAAAGAAGAGATACAGTAGCGCACCTCCTGCCAAAATGCTGACCAAAATTGCCGCCAACCGCTCCCAACGAACCTCTCTCACAGCTCTTCCCTCCCTTCTTTTTTACTATCATATCCCTCGCGTTTGTAAATTATTTCGCAAATGCCCGAAAAGACTTGACAAGGGCGCATTTTTTTGTTACAATCTTGATAGAAAAAAACACAGAAAGAGGTACTGTTATGAGCAAAAAAGGATCCCAAAGCGCACAAAAGCGTGCTTTGCAAGAACAAGCAAAACAGCAAAAGCTGCAGCAAGAAAAAAAGCAAACCATCATTTTAATTTCCGTTACTCTGGCATTGATCGCCTTGATCGTTGGCGGCATCGTGCTTGCGGTGGTGCTTTCCAATCGCCCCATTTATGATTTGGCAGACAAGGACTCCTACACGGTTTCCGACACTGCCACCAATTACGTCAAGCTCAACGTTTCCTACACCGATGATGATGGCAAAAAGCACAACGGTGATATTATTGTAAAGCTCGACCCCACAAACGCTCCCATTACCGTTGCAAACTTCCAAAAGCTGGTTGGCGAGGGCTTTTATGACGGTCTTATCTTCCACCGCGTTATTGAGGACTTTATGATTCAGGGCGGTGACCCCGAAGGGACCGGAATGGGTGGCTCCGATGAGGACATCAAGGGCGAATTTTCAAAAAACGGTGTCAATAACACCATTAAACACGAGCGTGGCGTTATTTCAATGGCTCGTTCGGGCGAGCAATACGACGCATACGGCAACCTGATCGACACCGGCTACGACACTGCATCCTCGCAATTCTTTATTATGCACAAAACAACCGCCAGCCTTGACGGCAACTATGCCGCATTCGGCCACGTTGTATTTGGTATGACGAGCGTTGACGGCATTGCAACCGTTGCCACAGATAACAACGATAAGCCTCTGAAAAATGCAGTTATTGAGTCTGCCGTTTTTGTAAACTACACCGAGCAGGGCGAATAATCCAATACGTTATGCTTCTTATCATTACCGACCGCGAGGGGTGGGCTTCCCACCTCTCGCCGCTTCTTTTAGCCAACGACATTTACCATTTGTGCGTTCCCACGTCGTATGGGACCTTTACCTGCGAGCGCGAGGATACGGGCGCCGTCATTTTGGATTGTGTCCCCTCTCTTGTGCGCGGTGAGCGCATTTGTGCCGACCTGAGGCAAAGATACCCGAATATGCCAATTGCGCTTGTGGCACCTCCCAAAGCGGTGGTAAACGCGCCTGCAGATGCCGTTTTGCGCGACGAAAGCCTTGATACGCTATGCAAAAACATCCTTTCTTTATGCCAAGCCAACGGATGGTCGTCCGCTCCCTTGAGCACCTTTTATTTGCGCTTGGCACCGCCCGACTGTGCGGAATATATGGGGCTTTCGCTTCCGCTCTCGCCTGCGGAATTTCGTATTTTGCATTGCATCTTTTATCATTCGCCACGCCAGACAAGCACAGAGCTCCTTGTGGCACTTTTGGCAAACGAGGCTGCAAAAAGCGAGGATTCCCTCGCAGTTCTCATTCATCGCATCAATCAAAAAGCCGCCAAAATCGACCCGCGTCCTCTCATTGTCAATGAATATGGCAAAGGGTATCGGTTGAGAGACGGGATTTTGTAATTGAATAGAAAATGGGATAGCGCACTGCTATCCCATTATTGTTTTTAATTAATTTTATTTTTGAGTCACCAAGTTAACAAGCACCTCTACCATTTTGTGCATTGATCTTACGGGAATGTACTCGTGCACGCCGTGGAAGTTTGCGCCACCGGTGGAGAGGTTGGGGCACGGAATGCCCATATAGGAAAGGCGCGCGCCGTCGGTGCCACCGCGAATAGGCATAGTCAAGGGTTCAACCCCTGCCCTACGCATAGCCGCCTCGGCATTGGTGATCAGCGACATATTTTCTTCAATGATCTCGCGCATATTATAGTAGCTGTCGCGCATTTCAAGAACGAAGCGTCCCTCGCCCCACTCGCCGTTCAAATAGTCGCACAAACGAGTGAGAAACGCCTTACGTGCTTCAAATTTGGCGCGGTCGTGGTCGCGCACGATCAGGGAGATGGTTGCCGTTGTCTCATCGCCACACATATCGCAAACGTGATAAAATCCCTCGTATCCCGAGGTGTGTGCGGGTGTTTCTGCAGGGGGCAACATCGAGATAAATTGGTTTGCCATCAGGATGGCATTCTTCATAATATCCTTTGCCGAGCCGGGGTGAACGTTCAGCCCGTGAACGGTCAATTTTGCACCTGCGGCATTGAAGTTTTCGTACTCGATTTCACCAAGCTCGCCACCGTCAACGGTATAAGCCTGCTTTGCACCAAAGCCCTCTACGTCAAAGTGGTCGGCACCGCAGCCGATCTCCTCGTCGGGCGTAAAAGCGATCTGCACCGTGCGGTGCGAGATCTCGGGATGCTCTACAAGATATTCACACGTGCTGATAATTTCGGCAACGCCTGCCTTGTCGTCGGCACCGAGTAGCGTCGTTCCGTCGGTTACGATCAGCTCCTCGCCAACGTGGCGGTTCATAGAAGGATAAACGGTAGGGCTCATGACACTGCCGCTTGCAAGGGTGAGGTCTCCGCCCTGATAAGTGACGATGCTCGCCTTGATATCCGCTCCGCTGACCGCGGACGAGGTATCCATATGTGCGATCAAGCCAAGTGGCTCAAGATCTGCACAGTCGGGCGTTGCGGGCAAAGTTGCGTAAACGTAGCCGCATTCATCGATGCGTGCATTTTTAAGCCCCAATGAAGAAAGCTCTTTTACAAGAAACTCACCAAGCACCTTTTGGTTAGGTGTGCTGGGAACGGTCCCGGACGTTTCGCTTGAGGTCGTATCAAAGGATACGTACTTTAAAAAACGATCAATAACGCTCATAAGCTCTCCTTAAAATGCCCAGTTGCCGTTCTCGAATACGGGAACACGGCGGCCGTCGCGCGTGATGGCGGTGATGGAAAGATCCTTGGTGCCGATCATAAAGTCGACGTGGATCATCGAATCGTTAATGCCCTTTTCGTAGCATTCCTTAAGGGTGTATTTGTCATAATCCTTAAGGGTGTTGGTAAAGCCGTGACCCATTGCAAGGTGGCAGGATGCGTTCTCATCAAAGAGGGTGTTGTAGAACAGAATGCCCGAGTTGGAAATGGGGCTATCGTAAGGAACAAGCGCACATTCGCCAAGGTAAGCCGCGCCTTCGTCCATGGAGACCATTTCTTTCAGGAGTGCTTCACCCTTTTCGGCGCCCACCTCAACGGCCTTGCCGCCCTCAAAGCGCATCCAGAAGTTTTCAATCAGCTGACCCTGATAAGAGAGGGGCTTGGAGGAATAAACGATACCGTCGGCAACGCCCTTTTTGGGGGAGATGAACACTTCCTCGGAGGGGATGTTGGGGTTGAATACGATTCCGCTGCCCTGCGCAGCTTCGTCACCGCCGCAGAAGAGCGCATCCTCGATCATACCAACGCGCAGATCGGTGCCGTTGGATGCCTTGTATTCGAGTGTTTCGATGCCGAGATTGTTGAGATATTCACAGCGTGCGGCAAGGTCGGCATTGTGAGCCTCCCAAGCGGCAATGGGATCCTCAAGTGCGCGAGAGGTGTAAAGAATCGCCTGCCACAGCTTTTCAACAGCGGCATTCTTCTTCTCCCCCGGGAACACCTTTTTTGCCCACTCTACGCCGGGAACGGCAGCAATACACCATTGATACTTGTTCTCCATTGCATCGCGCAAGGGCTTGATGACCTTATATCTTGCCTGCATTGCCTTTGCCATTTTTTCCTGGTTAACGCCTGCAAGAGCGTCGGGATCGTCACTTTCAAGATAGATCATAACGGGGAGCGTGTCAACGCGATGCTTCATTTTGGCAATCTCCCAATCAGCAAGGGTAGAAAGCGTTTTAAGCGATGCCTTCTTTTGGGTTACTTTTGTAATGGGCTGATAGCTCCACTCAACGCTTACCTTGCGTGCGCCAAGCGCGTAGCATTCTTCAACCACCATACGAACGAAATCGGGCTGATCGAGGGATGCAAGAATCATAACGTCCTGCCCCTTTTGCACGTTGCCACCCATTTTGGCAATCAGCTTTGCGTAATTTCTCAAAATTGACTTTTTCATATTTCAATATCCTTTCTTTGCCGCGTGGCGGCTGGATGATTTTCTTTTATGGCATTAGTATACCACATTTTTCCCCCTCTGCCAAGTCAATCCTTGAAAAAAGTTGCAAAAATCGGGGAAAATATCGGGTTTTATATTGACTTTTGCAAAAAAGTGTGCTATGATATATGTTGTAAATTCATTATTTGGAGGGTTTCCATTATGAAGCATATTCAAACCATTGAAACTCGTAACCTTTGCGAAAGCGCAAAGAACGGCGGTTGCGGCGAATGCCAAACCTCTTGCCAATCTGCTTGCAAGACCAGCTGCGGCATCGCTAACCAACAGTGCGAGAACACCGAGAAATAAAATTCTCACTAAAATGCCGCCCTCGGGCGGCATTTTTAATGTCTTTTATCAAGACACGTTTTTCATACGAACAAAGGAGTTTTACATATATGGTACATCAATACAAATTGGGCGGATATAACATTGTCCTCGATTCCTGCTCGGGCGGCATTCACGTGGTGGACGACGTAGCTTATGACATCATCGCGCTCTACCAAGAGAAGAGTCGCGAAGAGATCATTGGCGCAATGCAGAAAAAATACGCTTCTTATGAAGATATCAGTACAGAAGATATTGAAGAATGCTACGACCAGGTCACCGCGCTCAAAGAGAGTGGCAAGCTCTTTTCCCTCGATACCTTTGAGGGGATGGCAGGGCACCTGAAGGAAAAAACCTCGGGCGTTATCAAAGCACTTTGCTTACACGTAGCACATACCTGCAATCTCAACTGCTCCTATTGTTTTGCAAGTCAGGGCAAGTATCACGGCGACAGAGCCGTAATGAGCTTTGAGGTGGGCAAGCGGGCGCTTGATTTTCTTGTTGAAAACTCGGGCACGCGCCGCAACCTTGAGGTCGACTTCTTCGGCGGTGAGCCCTTGATGAACTTTGACGTTGTCAAGCAGCTTGTAGCGTATGCGCGCTCTATCGAAAAGGAAAAAGGCAAGAACTTCCGCTTTACCCTGACCACAAACGGTATGCTGATTGACGATGACGTAATTGATTTTGCCAACCGTGAGTGCCATAACGTGGTCCTCAGCCTTGACGGCAGAAAAGAAATTCACGACCGCTATCGCGTAGACTACGCAGGCAGAGGTAGCTGGGAGCAGATCGTTCCCAAGTTCCAAAAGCTTGTAAAAGAGCGCGGCGGCAAGGGCTACTATATGCGCGGCACGTTTACCCACGCAAACCCCGATTTTCTCAAAGACATTCAAACCATGCTCGACCTCGGCTTTTATGAACTGAGCATGGAGCCCGTTGTTTGCGCGCCCGGTGACCCTTCTGAACTCACACAAGAGGATCTGCCCATCGTTCTCGATCAATACGAAAAACTTGCAGAATTGATGCTTGAGCGCGACCGCGAGGGCCGTCCCTTCACCTTCTATCACTATATGATCGATCTCACAGGCGGACCTTGCATCTATAAGCGCATTTCGGGCTGCGGCTCGGGAACCGAATACATGGCTGTCACTCCTTGGGGTGACCTTTACCCCTGCCATCAATTCGTTGGCGAAGAAAAGTTTAAGCTGGGTGACATTTGGAACGGTGTGACAAATAAGCCTATTCAATGCGATTTTGCAAACTGCAACGTTTACGCGCGCCCCGACTGCCGCGACTGCTGGGCAAAGCTTTATTGCTCGGGCGGTTGTGCCGCAAACGCTTACCACTCTACGGGTAGCGTAACGGGCGTTTACAAATACGGTTGCGAGCTCTTCCGCAAGAGAATGGAATGTGCCATTATGGTGGAAATTGCACGCACGCTTGCTAAAAACGAACAATGAAGAACGTAAAAACACCTATTTGCGATTTTGTCAATCGCTATTCAAAGAGCAATACCAAAAGATGGCATATGCCCGGGCACAAGGGCTCGGGAACCATTGGCGTTGAGGCACTTGACATTACCGAGATCGCGGGCGCGGATTCGCTCTATGAAGCTGACGGCATTATAAAAGAAAGCGAAGATATCGCTTCGTCCCTGTTCGGTGCGCACACCTTTTATTCAACCGAGGGCTCGTCGCAATGCATAAGAGCTATGCTCCATCTTGCAAAAACGCAGGCGTGGCTTCACAAAAAGCATCCCTACGTTTGGGCGGCTCGCAATGCACACAAGACATTTCTTTCGGCAGCAGCGCTCCTCAATATGGACGTAGAATGGCTCTACGGAAACGATAAGGAAAGCTATCTTTCGTGCTCCCTCTCCCCCACCGATTTGGAGCAAATGCTGAAAGAGGCAACCGTTCTGCCCTCAGCGCTCTATTTGACGTCTCCCGACTATCTTGGCAACGTTGCAGATATTTCCGCCATTGCAGAGATCTGCCACCGCTATGACGTGCTCCTTTTGGTGGACTGTGCACACGGCGCCTATCTCAAATTTTTAGAGCCTTCCCTATACCCCACAGACCTCGGGGCTGATATGTGCTGCTCCTCGGCTCACAAAACGTTACCTGTCTTCACAGGTGGCGCGTATTTGCATCTTTCCAAAAATATAGATGCTAATACTTTGGATGCCGCAAAAAAAGCCTTGGCTCTATTCGGTTCTACCAGTCCGTCTTATCTCATTTTGCAATCCTTGGATGCGGCAAACGCTTACCTTGCAAATGATTGCCGCGATAATCTTGCTCGCACGGTAGCGCGCCTCGATGAATTGAAAGCACGACTCGTCGCCCACGGCTACCGCCTTGTTGGCAACGAACCCCTTAAAATCACAATTGCAACCAAGTCTTTTGGCTATACAGGTGTCGAAATTGCCGCACATCTACGCAAAAATGGCATTGAATGCGAATTTGCCGACGCCGATTTTGTTGTTTTGATGCCCTCCACCGACGTGGGTACAGATGAACTCGCACACCTTGAAATGGTCTCAACGTCTCTCCCCAAAAAAGAGCCGATCACCGTCACTCCCCCCACCCCCACAAAAGCGGAGTTCGCACTGCGCATCTGTTATGCACTCCTTTGGCCCTCCGAAACGGTAGCGGTTGATGATAGCATTGGGCGCATTCTCGCCTCGCCAAGCGTTTCCTGCCCGCCTGCCGTGCCGATTTTGATGTGCGGCGAGAGAATTGACGAGGCAGCCGTTGGCGCCTTTCGTTACTACGGTGTTGAAAAAGTGCGCGTGGTGATCGAGCTTGACAAGCAGCTCGACAAATTTTAATTTGGAAAACGTCTTGATTTTTCAAAAAAACTGTGTTATGATGTAAACAGAAACCAATGAAAGGAGAACCTGTTATGCGTATTCAAGAATCGGGAGAAATGTATTTGGAGACCATCCTCTTGCTTTCTCAAAAATCGGGACACGTGCGTGCCATTGACGTTGGTGAAGAAATGGGTTACTCCAAGCCCTCGGTCAGCCGCGCGATGAGCCTACTCAAGCAAGGCGGTTTTGTTGTAATTGATCCAAACGGTTCTATTACTTTAACCGATGCCGGACGCGAGATCGCCGAAAAAATTTACGCGCGTCACACGCTCCTGACGCACTTCCTCATCTCCCTTGGTGTCGACGAAGAAATCGCCTCCGAGGATGCCTGCAAAATGGAGCACAGCATCAGCGATGCTTCATTTGAAGCAATTAAAGATTTTGCACAAAAGAATAACATATTGTAACGCAAGAGAAAAGAGCAAGTCACAGGACTTGCTCTTTTTTTTATTCTTCCCACGGTGGGGTGATTTGGACTTTGCCAAAGTCATTGAACACGAATGTTATAGTGACGTTTCCATTATCTGTCCACGCTTCAAACTCATACTCAAAGCCGGCCTGTCGAACATACACCTTCTCATACTCGCCAATGGTAACACCATCTTTGGTTTTAGAGCGCAACAAACCTCTCTTATAGTTTCTGCGATCCAAAAGTCCCTCACCGAAATAAGAGTTTGAGACATTCGGCATTACCGCAGCCTTCGTTTTCACCCACGTCCCATCATCCTCTTGCGTATACTTGTAAACCGTTTCGCCATCTGTTTCATAATAGTCTCCACCCATATACATACGATTGCCATCAACTCTTATCACACCCACCAATCCTTCTGCATATTGGTTTTGTGACCAACGTCCGTCGTTGTAGGCAACACGTCCCCAAACGTCAATCGTATAATTGCCGCCGCTCAATAAGATGCTCAACTTTAATCGATCAATAGGGTGCACAAAGATCATAAGCATCAAATAGAGCACAAACAGTCCAAGCAAAGTCAATCCAAGAATGCGTCCTATAAGCGTTTTGACACGTTCTGCTTTTTCGCGTCGAGGAGAAAATTTCACTTCTTTTTTTGCATTGCCGCCGTTGAGCATTTCCCACTCGTTGAATTCATTTCTATTCATAACTATTTGTCCTTTCTTCAAATGCTTATTTTTTTCATTTCCAAGGCGGGTTGATTTGGGTTTTGCCAATATCTTCGAAAACGATGGTCGCGCTATTACCGTCGATATATAATTTCATTTCATATTTTCCGCCCACGCGATAAAATTCCACTTTATCAAATTGACCGATATCGACGCCGTCTTTTATGCGACAAACGAATAGCTTTTCTTTTGCCCACCGATAATTGCGGCGATCGAGTAGCACTGAAAGATCGACAGCATCCTCCTCGGAGTCGCCAAAAGCAATAATTTGTTCATCGATTTTTTCTTTTTCCCATCCACCGTCGATCATTTTATATTCATAAATCGTTTCGCCGTCCACCTCGTAATAGATTCTATTACCATTGTAAGAAATATAAATAAGGTTGCCATCAACCTTTATCTGTCCAACAGATTGCCAAGCAAAGGTGTTGTAATTGAACGCTTTCAGGTTCATCGTATAGCTGTCTCCAAGGAGAATTCTCAATTTTAACTTGTTGACAGGATGTATGAGAACTGTGTAAACAAAACCGAGCACAAGCACAATCAGCAAGATCCATTTTACGACTCCCAAAAACCACATTGATGCTGTTCGGCGTCTCGCCGCACGGCGTTTTTTAGTGGCGGTTTTGTGGGCATTGGCTACAGTCTCTTCCTCAATAACCTCCCACGGATTGCGTTCGTTTTCCATAGTGTGTCTCCTTTTTTTAGCCAATACATTTTACGGACGATACTGTGTGTTATATCCGCTATTATTTTGGGGGCGCAGGTCATTGGGATACTCGATGTCGGTTTGAATATCCAAAACGATCTTCTGAATACGCGCATAAACCTCTTGTGCATCCTCAAGCTCTTCAAAAACAAATTCGTTTTGCTTGTTGCCGCGTGAGTCGTAACGAATACCGGAATCGAAGCAGATATCACCAACGTGGAAAATTTTATCCACAAATCCAACCTTCATTTGCACGTTTTGCAAATCCTTATAAAAAAGTGACACCTCATTGACGGCAAAAAAACCGTGTTGGATGATGATGCGGCGATTGGTAACGTAGTAGCCCGTGTTTTTGTAACGACGGTTTGCAGTGAGCACGTTGGCAAGCCATATCCAAACGGGCATTAGATGTAGCGTAAAAAACGGAATGATGAAAAACAGCATTTCTCCTTCCATGATTGAGGGAACAATAAAACTGAGATCAAGCATCAGCCAAATGATAGCGATGGGAAACATCGTGAGAGATTTGGTAGCAATGAATGCTCCCTTTTTGGGCTTTCCCTCCCACAGGACCTCTTCGCCCTCGCCAAGCACGAGCTTTTGCGGTGTGAGACTATCATAAAGCATTGTATAAATCCTCCTTTTCTAAAATCACCAAATAAACGGTATTAAACGGTATTTCACTTTCTTTTTGTAGTCGGCATAGCCGTCAAGTCCTGCGGTCAAGACCTTTTCTTCGTTGAGAATGCGCACGATGATAACGATGGGATAGGGCGCGAAGCAGAGCAGCGACCAAAACGAGCCAAGAACGAGCGGAATGGACAAAAACAGCCACACGGTAACGGCATACATCGGGTGACGGACGATGCCATAGAGCCCCGTATCCACAACCTTTTGCCCCTGTTGCACCTCGATGGTGCGAGAAAGATAGGCGTTCTCGCGCATCACCTCGGCATAAAGCGCATACGAGATCAAAAGGATGGCAGAGGATGCAATCACGAGCCACATCGGCACGTGCGACCAACCAAAACGATGATCAAGCCCTGCTACAATAAAACCGATAAGGAACAAGAGTCCCGAAAGTGCAACCACGCCCTTTTGGGTGTTTTCTTTTTCCTTGGCACCAAGGCGTTTTTCCAAAAGCTCGGGGGCTTTGATGAGCAGTACCGCGCCCAGAATTATCATTGGAATGAACAACAGCGCGATAAAAAGCCATCCGCCCGTGTAGTCAAAGTTACCCGCGGGCAAAAACAGCAACAGTCCTACAAGAACAAGACCGCAAAGGAATTTTGTCAAGGCGCTGAAAAGAAGTTTTGTCTTTTTCATTGGGGTCTCCTTATAGCATTGCCAAAATCTCGGCGGCGTTGGTGTCGGGCTTGACTTTGGGCATAACTGCCTCGATATTACCCTCGGCATCAATGAGATAGGTGCTTCTCACCACTCCCATAGAGACCTTGCCGTAGTTTTTCTTCTCTTGCCAAGCACCGTAGGCTTCGATGGCGATGCGGTCGGGGTCGGAAAGGAGAATGAACGGCAGTTCGTATTTTTCGGCAAACTTTTGGTGGGATGCCACGCTATCGCGGCTAATGCCGATGACAACAACATCGCGTGCTTCAAACTCCTTATACGCTCCCGCAAAAGCGCAAGCCTGACGGGTGCAGCCGGGCGTGTTATCGCGCGGATAAAAATAGAGCACAACGCGTTTGCCCAAAAATTGAGAGAGCGAAACAGCGTTTCCGTCCTTATCAAAAAGTGTAAAATCGGGGGCTTTGGTTCCTATTTGCAACATGGTAGTGGTCTCCTTATATTTTTATTTTTGGCAGTCTGCGAATAATGTCCGCACCGTTCTTTTTGAGCCAACGGTCGTAGGTTTTGTAGTTGGGACACACACGCAGGACCTCGTTATAGAATTCTTTGGAATGGTTCATATGCTTGAGGTGACAAAGCTCGTGAATGATAACACTATCCATCACCTCGGTGGGCGTGAGCAGTAAGAGACAGTTGAAATTGAGGTTCTTTTTGCCGCTGCAGCTCCCCCACTTGGTTTTTTGGTGGCGAATGGTTACGCGATTGTAGTCTACACCGATCAAGGATGCGTAATGCTTGACACGCGGTGGAATAACAGCACGTGCGCGCTCGGTTAAGAGACGAATCCCCTCTTCGGTGATGATGGGACCGCTCGGCTCTTTTTTGAACGTGGCAAGCTTTTTGCGAATCCAATCTGCGTGACGTGCAACGAAATCGGCAATTTCTTCTTGCCGCATCGCGCGCGGCGCGCGGACAATCACCTCGCCCGCCTTGATTTGTAAGGCAACCGTTTTGCGGTCGCTCCGAATAATGCGATATTGCATAACGGCTCCTTTCGTGTTTCTGTTTCCCTTTGCAAATCAACTCACTTAGCGGATAGGGTTAGGGGGTCTCACTTCGGTTCGGTCACGCTCATGTTCTGACAGTCCACCGGACTGTCATTCATTTCATTCGCGTCGCTTCGCTACCCTAGCCGCTCGCGGCAGCAAAAGCAAGTCTTTGACTTGCGCCGACTGTCTGTCCGTGTGTCGGGAAATTCCTTTTGAGAATTTTGTTAGAGAGTTTTTGAAGGGGTGTGGGGGAACTTTTTGCAAAAAGCGCCCCCACAATCTCGTTCTCCTTATTCTCCCAAAACGCTTTGAACAGCCGACATAATGCCGATGCGACCGCTCTCGTAGGTAAGACCGCCTTGGAAGAAAGCGGTGTAGGGCGCGCGCAGGGGACCGTCGGCAGAGAGCTCGATAGAGCTGCCTTGCACGAACGTGCCTGCCGCCATAATGACTTGGTCACCGTAGCCGGGCATGGCCCAAGGCTCGGTGGTAACAAAGGCATCTACGGGAGAACCTGCCTGAATGCCGCGGCAAAAGGCGCAGAGCCCTTCGGCACTGCCCATAATGACAGATTGAATGATGTCGTGGCGTTCCTCATTCCAACGAGGCTCAACCACGTAGCCGAGTTTTTCAAACATATAAGCCGCGAGGTGCGCTGTTTTGAGCGCTTGCGCAGTGGTGTGGGGAGCATAGAAAAGCCCCTTGAACATTGACTTGTTTTGCCCCAGCGTAGCACCTGCTTCAGCTCCAATGCCAACAGAGGTCATACGGTAGGAAGCAAGCTCTACTGCGCGACACGTGCCTGCAAGATAGCCGCCCGTCTCTGCCATTCCGCCACCGGGGTTCTTAATGAGCGAACCGATCACAAGGTCGGCACCAACGGCACAGGGTTCTTTTGTTTCTACAAACTCTCCGTAGCAGTTGTCAACCACCACAAAGGTCTCAGGGCTGATGCTCTTAACAAACTTTACAAGCTCGCCAATCTCGTCCACGCTCAAGGTCTTGCGGTTGAGATAGCCCTTGGAGCGTTGCACAAATACCATCTTTGCGCGACTGCCGAGAGCGCGGAGCTTGTCCTCGATTTCGGCAAAATTGAAAGTGCCGTCGGCATTCAAGTCGGTCTGCTCATAGTCTACGCCAAAATCGCGAAGAGAGCCGTTGCCGGGCGTGCCCGAAATGCCGATAACCTCTTCGAGAGTATCGTAGGGCTTGCCTGCTACCGAGTACATCACGTCGCCGGGGCGAAGGATGCCGAAAAGACCGATGGAAAGCGCGTGCGTGCCACTGATGATGGTTTGACGCACAACTGCCGCCTCAGCGCCCATAACGTCTGCCCAAACCTCTTCGAGCACCTCACGGCCACGGTCATCATAACCGTAGCCGCTGGTGGATTGAAAACAGCTGTCACTTACACGGTGGGTGCGAAAAGCGTCCATCACCTTTTGCGTATTGAGAAAAGCAACCTCGTCAATGTGTCCAAACTGTGCACCGAGAGCCGATTCTGCCTCGGTGGCGAGGTCTTGTATCTTTTTGGAAAATATCATTTTTCTGTTCTCTTTCTTTTAAAAAAGGATTATTCGATAACGTAATCACCGGGGTTGATGCTCGGAAATTCTACTTCCTTGTGGGACTCGCGACCCGAAATATCGTTATAGAATGCGGCGCGTGCGGCATAGCGATAAGGCGTTACTGCGTAAGTACCAATACCGCAAGCACAAGCAGCAAGGAACTCCCAACCAATAAAGCTGAGCTCCAGGCAGAACAGACGGAACTTGTTGCCCTTCATCATATTGCGAGAAGAACGCAGCGCTTCAACAACGCCTACGTTGGGGTAATCTGCCATAATAAAGTATGCCATAGAGTACATATAGGATACGGGAATGCAGATAACCATGGAAATACCCATTCCAAGCAACATCAAGCCCATCATAGAGAAAAGGCTGGTCATAACGGTTGCAATCATTGCATCCTCGTTTACGTTGGTGATAAATGCAGATGCAAAAATGGTTTGGAAGAAGTTCGACATACCAATGCCGGTAAGGATGTAGAAGGGCAGCATGGTTGCGCCGATAATAAGGTCATGCAAAAGACTCAGGCAAACGCTCTTGCCGTAACCGTTGCGGAAGAAATCGAACAACGTTCCTACGCGAACGCCAGACGCATTTCCGTCGACTGCGTGAAGGAAGAATTTGTGATAACCAAGCTTAACAGGCGAGCCAACAAGATATACAAAGCCGAGCGCACCTGCAAAAGCAACGAGGAAAATAACACCGACAACAGTGAAAACAACGCTAAACATAGGGTCTGCTTCGTTGAAAATAGCTCTGACGGTAGCAAAATCACCGTTGGCAAGTGCCTCTGCCATTGCCGCACTCTGCTCTTCGGTCAGAGTGAGGTCGCCTTCCTCTTCCTCATAAACGTCTTCCTCGTAGGTAGGATCGTCTATATCGGAGCCGCCAAAGTTGAAGTTAAAGTTGCAACTTACGCCACCTACGGCAACACCGCCCAAAAGCGCTGCGATCAAGGTAACGAGAATTGCTTTCCACCAAAATCCCGTAAGTGCCTCGCGTGCCTTGGCACGGTAATACTTTGCGTTCTTTTCAACCGGCTGTGCATATTGGTTTTGGTTGTCAAATTGCGGATTGTAGTTCATTTTGAAATTCCTTTCTGAAAAAATAAAATTTTTATCTCATCTCGCGTGATGTACATACATTCTACCACGCGGTCACTTGACTGTCAATAATATTCCTTCGATGTTTACGAATTGTTTACAATTTTGTCCTTCTCGGTTAAAATTGTTCAATAATGGAGCGGAAGGTCATGCCTCTTTCCTTATAGTCCTTAAACGCATCAAAGCTTGCGCAGGCGGGGGAGAGCAAAACGATATCACCCGATTGCGCCGTGGTGCAGGCGACCTTGACCGCCTCGGTAAAGTCGGGTTGCAAATAAACGGGGATCTTGCCCTCTTGCACCTCGTCCTTTTGTGAAAGAGCCGTGAGAATCTTGCCCGCGGTTGCGCCTGTAAGCACTACCGCTTTTGCATATTCGCAAATGGCATCGGCAAGCGGCTCAAAGGGCGTCTTTTTATCCGAACCGCCGCAAATAACGATGGGCTTTGCGGGCATTGCGGAAAGCACGGCTGCCGTTCGCACGGGAGTTGAGTCGATGGAGCTATCATAGTAGGTCACACCGTTTGAAACGCGGACGGGCTCCATACGGTGCTTAACACCCGTAAAGGTTGTGGCAACCTCGCGCACGCTTTCGGGGCTTGCATACTCAAACGTGAGTGCAATAGCGCTCATCAGGTTTTCAAGATTGTGGCGTCCACGCAAAAGCAGCTGCCCATCCTGCATAATATCGTGCTCGGCACCGTTGTTCCAAAGGTAGATCTTCCCTTCTCTTACGTATATGGCACTGTCGCAGTCGCGCAACGGGAAATCGGTGTGCGCGCTCTTGCGCGAGGAAAAATACGTAACGGGAATGTCAACGTCGCGTGCAAGCTCTGCCGTAATGCGATTTTCAATATTGAGCACTACTCGGCGGCAGGGGGCGTTGCGAAAGGCATTGGCTTTGGCTTGGGTATATTCTTCCATATCGGTGTGCCAATTGAGGTGGTTGGGGGTAACGTTGGTAATAACCGAGACGTGCGGGGAGTGCTTTGCCCCCTGCAGTTGAAAGCTGGAAAGCTCCACTACGGCAAAATCGCGCTCGGTCATATCCGCCACCATTGGGAGCAACGGTGTGCCGATATTGCCGCCAACGTAGATGCGTGTACCTTCGTCGTTTTTATATTCCTGCGAAAGGATCAATCCGGTAAGGGTCGTTGAGGTGGTCTTACCGTCGCTACCTGTAATACCGATGACCGTTGCGGGGGTGAGCTCAAAGAAGAGCTCCATCTCCGAGGTCAGGGTGGCCCCCCTCTCTACCGCTTGTGCAAACGCGGGAATGTCGGGGCGCATACCGGGAGAGCGGAAGATGATCTCCTCGTCAAGGTCGTCAAGATAGCTTTCACCGAGCTTGAACGTTGCGCCCTGCTTTTCAAGCTCGTCAATAACGTCACCGAGCTCCTCGCGCGTTTTTTTATCGCGTGCACAAACAATGGCACCGCGCATCAGCAAAAAGCCGATGAGGGGACGGTTGGAAACACCAAGCCCTACCACCGCGCATCTTTTTCCGCGTATGTATTGCATCCATTCCAATAAATTCAAAAGTCTTTCCTCCCTTGTCTGCCGCCCTTTTGGGCGGATGTGGCGTGTGCGCGACCGTTCTCGCGCGTGTGCGTAAGTCAATCTATACAACATTATATTCTATTTCCTTCAAAGTTGCAATAGAAAAAGACGAGAAAATACAAAATTTTTCAAAAAATAATGCTCTCCCCCTTTTCAAAAAGCTTTTTTTCTGTTATAATGGTAGTTGATGACTGTTTTACTACGCTTTGCGAAAGGATGGATGCCAATGGCTACAAATAAGCAAGACGCACAACAATATAATGATCAAAGTATAAAAGCCCTCAAGGGCGCGGACAGAGTTAGAAAGCGCCCCTCGGTTATTTTTGGCTCGGATGGGCTTGAAGGATGTGAACACTCCTTTTTTGAGATCCTCTCCAACTCGGTTGACGAGGCAAAGGCGGGACACGGTAAAGAAATTAAGGTTACCGTTTTTCAGGATAGAAGCATTGAGGTTGACGACCACGGCCGCGGTGTTCCGCTTGGCTGGAACGAAGCCGAAGGCCGCTGGAACTGGGATCTGATCTACTGTGAGCTTTATGCAGGCGGTAAATATGAAAACAATAGCGGTGGCGGTGCGTATGAGTACTCCCTTGGCCTCAACGGCCTTGGTGCTTGCGCTACGCAGTACGCCTCGGAGTATATGATCGTTAAATCCTACGACGGCAAAATGGAGCGAAGCATCCGCTTCCGCCGCGGTGAGGTCAACGGAGAATTGCAGGAGCGACCGCTCTCTCCAAAGGAAAAACGCACAGGCACAGTGGTGCTCTGGCGCCCTGACCTCAAGGTCTTTACCGACATCAACATCCCCCCCGAGTTCTTCCGCGATACCCTGCACCGTCAGGCAGTAGTCAATCCCGGCACAACCTTCATTCTTCACATTGAGCAAGAGGACGAAACATTCACAGAGGAAAAATTCGTTTATGAAAACGGTATTACCGACTATCTTGCCGAGCAAGTTGGCGACAAGAGCCTGACCGCCCCCGTTTCTTGGCATATTGAAACGCAGGGACGCGACAGAGCCGACCTTGACGAATATAAGTTCAAGGCAGATATCACCTTCTGCGTTTCCAACACGGTTACCTTTTTGGAATACTATCACAACTCGAGCTACCTCGAGTACGGCGGTTCTCCCGATAAGGCCGTAAAGCTCGCCTTTACCTACGCGCTGGACAAGTACCTCAAAGCAAATAACCGCTATGCTAAAAACGAAACCAAGATCACCTTTAACGATATCGCCGATTGCTTAGCGCTTATCATCAGCGGTTCTTCTACCTCAACGTCGTATGAGAACCAAACAAAAAAGGCGATCAACAACGTTTTTATTGCCGATGCGCTCAACGAATTCTTGCGCCAAAAGCTTGAGGTCTACTTTATTGAAAACCCCAAGGCAGCAGAGCTCTTTGCAAACCAAGCACTGATCAACAAGCACAGCCGCGAAAGTGCGGAAAAAGCACGCGTGGATGTAAAAAAGAAGCTTTCGGGCTCTATCGACGGTGCAAACCGCGTTGAAAAATTTGTCAACTGCCGCTCCAAGGACCCCAACGTGGCAGAGCTCTACATTGTAGAGGGCGATTCTGCGGCAACCTCTGTTAAGCTCGCACGTCAATCCGAATACCAGGCAATTATGCCCGTGCGCGGTAAGACCCTAAACTGCCTGAAGAGTGACTACGACAAGATCTTTAAGAGCGAGGTCATTACAGACCTGCTCAAGGTTATTGGCTGCGGTGTTGAGATCAAAACCAAGAAAAAGAATGACGTGGCTACGTTTGATCTGAATAATTTGCGTTGGTCCAAAGTTATCATCTGTACCGATGCCGACGAGGACGGCTTCCAGATCCGCACGCTGCTTCTCACACTTTTCTATCGTCTGCTCCCCACCCTTTTGGCTGAGCACAAGGTATTCATTGCAGAGACCCCCTTGTTTGAAATCACCACCAAGGATGAGAAATTCTTTGCTTTTGACGAATTTGAAAAAGCAGAGATCCTTAAAAAGCTCGGTCACAAGCGTTACACCCTGCAACGCTCCAAGGGTCTTGGTGAAAACGACCCCGACATGATGTGGATGACCACAATGAACCCCGAAACCCGCCGCCTCATTTCGGTTTCCCCTGCAGATGCCGCCCAAACGGAGATCATTTTTGATACGCTCCTTGGCGACAACCTCCCCGCGCGTAAGCAGTTCATTACCGAAAACGGTAGCAAGTATATGAAGGATATTGACGTATAATAGCAACCCGCAAAAGAGGCGACAGAAAATTCTGTCGCCTCTTTTTATTTAATTTTCGCAAGGGATCTCTTCCATCGAAATAACTACCATATAAACCGATTTGCCGTATACCGTTGCGTAATAAACGCTTAAAATGTCCTCGGGGAGATCCTCTTCTTGCGTGTAAAAGCCCATTACCACATTGATGTAGCTTGTGGAGCTTTCAAACTCGGCAACATAAGAGAGTGGCTCTTCGCCTTGCAGATCTTCCTTGCTGATCGTGACAAGCGTATCATATTGCAGCTCTTCATCTTCATCATCAATGTAAACATAGGTTGCAGCCAGGATCATACCGCCATCCACCTCGCAAACAACCATATTGTCCACAACCTCATCGCCGTACATCAGATCAAAGGTCTGTGCCACAACTACGTTGTCGTAATCTGATTCCAACATCACGCGAATTTCTTCAACGTATTCTTCATATTCGCGCTCCCATTGCTTGTCAATCACACCGTCAATTACCCCTACCATCAAAGCATAGCCAAAGCAGAGGAAAGTCATCACCAAAAGCAAGCTCTTGATAACCTTTTGCGGTTTTGTCGGTGTAGGAATGACAAATGCTTCGTTAGGGGTGACGGGCTCGATGCCCTCACTGTAGGGGCGGTTTGCATCAATCGCTTCCAATGCGTGCGCGGCGTGTGTAGCGAGATAAAGCTTGGGAGCTTTTTGGATAACCTCTTGGAAAAGTGCTTTTGCTACATCTGTTTCGCCTTTTTTGAGCGCGACCCGCGCGGCAAGGTAAGCGCACGTTACGCGGGCAAGCTCGGATGTTAACGGTTGCTCTGCCTTTAAAAAGGCATCACACGCGTCCCAATCGCAATTAAGATATGCCTCGTAGAACGGAATTGCGTCAACCCAATTTTTTAGGCCTTTGCTTATCTTTTTTTGACCCGCCAAAAAACGATTGACTTGCTGGCAGACCTCGGCAAGACGAGCAGTGTCACCCACACGAAAATACACGTTTGCAAGAAAAGAAAGATAGATGTATGGATATTTCTTCCAAACTTTAGGGTCGGCAAGTTTTTGGTTGCAAATGGCAACTGCGTTGTTGTAATTACCCGTATGAAATTCGGCTTGCAGATGCTCAAGTGCAAGGTTATTATAGAATCTTCCCGTTTTGATGATCTCATAATAAAGAGAAGCATCGACCTCATCTGTCAGTGCCGTAAGGATCCATTTTTTGTTTGCATAAAAGCCGATAAAAAATGCCGCAAAAATTGCAACTACAATGAATAACAATATATGTATGAGCCCGATCGGATACAAGAACCACGTGCACACCCCGATCAGCGTACACAAAATGATTACGCAAACCAACTGAAAAACACGGTATGCTCTCAATCTTTGCTTTGCAGTTTTCATAAAATTCTCCTCTTTTTTTCAACGTTCTCTACTGTAATAAACAGGATTTGTGATGTGTATATCACGCAAAATCAAAAAATCATTAGCAAACGAAACATAAGTCTCCCTCCGGGAGGGCGTTTTTTGTTACTCCCATTATAACACAAATCGGCAGAGAAAACAATATCTCTGCCGAAATTCGTTCGTATATCTGTAGGGCGGCGTTTCGCCTCCCATTCCGTCGTCTAAATCGGATGTTCGCTTGCGGGAGGGGCGACCCCTCCCCTACGCTGTAGATAACACAACATCCTTATAAGAACCGACCAAGGCTGTCCGTTTTCTTTTTTTTACCCCAACAAAACATCCATTGCAAGCATCAGGCAAAAGCCGATGAGGAGTGCATAGGTTGCTCCGCGCTCGTTGTCGTGGTGGGTTTCGGGGATCATTTCGTCGCTGATGATATAGAGCATTGTGCCGCCTGCAAATGCAAGCGCGAAGGGCAAGATTTCTTCCGAAATGCTGACTGCGAAGTAGCCGATGAGCGTTCCCACAACCTCGACAGCACCCGTAAGAAGCGCGATACCAAGGGTGCGTTTGCGGCTCATTCCCGCTGCAAGCATAGGGGCGATGATGACCATTCCCTCGGGAATGTTCTGCAAGGCAATACCGCCCGCAACTGTAAAAGCCTGCGCCACGTTATCCGTTCCAAAACTCACGCCCGCTGCAATTCCCTCGGGGAGATTGTGAATGCCAATCGCAATTACAAACAAAAGTACCTTGTTCAATTTTTCGGCACTTTTGGGGTGTCCTTCTTGGTCAACGCCCGCGATACGATGCAAGTGGGGGGTGAGTTTATCAATGACATTGAGGCAAAGTGCGCCGCAAAAAATGCCGGCAACCGTGACAAGGATAGAAAACTTGTCACCATCTTCAAGAGACGGCAGGATCAATCCGACAACCGCCGCCGCCAGCATAACGCCTGCGGCAAACGAAAGGATGAGATCGTTCATTTTGTGGGAAGGCTTTTTGATCAAAAAGCCAAGCAAAGCACCAATGGCGGTGGCTCCGCCAACGCCCAACGCAGTCACACACACAATCAGTAACACGTTTTGCATAAAGTATCTCCTAACGAAAACTTTAAAGTATCGGCGCGCACCCGCGCCTTTGTGGTTATTGTAACACACGGCCAGAAAAAAGTCAACAAAATCCCCCGTTTTTTCTCATGGATAAGTTCCTCTTTTTTTTCAAAAACCATGTTTTTTGCTTTTCTTTACGACTTGTTCACAAAAGGTGCGGAAAGTTTTGCTATAATTGAGACAATGGAGCTCTTAAAGGAGGACTTATTATGAGAAAACAGTCAAATTCCATTATTATTGAAAATAAACGTATGCGCCTGACCCTCGGCGAGGACGGCGTTGCCGAGAGTCTGATCTCTCTTGCAACGGGCGAGGAATGCCTCGACAAAAATGAACGGATGCCAATGTTTTCGCTCACCGAGGAACGCCCCTTTAACAATGAGATCAAGCTCGCGCACCCTAACAAGCGTATGACCTTTGGTGCGACGCACGTGGAGTGCGAGGGCGACCTGCTCACCATCAGCTTTGAGCTTGTTCGCTTCAAGGCATCGGTGCGCGTAGTCGAGCGCAACGATTACGTCACGTTCGAGCTTGTCGACTTCCCCATGGATGACGCAGCGTTTGGCAACCTTTGGATGGATCGTCCCCCCGTGGCATCCTTCCGTCTTGTTCAGCTGCCCATTCGCAAAAGAGCAAAGTTTGGCAACTGGCTCAACGTCGTCTCCGACGATAGCATTGCCATTGGCGTGCTTGGCACCTCTCCCTATGAAAGCATTGACGCGCACGAGCAAAAGGGCGCGATGGTGCTCACCGCCGATGCCGTTCGCGCAGTTAAAATGAAGGGCACAACCGCGGCTTTGATGGTTTGCGAGGCTAACAAGCTCCTCGACTGCATTGAAACGCTCGAGGTTGACTTCGATCTCCCCCGCGGAGTGGAAGGTCGCCGTGCCGATTACATCAACCGTTCTCTTTATTGGACGATGCAGATCAACCCCACCAACGTGGATAAAAACATTGAATACGCAAAGCAATGCGGCCTGCAATATATGCTCATCTACTACCCTGCCATCTTTAAGGAAAAGGGCGGCGAGGCTTGGATCGGCAACTACGAATATCAGGATTGCTACGAGGGTGGCGTTGAAGGACTGCGCAAAATGCTTGAAAAGATCAAAGCCGCAGGCATCACCCCCGGACTCCACGTTTTGCACACACACATTGGCGTAAAGAGCAAGTACGTCACCCCCGTTTGCGACCACCGCTTGCGCCTGAAGGAACACTTTACCCTTTCCCGCCCTCTTGGTACGGATGACACCACCATCTACGTGGAAGAAAATCCGCAAAACGCACCTATGTGGGATAAATGCCGCATCCTTCGCTTTGGCGGCGAGCTTGTCACCTATGAAAGCTTCTCCACCGAATACCCTTACTGCTTCAAGGGCGTTGAGCGCGGCGCCTATAAGACCAATATCGTCCCCCACGAGCTTGGACAGATCGGTGGTGTGATGGATTTTTGCGAATTTACCGCAGGAAGCTTCTACCTCGACCAAAACTCCAGCCTGCAGGACGAAATTGCCGAAAAGCTTGCAGAATGCTACAACGCAGGCTTTGAGTTCCTTTATTTCGACGGCTCCGAAGGCGTCAATCCACCCTACGATTTCCACGTTTCCAACGCGCAGTATCGCGTCATTAAAAAGTTGAACAATCCGCCTCTGTTTTGCGAGGGTGCAGCTAAAACGCACTTTGGCTGGCACTATATCAGCGGCGGCAACGCGTTTGACGTATTCCCCGCACCTATCTTTAAGGAAAAGATCGTTGAGTATCCCTTTGAAGAAGCTCCTCGCATGGCACAGGATTTCACTCGCCTCAATTTTGGCTGGTGGCTCTATTACAACGAGATGATGCCCGATATGTACGAATACGGCAACGCGCTCTCCTACGCTTGGGATTGCCCCGCCACCATTCGTCTCTCCGACCTTAGTGTGATCGCGGCACATCCGCGCACCAAGGATAACTTTGAGGTCATGCGCCGTTGGGAAGAAGCACGCGTTAAAAAATTCATCACCCCTGAACAAAAAATGGCTCTGCGCAACACCGCGCAAGAGCACATTCTGCTCATTAACGAAGAGGGCGAATACGAGCTCACGCCTTATGATCGCATCAAGGGAGCCGGCGGCGAAAATGCACCAATGAGCGCATACGTCTTCACCCGTAGAAACAAAAACTACGTCGTTTTGTGGCACACCAAAGGCGAGGGCAAACTCTCTCTGCCCCTTCCCGCTTCCGACCTCACCTACGAGGACGAGCTTGGTGGCAACAAGCTGCCTCTTGACGAGATTGACGGCAAGACCGTTCTCACAGTCAATGACCGCCATTATCTTTCAACCACGCTCGATAGAAACACCGTCATTGAAGCGTTTAAAAATGCGAGATTGATGGAAAAGAATAAAGATTAAAACACAATGAAAAGCCGGGAAAATCGCTTGATTTTCCCGGCTTTTTGCATATACGTGGTGCAAAAACGCATCTTTTCTCTTACTTCTCTCGTGCGAAGCACATATCGAGAGCTTGCGTAGCGAGCTCCATATCGAGTACATCAGCACATATCGATCGCCGCAGGCGAATATCGACAGCAGTCTGTCCCGGGCAGACTGCTAAATCTTATCTTCTGCGAGCGCCGCTACGGCACTCGGGGCAAACGTAGTGCACCGTCAGCTCGTAGTCCTCGATCTCGGTGCCGATCTCGCTCTCAAGTGTGTCGGTCAGAGAATGCAGCTTGATGTCGGTGATCTTTCCACACTTATCACAAAGCAGGTGGTCGTGGGGCTCCACGATCTTATCAAAGCAGTCGGCAACGCCGTCGATATGCAAGCGCTTTACCATTCCCGCCTCGTTCATTGCGTTGAGGTTATTATAAATGGTCGCCATAGCGATAGACGGCATTTTCAGCTTTGCCAAAAAGAAAATTTCGTCCGCTGTCAAGTGGCGGTCGGATTGCTTTAAAATATTGATAATGAGCTCTCTTTGTCTTGTCATTTTTGCTCTCCTTTTTCGAATAAGAATAGTTCTAATTCTATTATAATCCACTTTTTGCCTTTTGTCAAGAGGATTCGGGTAAGTTTTTCCAATTTTTTATGTATAAAAAATTGCGGGTTTTGTTGTTTGTTGCTTGACTTTTATATATTTTTATGTTACTATTAAAATAGATAATTATGTGTTGGAGGCAACGGCTATGGAACAAAAACGCTTTAGCAAAAACGATAGCGGCTTTATTTGCGCGCATTGCGGCAAAGAGGTTGAGCCCTTGGGCTTTACCTCGCGCAACCACTGCCCTTTTTGCCTTTGGTCGTTGCACGTAGACGTCAACCCCGGCGACAGAGCCAACACGTGTGGCGGACAAATGGAGCCTATTCGCACCGAGCCCGATGCACGCAAGGGATACGTCATTATTCACCGCTGCACCAAATGCGGTGAGATCCACCGCAACCGCGCGGCACACGAAGCAAAGGTTCAGCCCGATAGCATCAAACTGCTCATCAAGCTGACCGCAGGAATTCAGTAAAAGGAGTTACGCGTTATGATTTATATGTTTTTGGCAAACGGATTTGAAGAGGTAGAGGCTCTTGCCCCCCTTGACCTTTTGCTTCGCGCAGGCTGTGAGGTCACTACGGTTGGCATTGGCGGCGGCGATATGATCGTTGGCGCGCATGGCATTGCCGTTGGCGCGGATATTCCCGATACGATGTTCCGTGATTCCAAGCCCGAAATGATCATTCTGCCCGGCGGCATGCCCGGCACGCGTCACCTTGACGAGTCGCGCACCGTGGATGCGGCATTGCGCACTGCCATCAATTCGGGGGCTTACGTTGCCGCTATTTGTGCCGCTCCTATGGTGCTTGGCAAACGTGGATATTTAAAAGGCAAAGCAGCCGTCTGCTTCCCCGGTTTTGAAGAATATCTCGAGGGTGCTATTCTGCAACCCAAGGGTGTAAAGGTCGCTACCGACGGCAAGATCATCACTGCGGTTGGTATGGGCGCGGCTGTTGAATTCGGTCTTTCGCTCGTGCGCGTTCTCAAGGGTGAGGACGCAGCGACCTCTCTGCGTTCTGCCATTCTTGCCGACTGATGATGGATAAAGTTACACTACGCGGCATTCTTTTGCAAAAGCGTGCGGAGTTTTCGTGCGAGGAAAGACAAAAAATGAACCGCGACATTATCGCAGGGCTTATGGCGGATCCTCTCTTTGAAAACGCATCTATGCTACTCATTTATGCGCCACTTGAGAACGAGATCAACCTGCTCCCCTTGGCGCACGAGGCGCGCAAAAGAGGAATGCCTGTTGCGTTCCCGCGTTGCGACAAAGAGACCAACACAATGCAGTTTTATATTCTCCCGAAAGAAAAAAAGCTTTTGCCCGGAGCGTACGGCATTCCCGAGCCTCCCGAGGATGCACCCCTTTGCATTCCCGACGAGCGAGCACTTTGCATCGTTCCCGCGCTTTCTTATGACCTTTCGGGCAACCGCATCGGCTATGGAAAAGGCTACTACGACCGCTATCTTGCCACCTTTCCCGGCAAGACGGCAGGCGTGACCTATGCCAAAATGCTGCTCAAGAGTGCCCCCACCGAGGCACACGATCTGCCCGTAGATTGGCTCTTTACCGAGCGCGGCTCCTACTGTTGCCGACATAACCGCCAAACACAAAATGCTCCCACCCAAAACCGCGCTCCCCTCAAAAAGGAAGTGCCCGAAAAAGAGCCTCAAAAGGAAGACAAGCCCACCTCAAAATGGCAGCAGATATACGATCGCCTGATGAACGGCTCCCGCCGCTTGGGCGGTGGCAAGGAAGGCTCTCTCAAGCCTCTGCACGCACCGCTTTTATTGGTGCTTTGCAACTTTGTTCTTTTGCTACTCTCGCGCCTTGTTGACGCGCGCCTGCTTGACCGCGACAGCGAATACGTGGGCATTATTTTGATGCAGGTGCTCATTTTTATCATTCCTGCCATTCTGTATTGCAAGCTGCGCGGAGAAAGCTTTGCCGAACGCATCCGCTTGCGCCCACCAAGACTTTCGCACATCCCGTTCTTGCTTTACTTTTTGGTGGTCATGATTGCGGGAAGTCTTTTGACCTCGATCCTCACGGGCGGCATTCACTCGCTTGAAGGAAGCTTTACACTTTACGATACCTTTGTTGCAAGAACGCAAACGCCTGCCGAAACCGCTTATGCCATTTTGGCGTACGCGTTTCTGCCTGCCATTGGCGAAGAGCTGACCTATCGCTCCATTCTCTGCTCCGAATATGAAAAGCGGGGTGTTGGAGTTTCCATTTTGGCAAGCGCGCTTCTGTTTGCCATGCTGCACTTCTCTTTTGCGCATTTTTTGACCTATTTCGTTCTGGGCATTCTGCTCGCTTGCGCAATGTATACCACGCGCTCCTTCCTCGCTCCCATTCTTTTGCACGTATGCTATAACGTTTTCTGCCTGTTCGGTCAGCCCTATCTTTCGGCTTTCTACGTCAATGCGGGCAGCAACGAGATCTTTATCTTTTGCGTTGTTGTTCTCTTTTTGCTCTTTGCCGCTCTTTCTGCGGGAGAGGCGCGAAAGATCTATCACATCCACGCAAAAAAGAATATTTCGTCCGATTACACAACAGCCCTGCCCCTAAAACGCTTGCCTGCCACGCTCCTTGAGAGCTTGCTCTCTCCCGTGGCTGCCGTTTGCCTTGCGGTGTGGCTGATCACCACCATTGTAAACCTTAACTGAGAAAGGATCTTCATGCAAACCTCTATCGAACAACGCTATCTTTCGGTCAAGCGCAGACTGTTTGACAAAGCCTTTTCTGAATTGAATGAGCGTCAGCGCGAGGCGGTGTTCTCCGTTAACAACCCACTCCTGATCTTGGCGGGTGCGGGCAGCGGAAAAACGACGGTTCTTGTGCGCCGCATCGCCTTTATCATTCGCTACGGCAACGCCTATTTCAGCGACTACGTTCCTTACGGAACAGATGAAAATCGAATAGCCGAATTGGAGCGCGCTATGATGCTGCAGCCCGAGGCGATCAAGGAGCACATCCTGCCGCAGTTTTCAAACAACGCCTGCGAGCCCTATCGCGTGCTTGCCATCACCTTTACCAACAAGGCGGCAAACGAGATCAAGGAGCGACTTGCCCGTATGTTCCCCGAAGAGGCGGGCACCGCCTCCGATATTTGGGCAGGCACCTTCCACTCCATCTGCGTGCGCATTTTACGCCAACACGGTGAAAGGATGGGATATCGCCCCAGCTTTACCATTTACGATGCCGACGACACCAAAAAAGCGATGCTTGCCGCAATGAAGCGACTCAACATTGATGAAAAGCTGCTCTCGGTTAAAACGGTCATCAATGCCGTCAGCCGCGCCAAGGATAAGCTCCTCTCACCCGATGCCTTTGCACTTGAGGCGGGTCAGGACTACCGCCAAAAGCAGGTGGCGCGCGTTTATGAGGAATACCAACGCTATCTGCGTGAATCCAACGCGCTTGACTTTGACGACATCATTATGCAAACCGTTTTGCTCCTGCGCCGTTATCCCGAGATCTGCGAGGCGTATCAGCGTCGTTTCCGCTACGTATGCGTGGACGAGTTCCAGGATACCAACGTGGCACAGATGCAGCTGACGGTCCTTTTGACAAATCCCACAACGCGAAATTTGATGGTTGTTGGCGACGACGACCAGAGCATTTACCGCTTCCGCGGTGCGACCATTGAAAATATCCTTGCCTTTGATAAGACCTTCCCCGATGCAAAAATCATCAAGCTTGAGCAAAATTATCGCTCGACAGGTAACATTTTGGACGCGGCAAATGCCGTTATCTCCAACAACCGCGGGCGCAAGGGCAAAACCCTTTGGACGTCCTCGGGTGAGGGCTCAAAGATCCGCCTCAAGCTTTGCGACGACCAGAATATGGAGGCGCGCTATTTGGTAGACACCGTTTCGCGCGCAGTTGCAAAAAAAGAGGCTACGTATCGCGATTTTGCCATTCTCTACCGTACAAACGCGCAGTCGCAGAGCATTGAAAAAGCCTTTGCACGCGCGGCTGTCCCTTACCGCGTTCTCGGTGGCACACGCTTTACCGACCGCAAGGAAATTCGCGACGTTGTGGCATATCTGCAGCTCATCAGCAACCACGACGACAACACGCGCCTTGCCCGCATCATCAACGAGCCGCGCCGCAAGATCGGTGCAAAAACGCTTGAAACGATCGCCCTGATCGCTGCCGAGCAGGAGTGCAGCCAATTCTCGGTCATTGAGCGTGCCGACTCCTTTGTTGCGCTCAAGAACAGCGCGGCAACGCTTTTGCACTTTGCAAGTATTATCAACGACCTCTCGCACCTTGCCAAGAGCACGCCTCTTGATGCACTTTTTGACCTGATGCTTGAAAAGACCGGCTATCGACAAATGCTTGTAGCCGCAGGCCCAGAGGAAGCCGAACGTCTTGAAAATCTGGACGAATTCAAATCGGGCATTCTTGAATATATGCAGGACAACGACGAGCCATCCCTCACCGGATTTTTGGAAGAGACCGCTCTGGTTGCCGACGTCGACCGCTATGACGAAACCGCCGATGCCGTTGTTATGATGACGGTGCACAGTGCCAAGGGCTTGGAGTTCCCCGTGGTGTTCTTGCCCGGCATGGAAGAAGGCCTCTTCCCCGGTATGCAGACCATTACCGAGGGACAGACAGAGATGGAAGAGGAACGCCGTCTTGCCTACGTCGCCATCACACGTGCCAAAAAGGAGCTCTACATCCTGCACACGCGCAACCGTCTGCTTTACGGACAAACGATGTATAATCCCGTCTCACGTTTCGTGAGCGAAATTCCCGAGTCTCTTGTTGAAAAGCTTGACGAGAGTGAGGCGAATGCCGTTCGCGTTCGTCAAAACCGTTACGGCGACTATACCTACGGGCAGTATGGCGCGTATGGTAATAACTATAATGCGCCCGTGCAGCCAAAGCGCACGTATTATAGCGAAAGTGCCACACGTACGCCATCTTCTCCCTCTTTTGCAAGACCCGCAACAACACCCACGCGCCCCTCGGCGAGTACATCGCGCGAGGTATTTGCCCCGGGTGACCGCGTAAAGCATATGAACTTTGGTGAGGGTGAAATTCTCTCTGTTAAGTCTATGGGTGCCGATACCCTTTATGAAATCATGTTTGATACCGTTGGCACAAAAAAGCTGATGGCAACCTATGCACGCTTGAAAAAACTTTGATAAAAAGGAAAAACAATGAAAGATCTGTATCCTCTTTTTCTTTCGGGCGTCACAAAATCGCCCATTTGGGGCGGCACACGCTTGCCCCGCGAATGGAATAAGTGCGCGCCCGACGGCGGAACGGTTGGCGAAAGCTGGGAATTGACCGTTCGCCAAAAAGAGATGAGCGTTATTCAAAACGGCGCCCTTGCAGGCGTAACCGTTGGCGAGCTGATGCACGACTGCCCCGAGGAGCTGATGGGAAAAACCGCTTTTTCGAATGGTGAATTCCCTTTGCTCATCAAATTGATCGACGCTGCCGACCGCCTCTCTGTTCAGGTGCACCCCAACGATGCCTATGCCGCACGCGTGGAAAACGACCGCGGCAAAACCGAAATGTGGTATATTGTTGATGCCGACGAAGATGCCGAAATTATTTGCGGGCTTGCCGATGGCTTTGACAACGCCGCTTTTCGCGACGCTTTGAAAAACGGCAAGCTGATGTCCGCTCTCAAGACACAAAAAGTCAAGGCGGGAGAAACCTACTTTATTCCCGCGGAGCTTCCCCACGCCATTGGCAAGGGCATTTTGATTGCCGAAATTCAGCAAAATTGCGACCTGACCTATCGCGTTTGGGACTATGACCGCCGTGGTGCGGACGGTTCTCTGCGCGAATTGCACGTCGATAAGGCGTGCGACGTCATTCGCCCCTTTGACGATGCCGAAATTGATGCCATCCGCTATTCGCGCGGCATTCCCACGTCAAGAGAGGCCGTGCTTGCCGATTGCGACTATTTCCGCACAGAAAAGCACTCGCTTTCCAAAAATGCGTTCACGGTATTGCAAAACGGCTACCTTCGTCACCTGCTCTGCATTGCAGGAGACGGCACACTCGAATATGGCGGCACTTCCTATTCCTTCTCTCGCGGCGCGAGCATTTTGCTCCCGGCCTCTCTGCAAGACCTGACACTTTCGGGCGCGGGAACGGTTTTGATTTCCACCGCCTACTAAAAAGGAGACATTATGAAACTGTTATTTAAGCAAAGAATGTTCTCGTGGTTTGATAGCTACGATATTTATGACGAAGCCGGCAACATCCTTTACACCGTAAAGGGCGCGCTCTCTTGGGGGCATCTGTTGCGCATTTACGATGCCAATGGGCACGAGATCGGTGAGGTGAGGGAGCGCGTGCTCTCCTGGCTCCCCAAATTTGAAATGTACCTTGGCGGCCGCTACGTGGGCTCTATTCGCAAGGAGTTCAGCTTTTTTACCCCTCGCTTTAGCATTGACTGCAACGGCTGGCAGGTAGAGGGCAATTGGTTTGAGTGGGACTACAATATTCTTGATGGCAGAGGCCAGCGCATTGCAACCGTTAATAAGGAGCTTTTTAATTGGACGGACACCTACGTTATTGACGTACGCGACCCCAATCACGCAACCTGCATTTTGATGCTTGTGCTTGCAATCGATGCCGAAAAATGCTCGCGTAATGACTAAAACAGAGGTACACTTCCGTGAAAAAATCAAATCTCCTTCACAATTTTAAAGAATTTGTTATTATCACCTTTGGAGCCGCCTTGGTAGCCGTGGCTGTTTTCTTCTTTATGATGCCAAGCAAGGTTGCAGTTGGTAGTGCATCGGCTCTTGCTATGGTGCTTGCCAACTTTATTCCGCTACCTATGTCGGTTATCAACCTTATCCTTAACGTGCTTTTGTTGGTTGCCGGATTTATCCTCGTGGGCTCGGAGTTCGGTGCAAAAACGGTATACACCTCTATTATGATCCCCTTGTTTGTAGGTGTGTTTGAATGGATCCTTCCCAACTTTCAGTCCCTTACTGCCGACCCCTTGCTTGACGTGCTGTGCTACATTCTTGTTGTGAGCATTGCAATGGCGGTCCTTTTCTCCCTCAACGCCTCCTCGGGCGGTCTTGACATCGTTGCAAAGATCATACACAAATATTTGAGGATCGATTTGGGCAAGGCAGTATCCTTTTCGGGAATTGCAGTCGCTCTGACGTCGGCATTTTGTTATGATACCAAAACGGTCGTGCTCAGCGTTCTTGCGACCTATTTCAGCGGCATTGTAGTTGATTACTTTATCTTTGGTCTCAACATCAAACGACGCGTATGCATCATCTCCCCAAAGCTCGACGAAATTGTAGATTACATCCTGCACGACCTGCACAGCGGTGCAACCCTTTACGACGGTATTGGTGCTTACCACAACGACCCGAGAAAAGAAGTGGTTACCATTGTGGATAAAAACGAATACCGCAAGCTGATGGAGTTCGTTCGCAAAACCGACCCCAAGGCATTTGTAACTGTCTACTCTGTAAATGAAATTCGCTATCAACCAAAGGTTTGGAAATAAAAAACAACGCCTCATTGGTGAGGCGTTGAACTTATTAAATTTGCTGTAATGATATGCACTTAACGAGCAAATTATTTCTGTTTTTTACTTTTGATTAGAACAACAATTCTTTCTACAATTCCCCAACAAATCAGTGGAATGCCCAAAAGCATTCCCACGCTACCGTTGGCAATTTCTGTTGCAGCAACTAATATGGCTCCTGCGATTATCAGCAATCCCGCGAAAATCAAGTCTTTCATACTATTTCTCCTTTGAAACATTTTCTTTTATGAGATCATACTAAGAAACAAAGTCTTCTCCAATGAACAAGATGGAAATGGAATAAAACAAAAAAGCTTTATTCCATCATAGAATAAAGCCCAAAGGATCCGTACCCCTCTGTACTGTGCTTCCCTACGATGGTATTAACCAACAGGTTCAAAGGGTCAGATTTTATCTTCTCAACCAAAAGGTTCCCCTAGCGTTTATATTGTATCACATTATTCGGCTATTGTCAAGATGTTTCAATACTATTTTCAATCTTGAACGGGTAATTATAATTTCATCGGTTATGGACTATCAATTGAGGATATATAATGCAAATAAAAGCCCTCGCTCCGTTTGGAGCGAGGGACTTTCTTCTTTACACACCCTTGCGGTGCAAAATATAAGAATAAACAAACGGGATCAAAACCATAATGGCAACGGGCACAAAAGTAAGCCAGAAAATACCGAAAAAGCCCGAAAGCATCATCACAATACCGCCGCCAACCCAAACCCAGCCTGCAAGGCGGTGAGTTCTGTTCCAGTTTTCCTCGCTTGCGAGCGTCCACGGGATCTTGATACCAATGGTGTAGTTCTGCTTGCACTTGGGCATATAATTGCCAATGGCAATGAATACCACGCCAAGCAGTATGGGCATAAGCATTTCCACACGCACGCTTCCGCCCAATGCGGTGGCATAAACGAGTACCGAAAGCACGACCGTGAGCAACGGGATCAGCCAAAGCACCAAATGCACCACCTTTTGGGGGTGATTCTGCTTTTTGGGGTCTGTGGATGTGACAAGCACGCACAGCCATTGCAGTGCCAGCATTGCTGCGGACGGAACAAACACCGCCACCCCTTTGGTTGCCCAACCGTCAACCTCACCCGCCGCGTTCCAATGGAACGGGATCTGTTCGGGCAGTTGATTCCACAGAACGAGTCCTGCCAGCATCGGCAACAAAATAATAATAGACGTAATAATCAAAATCTTTAAATTCTTCTTAATCATATTTTTCTCCTTTCAAACCGCTGATCCACAGCATAACTTCTTCCAAAACGGAAGTGTTCAATTCATAGTAAATAAATTTCCCCTCTCGGGTGTCTCTTATCAGATCCGCCTCGCGCAAAACAGACAGATGCTTTGAAATTGCCGCACCGCTCACGGGAAATTTTTCCGAAATCTCCCCCGCTGCCATGCGACCGCCCCTCAGCATTTCCAAAATTTCACGTCGAATGGGATCGGACAAGGCTTTGATGGTGTTTTGAAGTCCCAAAGTATATCCTCCTTTTTATTATTTGAAATTTAGATAAACAAAATCCAAATCAGTTTGGATACGATATGGCATCCGCCGTGCGCGATCATCGAATAGCGCAGACCATGTTTGCGATACAGATGACCAAACAACAATCCGAATGCACCGTTGAGTAAGAAGCACCTGAAAATGATTAATGGAGAATTTCCAATCATTATAAAGATTGCAGGTAGATGTCCTGCGGCGAACAAAAGTGCCGCGATGATGTTAGATGCAACCAAAATAGCGAGGGTGGGCTTTTCTTCCCTTCTTGCAAAGAGCTTCCAAAGAATAAAGGCGATCAGCGACATCCAAAACAAACGGAGCATAACTTCTTCAATTACGCCGCCGTAGAGGATTGCTCCAATGATATACACAACGGTAGGTTTTGCGGCATAAGAATTCATAATTGCCTCATTGTACTTGCCAAAGAACAACAGGTCGGGCAAAATAAGAGCAAAACCGCCAATAACTGCAATTGCAAGCGTGACGAGGAGCGGCTTTTTTTCAAGGTGCGTTTCATCCTTCCAAAGTCCCGTCTTTTTGCCGAGCAAAATGCCGATCACGCCGAGTACAATGCCATACCCTGCCGCTTGCATAGCGCTGACAAGTGCCATAACGGTAGGTGTCAATCCTTGTGCAACTGCCTCTTGCTGCAATTCGGGCGGGTAACTGTCGAGCACATAAAGTCCTGTGCAAAATCCTCCAACAAGACCTACGATGGCAAAGAATAGTAGGGGCTTCCAATAATTCTTAATAAATTGTTCGATAACTTGTTTCATAATTTCTCCGAATAGATTGCAATAGAAATAGAATAGTAGGTTTATCATTTAACCTTTTGGTTAATTATAGTATAGCACATCTTTTCGCGTTTGTCAATAGGTTATTTAACTTTTTAGTTAAATATTTTTTCTTTGCAAAATCTATTGACATTCCTCTCTTTTTGTGATAAAATAACAATCGATATATAACAAATGTTATTTTTAGGAGGTCAAAATGCCACCAAAAGTAAAAGTTACAAAAGAAGAAATTATAAACGCCGCGCTCGCTCTTGTGCGAGAGAATGGAACGGATGCCATCAATGCGCGCAGCATTGCCGCATCCCTTGCCTGCTCCACGCAGCCCATCTTCTCCAATTTTGCAACAATGGAAGAATTGCAAAAGGACGTCATTCTTGCCGCATACAATCTCTATCTTGCATTTATTGAACGCGAAGTGAAAAGCGGAAGCTATCCCCCCTACAAAGCGTTTGGCATGGCGTATATCCGCTTTGCAAAGGAAGAAAAAGAGCTATTCAAGCTCCTCTTTATGCGCGATAGAACCAACGAGGATATCGCTACCTCTCCCGACTTTGAAGAGTCGGTGCAAATGATCATGCAGGCAAACAAAGTCTCCCAAGAAACCGCGTGTTTGATCCATTTGGAAATGTGGACCTGCGTTCATGGAATTGGCACAATACTTGCCACCTCTTTTATGCCGCTTGATTGGGAGCTCATCAGCAATATGCTAACCGACGTTTATCAAGGAATTCGCGCGCGCCACGTAGCAAAGGAGAACGAAAATGGATGCCATTAAAACTATAAACCTAACCAAACGATACAAGGACGTGCTTGCGGTCGACGACCTGAATTTAACCATTCACGAGGGTGAGTTATTTTCCCTGCTCGGTGTCAACGGTGCGGGCAAAACAACAACCATTAAAATGCTCTCTTGCCTGACCTCCCCCACAAGCGGTGATGCTTTGGTACTTGGCGAGAGCATTGCAAAGAATCCAACAGCGGTCAAGGCTTGCATTGGCGTCTCTCCACAGGAAACTGCCGTTGCCGCAGGGCTGACTGTTCGCGAAAACTTGGAGCTGATTTGCGGTATTTACGGATTTGACAAGCAAAAGACCGCCGAAAAGGTGTCTTCCCTTTCTTCTATGCTCTCACTTGAGGGTGTGATGAACAAGAAGGCAAGCAAGCTTTCGGGCGGATACGCACGCCGCCTCAGCATTGCGATGGCGCTTATTAGCGAACCGAAGGTGCTCTTCCTTGACGAACCCACCTTGGGGCTTGACGTCCTTGCGCGCAGCGAGCTTTGGGATATCATTAAAGCACTCAAGGGAAAGGTGACTATCATCCTCACCACGCATTACATGGAAGAAGCCGAGGCGCTCTCGGACCGCATTGCCATTATGAAGGATGGCAAGCTCCTGCTCTGCGACACCCCCGATTCTATTAAGACACAAACGGGTGTGGATAGCATTGAGAAAGCTTTTATTCAAATTGTAAGGGGGGCAGAAAAATGAGAACGTTGACCTTTGCAAAACGAAATTTTATAGAGATCATCCGCGATCCGCTCAACCTATCGTTCCTCTTTGGCTTCCCCATTGTTCTGCTTCTTTTATTGAGTGCCATTCAAGCAAACATTCCCGTAAGTCTGTTTGAAATCGCGCATCTTTCTCCCGGCATTGCGGTGTTCGGCCTTGCATTTATGACGCTATTTTCTGCTACCGTCATTGCAAAAGATAGGCAAAGCAGCTTTATGCACCGCCTTTACACCACACCCATGTCGCCTGTGGATTTCATTCTTGGGTATACCCTGCCGCTCATTCCCATCGCGCTTGCCGAGGGTATTGCGACCTACCTTTTTGCCATCCTTTTGGGGTTGGACGTTACCGTTAACATCCTGCTCTCTCTTGCGCTCCTCATCCCCGTTGCGCTGCTCTATATCGCGCTCGGTCTGCTGTGCGGAAGCGTGTTTAATGACAAGCAGGTGGGCGGCATTTGCGGAGCGCTCCTAACAAACCTCTCGGCTTGGCTCTCAGGCATTTGGTTCGACCTCGACCTCGTGGGTGGCGTTTTCAAAAAGATTGCCTACGCCCTTCCCTTTGTTCACTCCGTCGAGATGCAACGCGCCGCCATCGCGGGCGACTATTCGGGCATCTTCCCGCACCTGTGGTGGGTTCTCGGCTACGCCCTCGTCATCCTCGCCGCCGCGGTTCTTCTGTTCTTGAGACAAATGAAAAAGCAATAGGTTATTTATGGGGGAACTTTTTGAAAAAAGTTCCCCCATCCCCCCTCAAAAACTTTCTAACAATAATAGCAAAATAGAGTTGTTAGTACACAGATAGACGGTCGACGCGCGCCACAGGACGCGCTTTTGCTACCGCGAGCGCGTGGGTAGCGAAGCGGCGTGAGCGTAATGAATGACAGTCCGGTGGACTGTCAGAACGCGAACGGGACCGAGCCGCAGCGAGACCCACCAAGACCCCGCGCGCTAAGAAGGTTGAATAGATACAATTCGGGAGGGGCTCCCCTACCAGAGGATGCTATAATTGGTTGTAGGGGAGGCGTTTCGCCTCCCGATTTTGGTAGGGGCGAAGAGATTGCTTGCAATCTCTTGGCGGCTTGCCGTCTTCCATTAGGTCACCTGCCTTTAGAGACAAACACCGCCGAGAGCGACCAGTACGGTTGCCCTCGGCGGTTTGTTTTATGAATCGAGCCAAAAATGTGCGCCAATGGCGGGACTTACTTGATCATCAGTAAGCAAATACCCACTTTTCAATGCTTCCGCCATAACATATCCACGACAGAAATAACAATTCGACACTGCCATTCTGCATTGATAAATATCATTCAAAAAGACAGGGGGGAGATCAGCACATACGATGCCGTAAACCTCGTCATACAAGTTTTTCAGCAAAGCTTTGGCACGTTCAGCCAGCGCAGAAAGTTCAGACGTGACGCGCTCATCCATATTCCGAACCGCTTTTCTAACGTTATCCATTTTGATTGTGACTACATCGGGGATATACGCATTTCCGTTTTTCTTCAAATATCCGTATCCAAGCAGTTTTTTTACGATTTCACCATTCTCCTCTACCGTATTTCCCATGATAAAATCATATAGAACCTTCGATTCCTCTTCGATAAGATAAGGCGGTGTTCGGTCAGAAATACCGTCGAACTCATATTTGAACTGTTGGAAGCCATAATAGCCACCGTGATTTCCAACAAAATTCGGTTTCGTTACAGATTGTTTTTGATATCCGATCATATCCCAATATCCGTTATCAGGACGCTGGGTAAAATCACGGATTTTCGGTGCCTTATACATGAAATAATCAAACGCCAACATCAAAATCGTCCACTTTGCGCTTTCGTAGTCCTGATATGGGCCGTAGAATTTCTCTCCTTTCTCAACAAATGCATCATTCAGACGCTCGACAAAAGAGGTCAAGGCTTTTGTAATCGAGGGCGCGGCGGTTAACCAAGCGCAATGCACTTGTTCTTGGGCAGAACGGCTTACGATAGGAAACGCGGTTTGATATTTATTACCGTCTTTGATCAAAAAGGTTTCTTTCGTCAGCCACTCCAGTTCATCCTCCATATAAGGGAGTGCCACGCCGAGCTCCAAGGAAAGCTCTTCTGCTGTGGAGGGATTTCCGTAGGCTTCCAACAGAATATTCTGGTACATTTTGTGTTCCATCACACTGTAGGGTTGGTTCTTGTCGCCGGGGCGTGAACAGTTGTTGCGATAGTTCACTTCCTCCGGCTTATAGCTTCTTACACCAAATTCTCTTGCCATATTCATACCTTCTTTCAATAGGATTCTCGCGCGGTGAAGTCTTTGCTGGACCGCGCTGATCGAAAGAGAAAGCGACGATGCAATATCACGGACGCTTTTGTTCTCTATATAATAGGCAACGACAATATTGCGATAATCGCTCTTGATGAACGCCAACTCTCGTCGAAGCAGAGCCATTTGCTCTGTATGTATCATTTCATCAAGGATGTTTTCGCTTTCGTCTTCGATTTCATAATCGCTGATATCGGAACCGGTTACCGACTCGTTTCGATTATGTTTCTCCTTAGCCCATACCGAATAACGGTTGCGCGCGATCTGCCATACCCACGCTGAAAAACTCGTTGGAATCATGTTTTTATTCAAAGCTGTAATGATCTGAAGTGCAATATCCTGTGTCAGATCTTCCGCTTCAATATTGTTTCCTGTCTTTTTCAAGCAGAAGTAAAACAGCTTTTCCATATAGTTTTCGGCAAATTCATTGATAAGCCGATCACGCATTTCGTTCGTTTCGTGCATTTCCTCGCCTC
>JBGVQK010000029.1:0-27827 GCA_045127455.1 Eubacteriales bacterium
GGAGGTATTTTATTATGCGTTGGGGTAACTGCGCATCACTACTCGTTATGAGTAGTGATTATGAATTTATGGCTTAATCGCTACTCTACATAATAAAAAACTGAATAACGATAGAAAGGCACTTGTTGAATGGTACGCAAACCAAAGCGTATCAAGCAATAAGTGCCTTTTTGTTTGCCTTGGCGAAAAATATCGTATTTACTCTATTCGTGCTCCACCTTGTCGGATTTTGAAACTTACACCAATTTCAAAATCACGATATGGAGGAAAACACAATGAAAAAGTTATCGACAGAGATAACCACGAAAAAAGGCGAAAGAAAAATTATCACCGTTGAGGTGGACGATATATATGCGGATTGGCTTGTTACCCAACCCCAAGAGATATACCACGATGCAGTTATGTTTGAGTATCGGACAAGCTGCACCGAGCGCAAGGAAACCCGTTACATTCAATCCTTAGATGCTTCTATGGATAATGGTTTTGATATAGCTGATGAAAGCGTGGATATTGCAAAGGAACTTCTGCAAAAAGCGGACAATGAGCGTTTGTATGCGGCTATGGAACACCTTACCGAGAAACAGTATTTGATACTTTGGCTTAATGCGGTCGAGGGATTGTCTTTCCGTGAAATAGGCAGACGATTTGGCATTAGTAAAACTACTGTCGTTGAGCAGTTTAACGCTGCTGTGAAAAAAATTAGAAAAAATTTTTGAAAAACACCCTGCCAAAATGCGTTTTTCAAGGCTATTAGGTGAAGGGACATAAAAAACACCTTCACTGATCCTTGAAAAATTGAATAGACATTCATCAAATACATTATCTGCGCTATGCGGTGATGAGCCGCTAAGCCGCATTTGTAGGTGCGCCAAGACCTCCCGCGAGGGAGCGAGCGAGAACACTTATACAAAGTAGAGTTGGATTGCATCCGACGTGGCGATGACAGGCGCGAGTGACAATGATACTTCCGTAGCAGAAATGCGCGGCTGGCGGAGTACCCGGCAGAGGTAAGAACCCTATGGAACTGATTAGCAATCGGTCGTTTGATGACTTCCCATACCGTTTATCGGTGCGTCGGGGTGTCGAGGACAAATAGACGCTTGAACCGAGCTTGCCTTGAAATATAGGCAAGCTCCTACATCCTATTCAATATAGGAAATAAGGTTCATAAGGAGAAACGCTATGCAGAACTTTGAAAAGTATATGCAGACCGAGCACAAAGGAAAAGCCAACGCAGTTTTCAGCAAGGAGCTTGAAAGGCTCTTTCATTGTAAGGGTACGGAAATCCGCCGTATGGTCAATGAGCTTCGCACAAAGGGCGTTCCCATTTGCAGTTGCAGCAGGGGTTACTACTACGCCGAGAGCAGAAGTGACATTGAGGAAACAATCGCACACCTTGATGGTCGTGTGAGCAAAATAAAAGCCGCACAAGACGGCTTAAGAGAAATTTTGAATAACTACATAGGAGGATAATTAAATGGATAGAAAAGCGGAATTTGATCGCTATATGATAGCGATAGCAAACGGTTGTGGCATTGTCGAGGAAAACATCGACAGTAATGCGAAACAGAAAATCATTGAGCACGGTCATTGGGCATATCAGCAGGTCAAGCAGATGTTCAACGACGAGTGCAACAATCTCGGAAGGTGGCTCTCGGGTGAGCCGTGCTTGGTGAAGCACCCCCGCAAGAAGAACACCTACGCAGAGCTTGAAATCGGTCACGACCACGAAACGCTCTACTATTTCCTTGAATACTGCAAGAGATTGAGTGCAGGTGAAGAAATCGGAAACGTGCTCTTGGCGCAGGTGGCATTGATGGTCACGAGAAGTCAGAGTGCCTAAAAATCTTGAACCCGTCGATGAAGGTCGGCGGGTTCTTTTCGTGAAAGGAGCTTATATGAATAAGAAGGTAAAAAGAGGTCAAATCTATCGCGTTAATCTTGATCCCGTTGTCGGATCGGAGCAAGGCGGCATCCGCCCTATGCTCATCGTACAGACGGACGGTTTCAACAAGTCGAGCACTACCGTAATTGCTATGGCGATCACGAGCAAGTTCAATAAGCGCAGAGATCTTGCGACTCACGTTGTCGTAAGATGCAACGAGCTGCCGCACGACTCCATCGTACTTGCGGAGCAGATCAGAACCTTGGATAAATCTCGCTTGGTCGAGTACATCGGCAGAGCGAGCAACAATACGATGAAGCGCGTCGATCACGCTATCGACGTGATTATGAAAACGAAAACCAAACATAACCACTACAAAAGATATAATCCCAACGAAAGGAGATAACAATGAATTTCAAAGAAGTATATCAGACGGTACTGAAGGACTATCCCGAAATAATGAGCGTGGAGGAAACGAGCGCGGCTCTCGGCGTAAGCACAAAGACCGTTTATAAAATGCTGAAGAACGGCACTATCCAAAATATGAAGGTCGGCAGATCGTACCGTGTTCCGAAGGTACATCTGCTTTCTTTTTTGAAAATCAATATGGCAAAGGCATAAAATAAAAATTCGCACATTGGACATTTGCAGCGCACCGTGATATAATGAGGGTGGTCAACGGCAAGTGTCCAATTCGTGCTACTACATTAAGGAGGTAATTATTATGGTAGCAGGACATCTGCAAGAGAAAAAAGGTTATTTTTATATGGTATTGAACTACACCGTGGGCGGTAAGCGCAAAACCAAGTGGATACCCACGGGATTGGTGGTGAAAGGCAACAAGAAAAAGGCTGAAGCATTGCTTTTGAAAACCCGACAGACCTATGTACCCGAGGTTGAGGAAGAAGCGGTGGAGCTTTCCGGCGAGATTATGTTCGTGGACTTTCTCGCAATGTGGCTTGAAATAGCCAAGAGCACAATCAAACTCACTACATACGCTTCTTATGCGGAAATGACGAATAAAATCATCATTCCTTATTTCAAGCCGTTGAAGCGTAGGCTCACCGAGGTAACGGCTGCTGATATTCAAAAATTCTACCTCGTTCAGCTTGAAAGAGTATCAGCTAACTCGGTCATCCACTATCACGCAATCATTCACAGAGCTATGAAATATGCGGTCAAAACAGACTTGATTATTTTCAACCCCGTGGATAAGGTGGACAGACCGAAGAAGAACGAATTTCAAGGCAGCTTCTACACCGAGGACGAGATACAAGACTTGTTTGAGGTGGCGAGAGGAACGAAGCTTGAATTGCCAATCGTATTGGCGGCGTTCTACGGACTTCGCCGTAGTGAGGTTCTCGGACTCAAATGGGATGCTATCGACTTTCAGCAGAATACCATCACCATCAAGCACACACTTACATCTTGCAAAATCGACGGCAAGAAGGTAGAAGTGGCGACCGACACGACGAAAACCAAGTCGAGCCGCAGAACACTCCCTTTGATACCTCAATTTAGAGCGTTGCTTTTGCAAAGATGGGAGATGCAGGAAGAATACAAGAGAGTATGTGGTAGCTGCTACAATACGAAATATCTTGAATATATCTGCGTCGATGAAATGGGCAATATCATTCCACCGAACTATTTGAGCGAAGCCTTCCCGAAGCTCCTTGCACGTCACGGTATGCGGCACATCAGATTTCACGATCTCCGTCACACCTGCGCGTCAATGCTTCTGAAGAACGGTGTACCGATGAAGCAAATTCAAGAATGGCTTGGACACTCTGATTTCAGCACAACAGCAAACATCTATGCACACTTAGACTACAACTCCAAACTCAACTCCGCCGAAGCTATGGTGACGGGAATGAGGGCGGCTCTGACCACGGTTTCATAAGTCAAAAAAAGGCGAAAAAAATGAGCCTGCAAATTGACTTTGCAGGCTCGGTGTGGCGGAGAGAGAGGGATTCGAACCCTCGTGAGATTGCTCTCAAACGCATTTCGAGTGCGCCCCGTTATGACCACTTCGATATCTCTCCGTGTTTATTTTAGCTCTCTACTGTTCTTATTCAACCTCGGAAATTGGAGAGAACAGTAGGAGAGAACTAACGTATTAAGTTTTATTTGAACTGCGGAAAACCCTTATAAATCAAGGGATTTAAGGTGGGAGGTTCCAAAGTGACTACAAAATTTCGAGTCAGTCCCGTTATGACCACTTCGATACGCTTCCATATTGCGAACGTGAATATTATAGCATAGTTTTTAAGAAAAAGCAAGGGATTTTTGAAAAAAGGTGAAAAATTTTATTTCTATCATCTAATATGAGGTTACAAATTGACAAGCAGATCGTTTTATGATATAATAGTTACACAAAAAAGCAAAAAGGAGTTTTATTATGGCACAATTTTTTGAATTGCTTAATCATATAAACGAGACCGAATCTTACGACCAAAAAGCGCGGATGCTCTCTGTTATTGTTAAATTTATTGAAACGAAAAAGGGAAAAATTCCGCAGGATGATAAAACGGAGATCGTAGGCTTTGCTTTTGCTGAAATCAAAAAGCTGCTTTCTGCTATTCCCGAAGCAAAGAATTACCGCCAAAAGGACGAGATGTTCACCTATGAGGACAATTTGTTGGGGGCTGTTATGCTCTGTCACGCATCGGCAGCACAAATTCCCGAAGCAAATTTGAATGATATTAAGGCTTTGGTGGAGCTTGTTGACAAGGAACGCTTCATCGAGCGCGCGATAGACGATATTTTTGAAAAAGGAAACAACGCAAAGGAAAACGTTGAGCAGTTGTTCTGTGCTCTCATTCCCTTAAAGGATGAATATCAAAAGGGACAGCTCTACAACGGGCTGCTGCACTATCAGCACCTCATTCCTGCCCTGCCCAATGACTCCAAAAAGCTCTTTGCCGATTACATCGACTCCCAATTAAAGTTTTATTTGAGCACCGAATTGAGTGAAGAAATGCTGAACAGCTTGGAGATCGCCGCCGACGTTGCGCAACATTTTGCAACCGATGCCGTTGTTGCAAGCCTGCAAGACATGCTGAAGATTGAGAACGCAAGCATTCGCTATTATGCAGTTCGCAGCTTGCTCGCGGCAAAGCAAGAGGTTCCACAAGAAATTATCGTTTTGCTTGCCAACAACATCGTTTATGCCGATATGACCTATGCGATCCTGAAGATGCACGGCAAGACCGACCTCTTCCCTGCAGAATTGGCTAACGAAGAATATCTTGCCAAAAGCGACCTTGTGCATTGGCTTACCTACCCCACCGAGCTTGGCAAAGAGCCCGATCAGATCGAATACCTTGGCAAGGTAAAAAAGAAGGAGATCTATCACGTCTTCCGTTACACGTCCAACAGCGACAACTTGGGCGAAGATCTCCAGGGCAAATGGCTGATTGGTTGGTCGAACAACGAGGGCGGAACCTTTAGCAATTTTGACCTTTATTCTGATTTTGAGCAAAAAACAGTTGAAAAAACGCTGAAAGTGATTAAGAGAAAGTTGCTGTAAAGCCACGGGAAGGAAGTTCTTATGAATTACTTGAATTATGAGTTCTTTGATGAGTTCAAAAAACTTGATAATTTATGCAGAGATATTTATGGTAAATCCGCTGACAATAAATTAGGCGTTACCCTATATCTTGACGATATGGACAAAAATGCTCATTTAGGCTATTATAAAGTAGAAAATTGGTCTTGGGATTATGCGCATCTAAAAAGAGCACGGCACATTCGAAATGAGTTGGCACACTCGCGCAACTCACTTTCGGTTGACATTTGCTCTCAAGAAGAAATAGACTTTGTTCGTTCTTTTCGCCTAAGAATATTAAATCAAACAGATCCACTTTCTCTATTAAGAAAAAAGTTAAAATCTTCAAATTTCAGCAAATCCGAAGTCAAAGCCTCTACGCGTCATTATTCCCCTTATTTTAACACACCTTTAAAGGCGGCTCCACGCGGATGTCTTGGAACGGTTGCTACAATCATTATTATAGCCATTTGCATTATTTCTTTTTTGATATAACTTCCACTTATATAAAAAAACCAGGAGAACCTCACGGTTCTCCTGCCTTTTTATGTTCTTCATTCAATTATCTCTTTTTGAGCATTCCGAACAGATCGTCGAAATCATCCTCATCCTTGGGAGCGGGCTTTACGGTTTTAACAACCTTCTTTACTACGGGCTTTGCTTCTGCGGGCTTCTCTGCTGCGGGAGCGGGAGCAGCTTGTGCAGGAGCGGGCTTTGCAGTTCTGTAAGGAGAGTTTTCGTTGGGTTTGAGGTTGCTGATATTGCGGGTTGCGTCCTCAGGCTTCTTTTCAAAACCGGTTGCAATAATGGTGATTCTCATCTCGTCCTCAAGGTCCTCATCGAATGCAACACCCCAGATGATGTTTGCATCGGGATTTGCTTCCTTAGAGATAAGGGTGGATGCGAGGTCAACTTCTTCAAGTCCAACATCGGGAGATACAGAGATGCTGATAAGGATGCCCTTTGCGCCCTTGATAGAGGTTTCGAGCAGGGGGCTGGAGATCGCTTCTCTTGCAGCTTCCTCTGCCTTATCCTTACCCGTAGCAGAACCTACGCCCATGTGTGCGTAGCCTGCGTTTGCCATAACGCTGGTAACGTCGGCAAAGTCGAGGTTGATAAAGCCGGGGATGTTGATAAGACCCGAGATGCTTTGTACGCCACGACGGAGAACGTCATCGGCAATGCCGAAAGCATTGGAGAGGGTGAGCTTGTTGTTGGAAACCTGCTTCAGTCTCTCGTTGGGGATAACGATGAGGGAGTCAACGTATTGAGCGAGCTCTGCAATACCTGCTTCGGCTTGCTCATATCTCTTTTTGCCCTCAAAGCTGAACGGCTTGGTTACGATACCAACCGTAAGGATATCCATTTCTCTTGCAGCGCGCGCAACAACAGGAGCGGCACCTGTTCCGGTTCCGCCGCCCATACCTGCGGTGATAAATACCATATCGGTACCCTCGAGGATTGCGCGAATATCGTCAATAGACTCTTCGGCTGCGCGTGCACCGATTTGGGGGTTAGCACCCGCGCCAAAGCCCTTGGTAATCTTTTCACCAATGACGAGCTGACTGGGAGCCTCGGATTTGCGCAGAGCCTGACGGTCGGTGTTGACAGATACGAACTCTACGCCGCGAATGTTGGTTACGATCATGCGGTTGACTGCATTGTTTCCGCCGCCGCCTACGCCGATAACCTTAATATTGACGCCACATTCCAGGCTATCATCATGTTCAAATGTCATGGTTTTTTTCCTCCGAACTTTTACAAATCATTATTTTTGGCATTGTGACCCTATGTTTGGGCACAAATTTACACTCTATATAATATAATACAATGTTTTTTTATTTTTTTCAAGTGTTTTTTCAAATTTTTTTTAAGTTTTTTCAATATTTTTTCAAAAAATGTCGTACTTTTGTCGTACTTTTCAAAAAAGTGCTCAATCAAACAGGTTTTCGGCGGCAATTTGCTTGTAAATCGGCTTGCTTGTGTTTGAGACGTCGATGAGTGCATAGATATTGTGGTCGATGGGATGTTGGCGCAGCTCCTCCTCAAGCAGGGTCAGCTTGATATTCATATCCTTGAGGGCGCCGATCTCCACGCGCGTGGAGTTGGAAAGGATGAACGACAAAGAAAAACGCTGCGAAAAATCAACGTAGGTGACCTCCCCCAAAAGCTTGCGCTCGGCAAGAAGGTCAAGCAGCTGCGTCAGGTAGGAAAGGTCTGCTCCCGCATCGACAAACTGCAGGTTATACCCCACTTGCGCTACCGATACCGTTGGCAGCTTGACACGCAGAAACGGGGAAAAAGTTTCTTCCCCGTTTGCCTTCATCTCCAAGACGCGCAAGCTGCGATCGAAGGAGATATATTGATCTTGATACTCTGTGTACATCACAGTCGGCCTTTCCACGATCTCAATTTTTACCGTGAAAAATTGAATGCTGACATAGATATCACTTGCATAAGGATAGCTTGCCATAATGGCATCGCAGGCAGCCTGCATATCCCATCCAAACAGCTCGTCACCCTCGGCAATGCCTGCCATTTGTGCAACGGCTGCATCGTCATAAATGCTATTGCCCTCTACAACAATCTTATTGATCTTCAGCATAGGCAAGATCAGCATAACAAGGGCGAGCACAACGATAACGGCACCTGAGGCAAGTATTCCAAAGCGAAGAAGGCGCAAGGTTCCCTCGTTTGGCTTACTTCTTTGCGGACGGCGAACCTGCGGTTGTACCTCGTCCTCGGAAATGCGGATGCGGGTGGGGGTGTCGTTTCTTGTATTCATCAGTTTTGTCGTCCTTTCCTGTTTATCATTTGTTTGTCAGTTTAACAATATCTTGCCAAATGCGTTGGCAAGCATCCTCTTGGGCAAATGCGGCAATGTTCGCCTCTTGCTCACGGCAACGCGAAGCATTTGTAAGGAGAGAGCAAACGGCTTTTGTAAGCTCCCCTTCGCCAAGGTCTTTTTCCTCTACCAAAATTGCGGCATTGGCATCGGCAAGTGCTTTTGCATTTTTGTATTGGTGATTTTCCGCCACGTTGGGAGACGGGATCAGCACGCAAGTCTTTTTCATCAGTGCGAGCTCGGAGAGCGTCATCGCTCCTGCGCGTGCAATTACGACGTCTGCCGCTGCCATTTGCCAAGGCATATCGTAAATGTAGGGGCGCAGAATGCAGTTCTCTGCTTTATCAAGTCCTGCCTCACAAAAGAGCTTGCTTGCATCCTCATAGTTGATCTTTCCGCTGGCGTGCAGATGGATGATCTTATGATCATTTGCAACGGTCGATTTCATAAAGTCGATAACAGCCTCGTTGACCTTCTCTGCTCCGTTGCTGCCGCCAAAGGAGAGAATAAGCGTTTGGTCCTTACCGATGCCGAGCTTTGTGCGCGCGGCTTCGCGATCAACGGTGGAAAAGTCCTGCAGGATCGGGTTGCCTACACATACGACCTTTGGGCTATTGCCAAATGCAGCGGCGGTTTCGGGAAAGTTGATCCAAATGCGATCGACCTTGCTCTGCAAGCGACGAATGGCAAGACCCGGGTGGGCGTTGGATTCGTGAAGCGCGGTGGGAATGCCCATTCTTGCCGCTGCCGCCATGATCGGCCAGCAAGCATATCCGCCCGTACCGATTACGATATCGGGCTTGAATTTTTTTATAATCGAGGTTGTAGAGGGCAAATACGGCGAGGTTGCCGCAAGTGCCAGGGATGCCATACGGCGCAAGCCCTTTTTGCCTTGGAGAGCCGAGGACTTGACGTGATGGAGATTATATCCCGCACGCGGAACGAGCTCATCCTCCTTGCCGCCTGCAACGCCAACAAACTCAATCACCGAGCCGGGTGCATTTCGCAAAATGGTTTCTGCAATGGCAAGTGCGGGGTTGATGTGCCCTGCCGTGCCTCCTCCTGTCAGTAATACACGCATATCAGATGCCTCCTGCCGGGAATTGCCAAAGCATAGCGGTTCCCATCATAAAAACTGCTGTCAGAAGCGAAGGGATGGCAAACCAACGACGGTCACCGTGAAAATACGGCAAAAAGCAAAACGCCAAAAAGCTGACGGCTGCCAAGCCAAGCACTGCAAACGCGCAACCGATCAAAACGTCAAAGTTTTGTGCGGCAATGCTTCTGCCAAAGATCAGGATAAAGAGCAGAAAAGCGGCACCGATGCCCATAGATGTATATAAGGTTTTAAAAAACTGCTTGGTTCTGATTTTTTTCATTTTTTCTTCCCTTTCTTTATATTTTTTTGTGCGATGCGTAGCGAGAGATGGAAAGGATGATACCGACCTCCAAAATCTGCAGCATCAAAGAGGTTCCGCCGTAGCTGAAGAACGGCAGCGAAATGCCCGTGTTGGGCATAGAATTCGTTACAACTGCAATGTTGAGAATAACCTGCAGGGCGACCTTGAAGGTCAAGCCGTAAACGATGAGTGACGAGCACTTATCGGGTGCGTGGCGAGCGATGTGGAAGCCGCGCCAAACAAAGGCTACAAAAAGTCCAATTACGAGAATGGCACCGATAAAGCCAAATTCCTCGCAAACAATGGTAAAGATAAAGTCATTTTGCGGCTGGGATACAAAGCCGTATTTTTGTTGGCTATTGCCAAGTCCCTTGCCAAAAAGTCCGCCCGAGCCAATCGCCATAAGTCCTTGCAGAGTCTGCCACGCAGAGCCTAAGGGGTCGGCATCCTCAATGTTGAGCCAGGTGTCAACGCGTGCAAATGCGTACGGGAAGAAGATGATAAGCATACACGCCGCAACTGCAATAACGCCTGCAAGAGAGGCGATCCATTTGATGCGCGTGCCGCCAAGGAACATCAAGCTGATACCGATCATACCGATAATGGCAAGTGCCGAAATGTGCTTTTCGAGGGCGACAAGTCCGCCAACTCCCGCGATCATCAGTCCCGGGAAAAGGACACCGTATTTAAAGTCTCCGCCAAATTTGTGCGGCGAAAGGACTTCTTTTTCGTGCGTTGTCATAAAGCGCGCAAGGCTTAAAACCAAGGCGAGCTTGGCAAGCTCCGAGGGCTGCAGTGTGATGACCTTAAGGTCGATCCAACGGCGTGCACCGCTATTGAGGTCGGTTCCAAGGGGCGTCAAGACCAGGAGCAGAAGCACGATAGAAATACCGTAGAAGATATAGCTGAAATCATACCAAAATCGCGGTGTGCAAAACTTGACGACCACGTAGGTGAAGGCAACCGCCATCATAAGAAAGATAACGTGGCGAATAATAAAGTAGGTAGACGTATCGTGATGCTTTTGCGCAAACACAAAGGATGCGCTGTAGATCATAACACAGCCAAAAAGCACAAGTGCCGCTGTGATAAGCAGGAACGGAACGTCAACACTTCCCTTTTTGATACCCGTTTGGTTGGTGTATTCGCTCGGTCTACTCTCTTCCTTGCGAGGCGGTCTTTGCCAGAAGGAGCGCTTTGCCGTATTCGATTGTTGGTCCATAGCAAAGGTCTCCTTTCGCGTTTTTTTATCTTGTCAGGATGAATGCCAGCGTGCAGAAAGCAAATTGCACGAGGGCGAAAATGAGAACGATCTTGTTCTCGCTCCATCCGCATTTTTCAAAGTGATGGTGGATGGGCGCCATTTTGAAAAGTCTTTTTCCGTGCGTGATCTTAAAGTAAAGGATCTGCAGAACGGTGGAAAGCAGCTCAATGATATAAACTGCACAAACGAGGAAAAGCAAGAGCGGCTCTTTCATTTGGAAGAGAGCGCCCATAACGATGCCTCCCAAAAACAGCGAACCCGTGTCTCCCATAAACACCTTTGCTGGGTGGAAGTTGTAAAGCAAAAAGCCAAGAGTTGCACCAATAATGGCGCCGCCTACAACGCCAAGTCCTATATCGCTTGCATAAAAGGCGAAGATCGCAAAGAAAACACCGATGACGTAGGTGACCGAGGATGCAAGTCCGTCAAGTCCGTCTGTAAAGTTCGCGCCGTTTATAACGCCAACCGTTAAAAGTGCGGCAAGAATATACCAAACTGCCCCACGGATGGGTAAATTGATAAGGGGAATGATAATTTCACTTGGTAAATTGCCCGTATATCCCATTACCCAAAGGTAAGCTGCCGTAATGGCGAATTGCAGGACGAGCTTTTGTATTCTTGTAAGTCCCTCATTCTGCTTTTTGATCAGCTTGGAGTAATCGTCAACAAATCCGATCGCTCCGTTGGCAACCGCAAACGCAAGTGTGAGTGCGAGCGGAATGTAGTCGGGAGCTTCCCCCTTGATGCCAACGCTGATGAAGAAAAAGAAAACGACAAGGAGAATCGGCAGAATAAAACCGATGCCGCCCATAATGGGAGTTCCCTCTTTGGATTTGTGCCAGCGCGGACCGATATCAAGAATTTTTTGACCCGCCTTGCGCGCGCGCAAAATGGGAATTAAGATGCGCTCCGCAATTGCCGTGAGAGCAAACACGCCAAGCGTGACCAGAACAAAGGTGATGATGAGATCATTCATCTGAAAATCCTCTCTTTTTTATCATTGATAGAGTTCTTTGAGTGCAGATATCACGCGTTCGAGGCGAACACCGCGGCTTGCCTTAAATAGGACCGTATCCCCCGCACTTATGCGAGAGGACAAACCCTTGACGATTCCGTCAATATCGTCTCTGTCGATAAAAAGCAAAACGTTTGCAGGCGAAAAGCCATCGGCAACCGCGCCTTGTGCAATTTCAACACCGTCGTTGCCAACGGCAACCAACAGATCAACACCGCGTCTTTTGAGGTATCCGCCTACACCACGGTGGAAGTTGATGCTCTCTTTGCCAAGCTCCAGCATATCGCCAAGCACCGCAACGCGACGCCCATCCTCGGGAGCGCACTCGCACAAAACGTCGATCGCGGCTCTCATTGATTCGGGAGAGGCATTGTAGCAATCCTCAAGGATCGTCATACCGCCAAAGCGCTCGATCTGCTGACGCATATCGGCAGATTGAAAACGGCGCAATCCATTCCTGATCTCTTCGGGCGAAAGCCCTTGCAGGGTGGCTACGGCAAATGCGTAGAGCGCCGCCCATACGTTGTGGCGTCCGCTGACGGGGATATAAAAATCGGGATGTGTGACGCCCTTGTGGACTACCTCAAAATACGTGCCGCCAAGCTCCACACGAATATTTTGTGCAAAAAAGTCGGCATTCGGTCTCTTAAGCGACACATAAAGCGTGTGGTAACTTCTGCCGCCGATGCCCGAAAGGATCGGTTGGTCTCCGTTTAGAATGAGATTTCCGCCCTTTTTGAGTCCGCAAAGAATTTCAAGCTTTGCGCGGCAGATCCCATTGCGGTCACCAAGAGCTTCCATGTGGGATGTGCCTATGTTGGTGATAACGGCAATATCGGGCTCGGCTACAAGCGACATACGCTCGATCTCGCCAAAGTCGCTCATGCCCATTTCAAGAACGGCACATTCGGTATCCTCGGGGATCTCCATAGCCGAGAGCGGCATACCAATGACGCTGTTGTGATTGCCCGTGGAAACGTAGGTCTTTTTCGCTTCTCTCATAACGGCAGCGATCATATCCTTGGTGGTGGTCTTGCCAACACTGCCCGTAACGGCTACAACGGGATACGCGCGCCCTTCGAGCTGTGCACTCGCCATATACGAGAGCGCCATTTCGCTATCCTTGACCAAAATGACAGCTACGTCTGCCCCGATAACGTCGGGCGAGATCGGTTCTTGCGAAACAACGCAACGGCAGCCTGCCGAAATGGCGGCGGGAATATAATCGTGACCGTTGACACGCTCGCCAACCAAAGCAAAAAATGCGGTATTTGCATCCGCTTCGCGAGAGTGGGTGCAAAGTGAATCTATTTTAAAGTTAGAATGTTCCTCGTTCTTTAAGACACCGCGGCACATACGGGCAAGCGTGTGCGCCGTGATACCATTCTGTATAGAAAGTCGAATTTTCATACAGTCGGTTCTCCTTTGTTTTCGTCTTCGCCGTTTCGTGCGCGCAGGCGCTCGCGGAAGGCTTCTTTTACAAGTCTCCCCTCGCAGAACGGGCGGCGTTCCCCTCCTACGATTTCATATTCCTCGTGCCCCTTGCCCGCAAGAAGGATCAGGTCCCCCGCTTTTGCATTTTCAATGGCATAGCGAATGGCAGATGCGCGGTCGGGGATAACGGTGTAAGCCTTTTGTGCAGGAATTCCAGATACGATCTGGCAAATAATTTGCATTGGATCCTCACCGCGGGAATTATCCGAGGTGATGATGACCTTGTCGGCAAGTCGCGCGGCGATCTCGCCCATAACGGCTCGCTTTGAGCGGTCGCGGTCACCGCCGCAACCAAAGAGCACCACCGTTCTGCCGCCCTTTTGAACAAGGTCACGGGCGGTTAGGAGCAGCTTTTCAAGTGCATCGGGCGTGTGCGCGTAGTCGATAAGGACCGAGAAATCAGCCTCGAGCCCCAAGCGAACGCGCTCCATTCTTCCCTTTACACCGCCCATTGTGGCAAGTGCCGTTTTGATGGCTGCGGGGCTACAGCCAAGCTCTAAAGCGCAGATGGCGGCTTGCATCGAGTTCATAACGGTAAACTCCCCGGCAATCGGGCAAGAGATGCGCAAGCGCGTGCGTGCGGAAGAAAGACGGTACACAACACCGTTTTGGGCTTGTATCTCGATCTCATCGGCACTGTAATCGGCATTTTTATCCTTTGCCGTGCAAGTGATGCAGCGACAGGCGCTGCCATCAAGCATTTGCTTGCAATAAGGAGAATCCAAATTGCCGATGCCAAGCTTTGTTTTTTGAAAAAGCGTTGCTTTGGCGGCGGCATAGGCTCCCATCGTTTTGTGAAAGTCAAGATGCTCGGGGGTCAGATTTGTAAAAATTGCCGCCTCAAAGGTGATCGGTGCAAGCTTTTGCAATGCCAAGGAATGCGAGGATACCTCCATGACCACATACTCAACGCCCTCATCGCGCATTTGTGCAAAGATACGGTAGAGATCACGCGGATCGGGAGTGGTGAGATTGGAGAGACCTGCATCGAGCGCGGTCTCAATAACGCCCTTCTCGCTCTCGCAGCCAACCGTGCCGATAATGCCGCAGGTATGCCAGGACGTGCGCAAAATGGTGCGCAGCATATGCGCCACGCTCGTTTTGCCGTTGGTTCCCGTAACACCGATAATTTTAAGATCTCGGCACGGAAAGCCATACCACGCGTGCCACAGATGTGCGAGTGCTGCGCGTGTATCGTCGCATTGCAAGAATACAACACCCTTTTGCTCGGTTATTTTTGGGTGGTCTTTGTCCATCAGAACACAGACGGCACCGTTATCGATTGCGTTTTGTATGTAGTTGTGAGAATCGAATTGCGTTCCTCGCAGGCAAACGAACATTGCGTTCTTTTTTGTTTTGCGAGAGTCGGTGGAGATATCCTCGATCTCCCGATCGCAATATTCCTCTTTGCAGGCAATGCCAATGGCATCGCACAAAAGTTTGAGTTTCACAGCCCTTCCCTCCAGGTTTGAAAATTTCTTTCAACTTCCCGACAGAAGGTCTGTCAATTACGTTAGTTTACTATGTTCCAATCGTCGTCGTAGTCCTTGTCGTCAAGATACCTAAAGGTGACCTCGACCACCGTTCCGCGCGGAACGGTCTCGCCTGCGGCTACCGATTGAGAAACGACGGTGGCACCTGTGCCACTCAGATAATTCTTGGTACCGAGAATGCGGATGTTGAGCCCTGCATTGATAAGCACCTGATTTGCCGCAACCGCGCTCATTCCCGTAACGTCGGGAACCTTAACTGTCAGCGTTTCGGTCTCTTTATCGGTATACGCCAAAATGCGCGCCGAGTTCTTTTCCACTACGGTATCCTTTGCGGGATATTGGCGACGGATGATGCCCTCATCGGGGCCAACGATCTCAATATCAAGTCCGTTTCTTTGGCAATAGCTTCTTGCGGCAGAGACGGTATATCCCACAAGGTTGGGGATCTTTGTTGCCATATTGGCAAGTTCTTTATCGGTGTAGACCGCTTCAACGCCGAGATACGGCAGAATGGTCTCCATAACGTTTGCAACATAAGGGGCTGCCACAACACTACCGTAGAGCATTCCCTTTGTGGGTTCGTCTACCATAATGATGATGGCGTATTGCGGATCGTCGGCAGGAGCAAAAGCAACCGTTGAGCAAACGTATTTTTCGCTCACCTTGAACTCTGCGGGCACGCCCGTGTAGTTACAAATGCTGCAAACGAACATTCCAACGCCTTCAATGGTCTTGGGGGTTGCGGTATAGCCGCACAAGGGACATTCGCGTTCTTTTTTTTCGGACGTTCCCGTTTTTGCGGCAAGTCGATAGCCTGCAACGTATGCGTTTTTTGCACCGCCCGTGCCCGAAACGCCCTCCTCCAATATCTGCGCAACCGTTTCGCAAACGCTTTGGCTGACTACCTGGCGGCGAACGTTGTTATCAAAGGACTGAATAACGTTTCCGTTTGCATCGGTGATGGAAGAAACGAAGTGCGGGGTGACGAGATATCCACCATTGGCTACGGCAGAAACTGCCGTGATCTGCTGAATGAGGGTCACGTTGAAGTTTTGACCAAATGCGTAGATCGCGAGGTCAAGATCGGTAAAGGCTTCCTGCGCGGCAAATACGCCACCGCCCTCGCCGGGCAGGTCGATGCCGGTTTTTTCGAGGTAGCCGAATGCTTTAAGATAATTATAAAAGGTGTTTGTGCCAAGGCGAAGTCCAACCTTCATAAGCCATGGGTTGCAGGATTGCTGAATGCCCTCGGCAAATGTAAGCGCTCCGTGTCCCTTGACCTTGTGGCAATGGATCTTTTGTCCCAAAACCGTTAAGGAGCCTGTGCAGGTATTGCTTTCGCCAAGCGTTACAACATCCTCCTCGAGTGCCATCGACGCGGTCATGACCTTAAAGGTGGAGCCGGGAATGTAGGACTCGGTAATGGCTTTGTTTGCCCACATATTGAGCTGTAGGTTTTGCTTGATCGCGTTATAGGTATCGCTCCCCACCTCGTAGCCGAGGCTTTGCAGGGTACTAAGCGATTGCTCATCCAGCTCTCGGGGATTGTTGAGGTCAAAATCGGGATAGACTGCCATGCCGAGCACCTCTCCCGTTTTTACGTTCATAACGATTCCCGCTGCGCGGTTTTGTCCGCCAGACTCGAGGTATGCGTTTTCAAGCTGCTCTTCAAGTGCGGATTGCACGAAAACGTCGATGGTGGTGTTAACGTGATATCCGTTTTGTGCGGGGATGTATTCCTTGAATGCGTAAGGCATTTCGTTGCCCGAGGAATCGCGTGCCGTAATGTAGCGGCCGTTGGTGCCTGCGAGCATTTTGTCGTATTGGAACTCGAGGCCATAAAGTCCCGTGCCGTCACTTCCCGTAAAGCCGAGCACGTGCGATGCAAGTGCCGCATAGGGATAGTGGCGCGTATAGGTGCTTTCGAGATAGATCATCTGCTCGAGATCGTATTCATCAATGAATGCGCGAACAAGATCGGCTGTATCTTCGTCAACCTCGCGCGCAATGGTACGGTCAAGGTACTTTGTGTAGGTGGTCTGCTTGAGAACGAAATCGTAGGAAACGTTCAGAATGCTTGAAAGATTTTCGGAAATGAGGGTATCTAAACGAATGTTGCTTCCCTCTTGATCGTGCAGGCTTTGCGCGCGCGCGATAGAAGAAGGCGACAAAAAGACGCGATAGGTGGTGATGTTGGTTGCCAAAAGCACACCGTTTGCATCATAAATATTGCCGCGAGAGGCATTGACGGAAGATTCGGTAGTGATCTGCTCCAGAACCTTTGCACGGTAGTGCTCGTATTTTACCGTTTGCAAAAGAAAAATACGCACCAAAAGAGCAGAAAAGAGCAAAACAGCAATCCCCAGCAGTATAGCTGCACGCCCAACCGTTTTGGGATGAAGATTGCCTTCGCTCTTACTTTCACCAATTGCTTTTTTCTCTTCCATTTTGCCGCTCCTTTCCCGTTATTTTTGCAGGAAAAGCGAGGTTGTTCTCCTCGCTTTCCCATGCTCTTTTATATTATGAAGAGAGATGCAAAATTATGATACAAACGCTTATTTAAGCCCGATTGCGCTCAAAATAGCGGCAATTCCCACGCTTTCTTGCTTTTTCTCTTCAAATACCTCGATGGAATCGCCTGAGCCCATAGAAAGGTACTGCATTTTTACGTATTTTTCCTCAACCATACCAAACTCTTCGGTTGCGATATCGCGGATCAGGAGCAGATCGTTTTTAACATCAAGCTCGGATTTCAGATCCGAGACCTCGCCCGCAAGCTCGTTTACCTCAACAGTCAGCTGGCTGACACGCTTTTCTCCTTGATGGATCATAACGGAGCTCGCAACGATCAGCATCAAGGAAACGGCAATTGCCACAATGGCGGCAAACGCCGAAACGGGAAATCTGCGCGTCGATTGCGTGGTATCGACGGGTGAATGATCGAACCACGCAGGAACAGACGCACGGATATATTCAACAGTAGAGGCAGGCAAACGCCTGATTTTTTCGGGAAGAGCCGCGATTTTTTCGCCAAAAGTCTCTTCTTTCTCGTGCATGATAACGGCATGGCAAGGCTTTTCTGCCTCGCCCGAAAGCACGAACTCATCGTCTGCGGGAGCAAGAGAAAAATCCTCTTCCTTTGTACGAATCGCACGTGTCTCGTTAAAGTATCGAACAAGATCTGCTCCCGACATATTCTCCTTGCCGTGGCGGTAGCAGCCGCTGACGGCAGCATCGCTCATAGAGGAAAGACGATATGCGGTGGGGGCTATCTTGCGAGTTTCTTTTTCTTTTGCAATTTGTTGGTTGGTTTGCTCGGCAACTGCCCTTGCCACACCTCTCGCAGCAAATTGACCGGCAATCGTCTGCACCTTTTGTGCAGCACTGACCTCAAGCATACGGTCCCGAGAGGCGCTATTTGGTTGTGTCTCTTGGCGGTTCATAACTCTCGGTTCCCTTCTTTTTATACTATTTGCGCTTACAGCTTTTCGGCTATACGCAGCTTTGCGCTGTGCGAGCGCGAGTTAACTGCCAATTCCTCGGTGGAAGGCAGGATCGGTTTCTTTGTCAAGATCTTCACCTGGGGCTTGTTGCCGCATACGCAAACCGGAAAGTTCTTGGGGCAGGTACAACCGCCCGTGAGAGATGCAAAGGTCTGCTTTACAATGCGATCCTCAAGCGAATGGAAGGTGATGATGGCAATTCTTCCCCCTTTGTTTAAGAGGGACACGGCGGACTTGATTGCCGGAGCAATCACATCAAGCTCTGCGTTGACCTCGATGCGTAAAGCCTGGAAGGTTCGCATTGCCGGATGGTGTCCGCCATCTCCGTGGCGTGTCGGGACGGAACGTTTGATGATCTCAACCAGTTCCCCTGTGGTCTCGATCGGTGCCGTTTGCCGAGCACGGATAATATTCGATGCGATGCGCGAAGAAAAACGTTCTTCGCCATATTCAAAGAGGATGCGACGGAGTGCCTCCTCGGGGTATTCATTGACAACGGTTTTTGCAGAAAGCGGCTTGGTCGCATCCATACGCATATCAAGCGGTGCATCGGCGCGATAAGAAAATCCGCGCTCTGCCGTATCTAATTGATAGGAAGAAACACCGAGGTCAAGAAGCAGACCGTCGATGTGCTCGATGCCGCGCTCCTCGCAAACCCTTGCAAGGTCACAGAAGTTGCTGTGCACGACCTCGGCTCTCTCGCCAAAGCGGGAAAGACGTTCGGTGGCAACGGCAACCGCCGTAATATCCTGGTCGAGCGCCAAGAGCTTGCCGCCCTCACCCAGATGCGATGCGATAACGGAGCTGTGTCCTGCCCCGCCCGCTGTTCCGTCAATGTAGATTCCGTTGGGACGAATGGCAAGTCCTTCGATGCATTCATTCAGAAGCACCGAATAATGCGAAAACGCGATTTGCTCTTCCATTGCCATTCTCCTTACTTTTTTTCTACTATTTATTAAAGTCCCAGCTCCTCAAGCTCGCCGATCAGCTCGGCAACGTTGATTTGAGCCTTGTTTTCATCGTAAATGGATTCGGACCAGATCTCGGCATATTCGCCACAGCCCACAACCACAATGCTCCGCTCGATTGCCGCATACTCAACAAGCTCCTGCGGAATGACCACTCTGCCCTGCGAATCGGGCGTGACCTGTGTAAGAGATGCGTGCAAGAAGCGCAAGATCTTTTCAGAAAGCTTACGGTTTTGCGCCTTGAGGGGAGCAATGTATTCCTCCCAACCTGCAAGCGAGTAAACCTTGAGACACTTTTCACGGATGTCTTTTGCGATCACAAAGGTCTCACCGAGTTCTTCGCGCAATTTTGCGGGCATAAAAACTCTGTTTTTGCTATCTTTGTTGTGACGGTATTCTCCACCGAACATAAAAACGTGTCTCCTTTCCTAAATTTTGGCAACAAAACGGTGATTTTGCTCCACTTTGAAACATTTTTCACCACTTTGCTCCACTCTGCCTATTATTATATACTATTTTTTCCTTCTTGACAAGGGGTTTTTGAAAAAAAGTTGAAAAAATTTTCGATTTTTTTGAATTTTTTTTCGCGCTTTTGTTTTTACCCGAAAGCCTTGCTTTTTTCGACCTTTTTGATCGCTTGTTTTTTGAAAAAAGTTGTAAAATCCCGCCAAAAGAACTTGACGAATATATTAAAATATGTTATACTAAAATGAATAGACATTTATAAGTTTTACTCTCGAAAAAGGAAGGATTACAGAATGGAACGTGATTTTGAGCTCTTTGACGCGCTCTACCTTTTGCGTCAAAAAATAAGAGAACGTGAAAAAGCAAAAACGGGCAGAACCCCTACGGTTTGCCCTGATGACGCTTTGCGCGAAATGGTTCGTTTGATGCCCCAGAAGGCCTCGGACTTTTATAGCATTGGCGGAGTAGGCCCCGCTTTTGTTGAAAACTTTGCACCCGAGTTTCTTGCCGTTATCAACGGCAACAACGAAGAAGGCGGTGCTGCACCTGTTTCGGATCACGTTGAGGAAACGTTGCGCGAGCTTTCCAAAAAGCTTATCAACATTAACAAAACCAATCGCATGCTCTTTTTGCCCAAGCTGGCGGCAAAATATGCGGTTGACCTTTTTGATGCAAACGGACGCTACAATCCGCTCGATATTCTCTTCTCCTCCAACGCGCCTATGGTGATCTCCGAGGCGGCTGACCAGGATCTGCCCCGCACCAATCCCGCACGAGAGAGATATAAGAATCTTGTAAACCTCATTCGCGAGAGCACACGTGATATGCGCGACAAGGGTCAAAACGATCTTTACATCGGTTATCCCTTTGTGCAAGGCTGCCTTTCCAACGGTGAGTTCGGTATTCGTGCGCCTTTGTGCCTCTTCCCTGTTGTTCTTGATAGAAACACCACCTCTGTTTCTATTGCGCTTGACCCCACGCGTGACGTTGTTTATAACAGCACCCTGATTTTGGCGCATTATAAGTTCAACAGCATCACCTCCCCCTTGCCCGACTGTGTGCCCGAGGAGATCGACCCCGACACCTTCCTGCAAAATCTGCTTGACTTTTACGCTTCCAACGATATTCGCATTGAATACAACAGCGACGAGCTGAAAAAGTTTACCGAATACCCCGGCGAATCCTTCCCGCACTACACGCGCGGCACGCTCAAGCTCGTGCACAACATTGTTGTTGGTAAGTTCCCTGCTTACTCCAATTCCATTCAACGCGACTTTGAGCAGATCGTTAACAAGGGACTGATCAACCGCTTGGTTTCTGATCTTGTATCCGACTACGGTGCTATCGACTTCTACTCCGATCATGACGATAGCAGCCCCGAGCTGGAAGCCTTTGACCCCAACAAGTCAATTCCCGAGGATTCCCTCGTTTATATCAATGCGCTCAACTCGGCACAAGAGACCGTTCTGCACGCGCTCAACACCACCGACGAGCTGGTTGTTGAGGGTCCTCCCGGCACGGGTAAGTCTCAAACCATCACCAGCCTGATTACCCAATTTGTAAACCAAGGCAAGAACGTTTTGATGGTATCCGAGAAGAAAACCGCGCTTGACGTTGTTTACTCGCGTCTCGGTACCCTCTCCCGCTATGCGGTTATGATGGACGACGCAAACAACAAAAACCTCTTTTACAGTCAGCTTGAGCGTCTACTCCTCAGCACCGACGCAAATGCGCCTATCGAGGCACCTGATCTCTCTCCCATTTCGGCGGAGATCGATGCAGACGTGGCAACACTTGAAATCATTGCTGACAAACTATTCAAGCCCGGCGAATTTGGTGTGGCTCCCTACAAGCTTTATATGGAGAACCGCCGCATCAATTTGCAAAACCACGAACAGATCAAGACATACAAGACCATTCGCACGGTGATCACCGACGAATTGCTCCACCTCAACTACGACGAAATTTCGGCAATTCACAAAAAGTTTGCCAACGGTCAGCTGACCAACAGCCTTGACCACTATCAGCTCACCATTGAGCGCTATCCTTGGTTCCTGAAGATGAAGGACGATCTTTCCAACTACGACCTCATTCTCTTTACCGATGCGATCGACGAGATGATTTTGAAGATTGATGAATGGAGAAACCAACCCTTTATCAAGCGTCAGACCTCCAAGGGTCGCCTGACCAAGGATATTCAAAACCTGACCAAGGCATACTTCCAAAAGACGAGTGGCTCTTATACCGTTCGTTTGATGATGGAACAGCCCGAGGCAGTTAAGCAGAGCCTTAAGGAATTCACCGCAGGCTATGCAAACCTCAAGCCCGTTGTTATGAGCCTTACCGCCAACGAAAACCTCTACCTTGCGGCGCTGCGTAAGATTCACAAGATCCTTGCAGGCACCGTAACCGAGTGGAACGACGAGCTTTATAACACCATTCTGTTTGAGTACATTCAAAAGTTCGAGAGCGAAAACCGCACACTTATCCCCAAGGTCGGCTCCTTTGAAAAGATCATCTCCTCTATGGAGAACAATATCAAGATCAAGCAAGAGCTCTCGCGTCAGCGCATTACAAAGCTGCTCGCAGACGATATCAAGTATATCACCACCTCCAAGCGCAAGGGCGAGATCAGCCGCGCGATTGAAAGCCGCAGACGCAGCAGCGTAACCAAGTTTGTTCAAAAGTTCGACTTTGAGCTCTTCAAGGCGCTCAAGATCTGGCTCATGACTCCCGATGCCGTCTCCGAGGTCCTTCCCCAACAAAACGATCTGTTCGACCTTGTTATCTTTGACGAGGCTTCGCAGCTTTACGTTGAAAGAAGTATCCCCTCGATTGCACGTGCAAAGAAGGTCGTTATTGCGGGCGACCACAAGCAGCTCCGCCCCTCCAGCCTTGGTGACGGTCGTTTTGAAATGGAAGATATGCTCGACGAGGATGCAGAGATCTCTGCTGCTCTCGAGGAAGAAAGCCTGCTCGATCTAGCTCGCTTCCGCTACCCCGACGTGCTTCTCAATACGCACTACCGCTCCAAGTACGAGGAGCTCATCGACTTCTCGAACTACGCTTTCTATAAAGGAAGACTTTTTGTTGCTCCCAACACCGATAAGCCTGAAAAGCCCCCCATTGAGGTTCACCAGGTTACCGATGCCGTATGGCAGGGCCGTGCAAACCGCAAAGAGGCAGAGCGCGTAGTAGAGCTGATTAAGGAGTTCTTTGCAACAAGACAGAACAACGAGACCATTGGCGTTATCGCATTCAACGTATCGCAACGCGATATGATCTATGACGTAATTGATGAGGAATCTGTCAAGGATCCCAAGTTCGGCTCTATCGTTCGCTCCGAAATGAACCGTAAGGACAACGGTGAGGACACAGGCTTCTTTGTTAAGAACATTGAAAGCGTGCAGGGGGACGAGCGTGACGTGATTATGTTCTCTATCGGCTACGCCAAGAACACAAGCGGACGCCTGATTCACAACTTTGGTTGGCTCAACCAAAAGGGTGGCGAAAACCGACTCAACGTTGCTATCAGCCGTGCGAAGAAGAAGATCCACATTGTGACATCCTTCCGTCCTGCCGAGCTAATGCTCGACGACGCCAAGAACGACGGTCCTCGCATCCTTAAGAGATATCTCGAATATGCCTTTGCCATCAGCCGCGAGGACAGGGACGAGGCAGAAATGATTTTGCGCTCCTTTGGCGAGACCTACGGCATTGTTGCCGCACCGCTCGAGACAGAATTTGCTCAAAGAGTTGCAGATGCTCTGCGCGAGAAGGGCTACGACATTGATACCCAAGTTGGTATTGGTGGCTACCGTATTGACATTGCCGTTCGCAAGGGTGGCAAGTACGTGCTTGGCATTGAGTGCGACGGTAAGCTTTACAGCGTGGCATCCTCTGCCCGCGAGCGCGACTATCACCGCCAAAAGTACCTTGAATCCCGTGGATGGAAGATCAAGCGTATTTGGAGTATGGACTGGTGGAGAGATCCGCAACGCGAAATTTACAACATTTGTGAGATTGTTGATAGTCTCTAATTCAATAAAAAACAAAGAAATCCCCGAGCAAGTGGAAACTTCCACTTTGCTTGGGGATTTTTGAATCTTTAATTATTTTTATGATATCTTATCTAATCTTGTAATCAGTAAGAATTTATTTATTCTCACTTATTAGTTTTGCAATAAAAGGTGAGCATTTTGAATAACCGTATTTAGATAGATCAATATCAATGGTAAAATCGAGAGAATCTTGGATATTATTAAAATCAATATCGAGTCCCAAACGATCGATGTATGAATTTATCGGAAACATTTTTTCGAGATTAGAATCTACACAAAAATATGCAGGCTCTTCCCTATCCGTAATGGCTACAAAATATATATCATTTTGCTCATAATATCCTTTGTAAACCAAAATTTGATTGCCAAAATGCTTTTTATCTAAATGATAAAGAATCTTTTGAAACATACAGAACACCCCCGTTAAATTCATAACTTTTTATTGTCATATTTTTTCTTTTATAATGCCTTTTGCAACTATGTTACAGCCTTCATATAGTGTAAACTCTAAACCTACGCAGAAATTATTAGGTGAACATTCTTCATTCAAATAATGAAGCTTAGCTAAAGTCTTAAATTCCTCTATCTTTTTGTAATTACAAACAACTACACTCCAAGAACCTTGTAAACCATCAAATTTAATTTGTGGAGCATATTTGTTTGTATGAAAGGGTATTTGGCTTTTTCTACCGCCTTCTTCCGGTTTTAGCCAGCTAATTTCCGCAATATATTCCATAAGATTCTCCTCTATTATTCTATTAAATATTTGGAAAGCATCTCCTTTGTGTCTATCAAAACTTGTTTGCAAGATTTTCTTCTATCTTCTTCAGTATAAATAATTATGTTCTTGTTTTTTGAATGTATTATGTACACATCTTCTGGAGAATATTTTGAAGAACCGAGGCTTTTAATCGTTGTATGTTCGACCAATTCAATATTGTCGAATTTTATAACGACTTCTTCTCTAAAAGGCTTCTTGTAGTGTATAGTATTCTCAACAATAAACCAATAGTCAAAGCCTTTTACAAATGATAAAATAATGCAATATGCCCCGCCTATAATAAAAGGCATAAGCATTAGACTCCAAAACACCTTTGAATAAACATTCACAGCATTAGCCAGTACAAGACATACCAGTAATCCTCCTAATATTACACCAACTAAACCGCCTAATAAAGCATATACAGAGGTAGTCCAATCATTATAAATTCTTTTTCCCATTCATATCTCCTTTAAATACCTAACCCTTGTTCATATGAGTTATCATTCAATCTTAGTGAACTTATTTATTCTTGCTCGATGTAACAACAACCTTACCGCTATTGGTTGTGACGTTGATTTTGATGCCATCCGTGCCGCTCCGGTATGTATTCCCTTCTTGTGTGACGGGAAAATCAATGGTCGGCGTGTCGCCGCGGCGGCTCTCGTGTGTGAGGGTGAAGGCGGTGCCTTCGGGGAGTTCAGCTGTAACATTGCCCGAGGCGGTTTTGACGTCAATATTATCTACGATAATATTGGAAACGATTACGTTAGAAGAAACCGCATTGATAGTGAGGGTTTGCAGCTGCCCCAAAAGCTTTTCGGGAATGCGGAGAATGAGGTCTTTTTCCTTATCCTTATTTGCCCCAAAGAAAGAGGACGAGCCGCGGTATTTGATGGAGAGCGTTTTGCCATCCTCGCTGACAAACCAATGGAGCTGCGTTTTTTCGGTCAATTCATCCTTTGCATCTTCGCTGACAGAAACGTAGGCATCCTGGCAGATAACAACGGTGACGTTGCCGTCGATCCAATCGAGCTCGATCTTCTCAAGCGCGGGCGCAGGGATGGTTCCCTCGCCTGCGTGATATGCGCTATCATCATAGCGGTAATTGGTCCAACCGAGGTTCCACTCTCCTTTGCCAACAAGTCCATTAAGAACCCCGAGCAGAATTGCGCCAAGGATCAGTCCGCCAAGAATGATGGCGGTAAATTTGATGATTTTTTTGTTTTTCATAGTTTCTTTCCTCTGTATCTTCATTTCAAAGTGATCCAAAACCGTTTCATATTCTTATTTTCGTTCGGCTCGTGTACCGTACATTCGTAAACGCCGCCGTTTGCAAGAATGGTCTTTTCGCTGCCGATATTGCCATCTATGCAAGTGATCAATACTTTATCAAGCCCGATCTCGCGACAAAATGGGAGCGACATTTTTAGCATTTCTTTGGCATAACCTTTGCGTCGTTCACTCGGTCTTACGGAGTACCCGATGTGACCGCCAAATTTTGAGAGATAGTCGTTGAAGCGGTGTCTGACTTGCAAAAAGCCCAACACCTTGTTATCCGCTTTTCTGACAAGCATAAACTGCGTTGCAGGGACAAGTGCAGCGGGACAGGTTTCGGGGTTTTCTTCAAGCGCACACTTTTCGATATACTCCATCGCATCGTCTGTGCGACGCATCGGACCGCAACCGTCCATAGAACTATTTGCCGCAAGATATTCCCTTTTGCATTCCATGATCTGCTTTGCATACTGGGCGGTCGGGCGCAATAAAATCAGTTTTTTCATTGATAGTCTTTTCCTTATAGCTTCATCACTGCATCAAGGCAGAGGGTGAGCGCATATTCGTATGCGTTGCCTCCCCAATTTCGCTCGTCATATTTTTCTACGTCGGCAAGGCTGTCTGCAGTATAGAGGATCATTCCCCAAGTGGCATCTCTGAAAGCGGAAACGGCTGCAAGCGCCGCGCATTCCATTTCAACGACAGAACAACCTTCGCTTTTGCGGTAGGCGACCTTCTCCTTGGTTTCACGGAAAAATCCGTCCGTTGACCAAGTGATGACCTCTTGATATTTCATTCTGCGTTCGAGCACTGTTTCTTCGATTGCTTTTCTCGCTCTTTCGCCAATTTCCATAAATCTTGAAGGCGGCGCGTAGTGGTAGGAAGTTCCTTCGTCGCGCAGAGCCTTGCAAGGCACAAGGAACGTCCCCTCGGGGAACTTTTCAAGAGCACCGCAAGAGCCTGCGGAGATGATCTCACGCACGCCGTAGCCGATCAGCCAATCAAGTATCTGTGCCGATGCCGCAGAACCAACAGGTGCTTCGCAAAGAGTGATTTCTTCCCCTTTGTATTTCGTCACATAAATAGGATAGCACTTGGTCATACTGCGGAACTCAGAGACCTTTACGGTCTCGGTTTTGCTTGCATATTCGGTTATGTACTCGCCAAGAAAGGCGAATACGCACTTTCTCGGCAGCTTTAAATTCAGTTTTTCGTGTGTGGGGTTAATGACTGCAGTTTTTTCGGTGTCAAACTCTAAAATGGGAATTTCGTGCTTAATAATACTCATTTTTTCTCCAATTCTTTAACGTAAACGGTTCATTTTATCGGTTTCTATCACATTCCCCAGCGTGTAAAGCACCAAGGTGGCATCGGCATTGCACGCTTTTGTGTAGGCGGTAACGTCGGTGTAATCGGTGCGCGGCGAGGAAAGATTATATAGGACAAGGTCAAAGTGCTGTGCCAAAAAAGGAGCTACCGAATTGGCAAAGCTATCCTTAAAAATAGCAAGTGTCGGGCGGTTTTCACCGTCCTTTTTTGTGATGGTGACAACGTCGTGTGTGCCATCGAGAAAGACGGAATATTTGTCGTTGCCCTCAAGGTGCGCGCGGTTGTAAAATCCCCCATCAAGGGCTCTGCCATCGGCGGTGACAAGGAAATCGTCCTCGTTGCCAAGGAGCCACAGCTCCACCGTGTCGGGCGGCACAAAATGAAAGCCCGAGGCAGACGCGAACGTGCCCCAAAAATTGGTGGAAACGGTCTCTTTTTGAAAGCTTTGGGCAGGAATGATATCATTTTCCATTCCAAAAGCCTTTAAAATGTCGCAGTAGGCGTAATATGCGCCAAGGGT